>DAIDMR010000001.1 GCA_027448865.1 Vampirovibrio sp.
CCAATGTGATGGCCAGCGCCAGCACCGCGCCAGACGTGATCACTGTGCGTCCCAGCGCTGTCAGCCCCGCCCTGCAAAGCCTGCCGGATGATCCCGCTCAGTTTACTTATTCAAACTATAAGACTTTTTAAAGGGTTTGCCTAGCGCTGGGCTGGTTATTGTTATTCTTTAAGAATTAAACCGGGGGGCAATAAAAATGGCGCCCGAGAGTGAGGCGCCGTTTCGAGATTTTTTAGGGGAGAGACATTGAAAATGGAATTTCCACTGATCTCTTCTTCGGGCGTCCCTCTGTTTTCCTGAAGGGGGCCGCCATGAAATTGATACATTTGGTTACACAGGAAGTTGGCGCGAATCGCTTCCCCAGATACCAACACTCTGGTTTTGCCAAGGCGTCTATCCCCAAAGGTGTTTATCCAAGGTGGCTATCCAAGGTGGCTATCCTCTGATAATACCTCTGGAAATCCCCACCTGTATTTTGATGTGCCCTAAAAGCCCAACCAGGTTTTTTTAGATCGATCGCATTTCAAAATATCTTTATAAAGAAGGGTAAATACCAAGGTACCCAATGGGAGCAGTAATAAGGTCAGAGTGCAGGACAGGCCGAGATCGGTGAGGGTTTGGGATAACAATCGAATCCACGAAAAGTCTTCCCCTAAAAGACTTTTCCACAGGGGCAGACTGTTAAAGGACATTTCTCCTTCCATCCCCGTCACCAGTTGCTGAATCAGCCAACTGTGCAGCTGATCCAGGGGCGTACTCAGTTTTAAGAGCCGAAATAACCAGACCAGCGCTTGAGGAATCAGAATATTGGTCAGCAGGAAGACGGTGATTTGCAGGCAGGTGGTCTTCCAGAACTGCTTGAGGACGAATTTGGAACTCAGCAGGAAGGTATGGATTGGGTTGAAGGGGAGGCCATTTTCAAAGGCGGCAATCTGGAAGGTAAAGGTGAGAGGAATCAGGCTGGCCACCCACAGGGCTCCCAGTAACAGGCTTTGCAAAACGCCCGCGATCATCAGCAGTTCCAGCATGTTGGGCCCTAAGCTGGCGCCCAGCAGGGATAAAACAATGAAGGGCAAAAGGGCCAGAGCGGGCAGACTGAAGTAGGTGCAGGCCAGAATGGCGTAAGGCGCTTTTTTAGTGTTACTGAGACTTTGGTACGCTTTTTTAAAGTCCAGAGGCTGTCCGTTTTCCGCTTCCCAGGCGTTGAGGCACAGGCTGGCCCAATAGAGCATGTACTGCCATCCCCCCCGTAAAATCAGCCCTGTACAGAGTAGGGTTACAACGATAGTCAGGCCGATTGCCACCCAGGGGTATCGCATGGCCAGGGCCTGATTCTGATCCAGTAACCACAAGTTGATGATTTGACTGCCGTAGACACCCACAACCATTTGGGCCACCGGCCCGATTAACACGCCGGTAAAGGCTTTCCAGTGTCTGGCGTATAGGCTCAGGGCATGGCCCAGTAGGGCCCCGGGGCTTCTGCCCTGGGGAGGGCGATGAGGCGGCGGCGTATCCGGTGCCGTGTCTCGCGCCGTGTTTCGCTCTGTTTCTTGAGTTTCAGGGCAGGCTTCTGGCCCAGACTCAGCCCCGGATTCAGAAATTGTCATGGGGAACCATCAAGGTTATTGCTCACTCTGTTAAAAACTTCCCACCTTCCTATTATAGTATTCTTGCGGAGAAAAAAGAGGTGCAGGGTCTGGGCTTGACTCCTCTGTCCAGGGGAGACTAGCCCGTTTGGAGTCGCTGTTTTTGAAATGGCTGAAAATAACGAGGGACAAGGGTTTAGTCGGTTTTTATCGTGGCCGGGCCTTCCGGTAAACGGTGGAGTTTTTGGCCAGCGGTCTTCAGTTTGAGTGGCACCGACCCGATACGCAGTTTGTAAGCCAACAGCAAGTGTTGGTAAGGCCAATGAAGTCAGCAATGCTTTCAGCGGCGTCTTGTTGGAAAAACCCAGTTACACACAAAGCCCCCCTCATCTGATCCTGGATGGCAGCTTGTCATCACCGGGTTAGTGTGCGGTGTCTGGAAGGGATTCCAGATCCGTAACCGGTTTGAGGGATTTAGGAAAAAGGAGATTTCGAATGCCACTAGTTATTAACACCAACGTTTCCTCATTAAACGCTCAGCGCAGCTTGAGTATGAATACCAGCATGCTGGGCAAGACCATGGAAAAGCTGTCATCCGGTTACCGTATCAACCGGGCCGGGGATGACGCCGCCGGTTTGCAGTTGTCCGAAAAGTTGCGTGCCCAGATCCGGGGTTCTCAAAAAGCCTTCGATAACACGCAGGATGGCATCAACGTTCTGAATATCGCCGACGGTTCCCTGCAGACCATTACCGATAGCTTGCAGCGGATTCGCGAGCTGGCCGTGCAGGCGTCCAACGATACCTACAACACCGCTCAGCGTTCCGCCATGCAGGTCGAAATTGAACAGCTGTTAACCGATATTGACCGGATTTCTTTTGCCAGCCAGTTCAACGGCGTTTATCTGCTCTCCAGTGCCAGCCCCTCCCAGTTTATCCTGCAAGTGGGGGCCAACAACTCCAGCAACGATCAAATTGACATTGCCAGTGCATTGGGCGATTCCAAAGCCTCTACACTCGGTATCACAGGCTGGGATGGCACCTCTTTGACCTCCAGTCTGACCAACGGTAGCGCGGCCCGTGGCTTGCTGACGATGGTGGATGCCGCTCTGGACGCGGTTAACACCAAGCGGGGGGTACTGGGCGCGGTGGTGAACCGTCTGGAGGGTGCGGCCAATAACATCTCCATCGGTATTGAGAACCTGAGCGCCTCGGAGTCACGGATTCGAAACGTGGATGTGGCGATGGAAAGTTCCAATCTCTCCCGAAACCAGATACTACAGCAGGCCTCGCAGGCGATGCTGTCACAGGCCAACCAAACACCCCAGCTGGCGTTGCGACTACTGCAACAGTAAGCCCGGGTGGTTGGCGAAACGATTCACACGGTTTCGTTTTTCCAACAAACGAGATGGGGCTCGGTTCATCCGGGCCCCTTTTTTTCATAAGACATCTTTATGTATAGGGCTTTAGCGGGCAACTTTTGGGATTGACAGATTTTCTTGAAACAGTACTCTATTTGGAAGTTAAAAAGTTTGCCTGCTACAAGCATTCCTTCAGGAAACTATTTATGGAATTCTTCACTATTTTTGCCATTGTGATGATTATGTGTCCCATTATCCTTCGGGAGTGTGGGCCAATGCGCTGTGAAGAAATCTAAACCCCGGTTTTAACCAGATACAGCCAAACCGCCGACCTCCCTCCGAAACAGGTCGGCGGTTTTTTACTTTCACCGGTTTTGTAAAAGCATCCATTGATCCACATCAATTGGCCCAGAGGATTCAAGAATGTCCCAGTCAGCACCACAGCCACAACCGAATAATAAAGTTGCCCAACCCAAGTTTGGGGGGCTGCCGCCCAACGCTGTTTCGCAATTTGGCCTGGATTTGCTGGGCGTTTGGGCGCCCAAAATCCCCTTGGCCCGCAGTAAGGAACAATTGGCTGAGGACGCCTTTCTGGAGAATATCGAGAATGGTGCCTTTTATTTCGCCATTCCACTGGCTGCCCCTTCTATCGCCAAGGGACTTTCGTCCCTGCACGGATTGACCACAGGCCTGGATGCTGCCGGACGGAAGGCATTTATCCAGAAAGTGGGTTCCTCGTGGTCTACTTTGGGTCAAGACTATTTGACCAAACATGCGGGTACAGTGGCTGGTCGCAATTTGCTGGGAGCCAAGTTCGCCACACTGATCGGCGTGCTTAGTTTTGCCGGTGGCTATGAGTACATGATTCAGCACGCCAAAAACGTGATGATTGCCAAGGGTTTTGGCACCAAGAATTTTACGGCGGTGGCCGGTCTGGAAGATCGCCAGAATCAGGCGGTGGCCGGAGAGAT
>DAIDMR010000002.1 GCA_027448865.1 Vampirovibrio sp.
CCATCAGCATTACCGATGCGTTTATGCAGGCGCTGGCTGAGGATCGGGATTTTGATTTGGTTCATCCCAACACGGGGCAAGTGGTGAAACGCTTGCCTGCTCGTGGCTTGATGACCCGTATCGTGGATTGCGCCTGGCGCACCGGGGAGCCCGGTTTGATTTTTCTGGATCGGGTCAATCGGGACAACCCCACCCCGGCGTTTGGGGCGCTGGAGGCTACCAACCCCTGTGGGGAAGTGCCATTACTACCCTATGAGGCCTGCAATTTGGGCTCCATTAACCTGATGCAGATGCTGAACGATCAAAATCAATTGGATTGGCAAAAACTGGCGGATACTGTGCAAGGGGCGGTGCGTTTTCTGGACAATGTGATTACCGTGAATCAGTACCCCTTGCCGCAGACTCAATCCATGGTGCAAGGGAATCGCAAAATTGGCCTGGGGGTGATGGGCTGGGCCGATTGCCTGATGGCTCAGGGCATTCCCTACGATTCTGAGGCCGCTGTGACCCTAGCCCATGCGTTGGCCGCCTGGATTGATTATCAGTCCAAACTGGCCTCTGTAGCGCTGGCGGAAGCCCGGGGGGCCTTCCCGAATTTTTCACAAAGTCGCTACACGCAGGCTGATTGGCTGTTGGCTCGGGTGACGGCTGTGCCTACGGGTAAAGTGTCTATCGACCAATGGCAGGCGCTGGCCCAGCGGGTGGCACAAGTGGGAATTCGTAACGCCACCACCACGTGTATTGCGCCTACTGGTACCATTAGCATGATTGCGGGCGTCAGCGGGGGGATTGAGCCGGTGTTCGCCTTGGCGTTTACCCGCACCGTGCTGGACAATCAGCGTTTTTCCGAGGTGCATCCGGTATTTGCCCAATTTGTCCAGCAACATGCCACGGAACCGCAAGCCATTTTTTCCAGTGTGAAAGAAACCGGGCGTTTGGAGAAGGCTTTGGATGACTACTCTGAAGAGGACGTTACGCATAACGCAGGAGCAGGATTGCCCGAGTCCGCCCGGCGGGTGTTTGTGACTTCCTTTGATGTGGCCCCGGCGTGGCACATTCGCATGCAAGCCGCTTTTCAGGCCTTTACGGACAATGGGGTTTCTAAAACCATTAACCTGCCGGAATCGGCCACGCCTCAGGATGTAGAGCAGGCCTTTCGGTTGGCGTACGCGTCCGGCATTAAAGGGGTCACTGTGTACCGCAATAACACCCGTCAGGATCAGCCCCTGTCAGTGGTGGCCCAGACCCCTGAACCTACCGATAATGACGCTGCCAGTTGCAATAACTGCGATTAGGGGCGGGGGGCCGTATCGCCATTTGCCTCAGGCCATGGCTTGTTCCAGAATTCGGGTTAAATTGACCTCGAAAATATCGCAGACCTGATGCCAGGTGTAGCAGCGGGTCACAGTCTCAAAGGCGGCTTCGCCCATGGCTTGGCACAGGGTGGGGTTTTCCAGCAGGTGGGTCACGCTTTCCACCATGGCCTGCGGGTTGTCGGGCGGCACCAATAAACCACTTTCATAGTGGGTGACCACCTCCTGAAAGTCCGGGTTTTGCACCACCACCGCTGGCATGGCGCTGGCCATGGCTTCCAGTACGGCCAATGGTTGTGCCGGTGTATTGTGGGGCTGAATGAACAAATCGTGCTGTAAGTACAAGTCCGGCAGGGTTTCTTCTTGCTGAACCCGGACGCAATGTAAGGCGGGCTTGAGCGGTTCCGGAAAGTCGGCGAACAGTTCATCGGGAGAGGGTAGCTGGTTGTCGCCTGCCACGGTTAAGGTTACTTGGGGGTGGGCTTTCAGGATTTGCTGAAAGGCCTCCACCACGGGGGCTGCAATGGCTTTTTCCGTGTGGTTGTTGCTAATTAAAAGCAATCTGGAAGGCGGGTTGGCTTTTTGCTTGAGCCGTTGCGGGCTGTAGAATTTGGCGTCCACGCCTCGGGGCTGATACATGGCTTTACTGGCGTACTGGGGGTATTTCCGGCGGATGTGATGCACATCTTCCAACCCGGTTAAAAAGCAGCCGTCCTGCGTTTTCAGCGCTTGCTCCACCGTCCAGACGTTCAGTTGCTGCAGCAGGCAATCCTTTGGGATGGGGGGCATCGTCAGACTGGGGGCGGCATCCTGCAGATCCTCCAGCGATGGCTCCACAGGCTTGCCCATGGCCGGATCATCGTGCAGGTGCCAGGAGACGACCCGTGTTTCCGGGGGTAGCAACCAGTCCCGAAAAGAGGATAGACACCAGCCACTGCTGCCGGTGGCCAGAACAATATCATATTTTTTTTGCTGACATTTGCGGCTGGCCAGCGGGGCGATGCGCATGGGCCACTCCAGTAGGGAAATGGGCTCTGGTTGCTCGTCACTGTCTTGCGGGCGACGAAAAAAGTAATCGACCTCATGCCCTCGCATCGCCAGTTCCCGTCCCAGATAGCGCATGGCCCGAACGGTGTCATCCAGGGCGTTTTGGGTCAGGTGGCAAATAAACAGCAACTTCATAATTGTTGTTCCAGCCTTTCCGGTTGCTTCGGAATTTTAACGGGGTCTGGACAGTGGCTGACTGAGCTTTGCAGCGACGCTCAAAATAGAAATCAGCGAAAAGGCAAGCCACTGGCTAAAAATGCCGACCTGAAAAATGACACTCACTCATCTGCCCGGTTTGGATACCAAGATCATACCCCACAACCGATAATGGGGAAACCAGCCGGTTAGGGATTCAAATAGTTTTTCAGGCTTTTAATATTGCGGTTGCTACGGCACATTTTGCGCAGTTTGTTGAGGGCGCGGGTTTCAATCTGGCGAACCCGCTCCCGGGAGACCCCAAACAGTTGGCCAATTTCTTCCAGAGTGCGTTTGTTGCCGTCATTCAAACCAAAGCGCAGTTTCAATACATCCCGCTCCCGGGGACGCAGGCTGTCCAGAATTTTATCCAGCTCCTCGGTCAGATTTTCCTGAGAGACCCGGCTATCGGGAGATTCCGTGGTTTCATCCACCAGAAAATCCCCGATTTTGGAGGCCTCATCCTTGGTGTGCAAAGGGGTCTCCAGGCTGATGGTGGACTGGGTAGCTTTCAGCACCAATCGTAATTTGGACAGTGAAATGCCCATTTTACCGGCCAACTCTTCCTTGGTGGGAGTACGACCCAAATCGTGGGAGAGATCGCGGGTTACTTTTTTCAGGCGGCCAATGGTTTCAATCATGTGGACGGGCAGGCGAATGGTTCTGGATTTATCGGCAATGCCCCGGGTGATGGATTGTTGAATCCACCAGGTGGCGTAGGTCGAGAATTTGAAGCCGCGTTTGTAATCAAATTTTTCAGCGGCCCGAATCAGGCCCAAATTGCCTTCCTGAATCAGATCCAGAAAGGAAAGCCCCCGGCCAATATATTTTTTGGCAATGCTGACCACCAATCGCAAGTTGGCTTTTACCAATTGCCCTTTGGCCACTTCATCACCCTCGGCAATGCGCTTGGCCAGTTCAATTTCCTGCTCGGAATTGAGTAGTTTTACTTTGCCGATTTGCTGCAAGTAAATTTTCACCGAATCATCGGCGGAGCCCCGTTCTGCCTGAACTTTCTCCTGCTCAGCGCCCTCTTCCTCTTCTTCCTCCTCCTCGAAAAAATCGACCTGTTCCTGACCATCGTTGAATGACAGTTCATTTTCGTCATCCAGGGCCATAAACTCGTCCTGGCGTTTGGCTTTACGGGGTTCGTCCAAGGGGGCGGATCCTTTGCGTAGAGAGGCAGCGGATTGTCGAATACCGGGTTTCTTTTTCTGGGAAATGCTCATGCGACCTCAGTATCGGGTTTTGTGGGCAGTGTGTTTCAAGCAGGTGCTTTTTGAAAGACAAAAAAATTATATCAGTGCGGGTTGATAGCAGTTGGGTTTCGGGTCTTAATCCCCTTTATTTGGATGAGTATCATGGCAAGAATTGAGACGGTCAGGAGCGGTGGGCCAGCGGGAAGGGAAATTCATGGGTCGG
>DAIDMR010000003.1 GCA_027448865.1 Vampirovibrio sp.
GGTGGCCTTGGAATCGTTGTAGAAAACCACTTGTTTAGGACCAAAGGCATCCACCCGCTCCAATCGATGTTCCAGCCCCTGAAAGGCCTGACAGGCCCGGGCAATCACAGCGGGCTCCATCCCCAGCAGCAGGGCCGCCGAAGCACTGGCCAGCACATTCTCAAAATTGTGATCCCCGATCAGTTGCAGGGAATCCACCGGGAACAAGCGCACCGGGGCCTGCCCTTCCAACTGGATGACCACGGTCTGACTTTCATCCAGATAGGCTTTGTTGGCGTACTGGGCTACCAGATGCTGATCCCGGGAAAACCACAGGATTTTGCTGGTGGTGCGGCTGGCAATCAGCTGGCTGACCGGATCATCGGCCAGTACCACTGACCATTCGGGCGATTGCGCACCGGTGAATAACTTCAGCTTGGCCTCCTGATAGGCTTCCAGAGAGCCGTGCCAATCCAGGTGATCGGGTTTGAAGTTGGTAAAAATAGCCACTTTGGCCGTCAGGGTAGGCGAAAACTCCAGCTGAAAGGAACTCAGCTCCGCCACCAGATAATCCGGGGTCTGTCCGTTAATGACATCGGTGATGGGGACGCCAATATTGCCGCAAGCCGGGGCCTGCTGGCCCGCCTGGGTTAAAATCCAGGAGACCAGCGTGGTGGTAGTGGACTTTCCGTTGGTGCCGGTAATGCCCACTATGGGAATATGCGGAACCTGACGATAGGCGAATTCCACTTCGGAAATGACTGTTTTACCGCTCAGGCGCAGTTGTTCAATGGCCTCGCTACTGGGCGGAATACCCGGACTGACCACCACCAGATTGGCATGGGTAAAACACTGCTTGCTGTGACCGCCCATTTCCACGGTCACCCCCAGACTGGTCAGCTCCTGTCGCAGGGCTTCATTGTGAGGCGCGGCCGGAACAGTCTCGCTGAGGAAGACCCGACCACCCCGCTGAGCCACATACCGGGCCACAGCCGCCCCACTGCGAGACAATCCCAATACGGTGAGCGGTTGATCGTTCCAATCCTGTGTCGCCATAGCCATCCTTCACTTACATAGCAAAATTGTACAGAAAAACGGCCAGGGTACAGCAAAAAAACTGGAAGGTCACAAAACTGTAAACCACCCGATTCTCGCTCCAGCCGCCCAGTTCAAAATGGTGATGCAGGGGGCTCATCCGAAAAATGCGCTTACCCGTGGTTTTAAAGGAGTACACCTGCAAAATCACGGACAGGGTTTCCACCACAAAGACAGCACCCAGCAACAAGGCCCAGCACTCCAGCTTCCCCAGAACCACCAGCGCTCCAAAGGCCCCACCCAAGGCCAAGCTGCCAGTATCTCCCATAAAAATACGGGCCGGATTGCGGTTAAACATCAAAAACCCCAGACAGGCCCCGGCCACGCCGAGAGCAAACAGGCCCAGCGCCCCCTGCCCCGTGGCCAACAGCATCATGGCCAGCGTAATAAAGGTCATCAAGGCCGTCCCGCTGGCCAAGCCATCCAACCCATCGGTCAGGTTTACGGCATTGGAAGCACCTGTGACAATAAAGGCCGCCAGCAGCGGATAGACAAAGCCAAAGGGGATGGAGAACCAGCCAAACACACTGACATCCCCGCCGTGAGGCAGGCTTTGTAAGGCGTACCAACCCGCCCCCAGACCTGCCACCACCTGAACCGCCAGCTTGGTATAGCCGGTCACGCCCTTGTTTTTCTTCTTGGAGATTTTCAGGTAGTCATCCACAAAGCCCAGCAGGCCGAAGGCCAGGGTCACGGCCAAGGCCACACCCACCGCCGGGGCGAAAAAATGGGTACCCATCAACGCGTATAACACCGCCAAACCCACCAGCAAGGAAAACAGAATCAGCACCCCACCCGCCGTGGGCGTTCCCGCCTTGCTCTGATGGCTCTGAGGGCCATCCTCCCGGATGTACTGGCCCATGTAGCGCTTTTGTAAAAACCGAATATAAGGCCCACCCAAGGCCAAACTAACCAGAAACGGCGTCAAAATGGCCACAGCGGCCCCCACCCGCTCAACGCTCATGGGTGACCCTCCTGAGTGACCAAGGCGGGGCTCAAGGCCGCTTGTTCCAGCAACGCCGGGAGTTCATCCAGCTTGTAGGCCCGAGAGCCTTTTAGATAGACAATGGCGTTTTGCAGGGCAAAGGAACCGCCGGTTAACTGGCTCGCCAAATGGGTCAGACTTTGGGCATGGCGCACCGGGAAGCGGGCATTGCCAGCGGCTTCCGCCAACCAGACCCCTTCTTCTCCCAGCGTAAACAGGGCATCAATGTGCGGCTGTGCAGCCAGCCATAAACCCAATTCCTCGTGATACTGACGACTCAGCTCGCCCAGCTCCTTCATGCCACCCACCACCAAAAAATGCTGGCAATCGGCTTGGGCGGCGGATAAAAATGCCTTGATGGACGCCTTGGCACTGTCCGGGTTGGCGTTGTAGGCGTCATCAATGACCCACACATCGGTGTATCCCTTCAGGGCCTTGCGCTCCCCGCGCCCTTTTTCCGGCTTGAAAGCAGACAATCCGGGGGCCAGTTGTGCGGCGGTAAAGCCCAACGCCTCCCCGACTTTGAGCACGCCCAGGGCGTTGGCCACCATATGCTCCCCGGGTACCGGCAAGGTCACCGACACCCCACCATAGTCAAAGCGGCTGCCCGGTTGCCCTTCGATAAGGACAGAGGTGATGTTCCGAGCCTCGTTCAGGGTATAATGCACCGTCTTTCCAGACCAAACCGTAGGCGTCAAGTCGGCCAAATGGGGGGCCTCCTGATTGATGACCAGCGTTCCCCAGGCCGGGTTGAGGCCTTCGGTAATCTCCAGCTTGGCTTTGGCAATGTTTTCCAGAGAGCCCAGCAGGCCGATATGGGCCGGGCCAATGCTATTAATAATGGCCACATCGGGGCAGGCCGCTTCAGAAAGCATATAAATCTGGCGCAGGCCCCGCATGCCCATTTCCACAATCAAAATTTCCGTGTCCGGCTGCAAGGCCAGCAGGGTTTGAGACACCCCCACTTCGTTGTTAAAGTTTTTATCGGTTTT
>DAIDMR010000004.1 GCA_027448865.1 Vampirovibrio sp.
GGATACTTATTGGTTTGCACCTGCCCGGGCTTTTTGGATGCATCTGTAGAAGTTGCGTAGTTAATGAAGTAGGGTCGGTGATGATTGGTACGCACGATTAGCCCCTCTTATTGGTTTTTTATGTCTTTAATATATAAAAATGCAATCGAATAAAATTGCTTTGATTTTTCCTAAAGGAAATTGAAACCGGGCCGTCTGTAGTGTCATTGGCCCTGAACCAGTGCGGCGGCCAGTGTGTTTGTGATGGGATAACCGCACTGATCCTCAAAAATCAGGTACTGTGGACTGGGATTGGCTTCAAACAGGACATAGTCCCCGGATTCTGTCCGGCGAAAATCAAGCCCGGCCAGTACCAGTCCCAGTGTTCGTGCTGCCCGGACAGAGAGCGCCTGAATCTCGTCGGGGATTTCGATCGGTCGGGTGAAGAAGTCGGTTTTGTAGTTGAACAACTCGCTGACCACTTCGGAGGCAAAGGTTGCCTCGCCTACCACATGGACGCGGATGTCTGTGCCCTCAATATACTCCTGAAAGAGCAGGGGCGACTCCGGCAGCCTTTCAAGCCGATCGGGTAACAAGTCGGCTTCCGTCACCTGATGCAGTAACAAACCCTGGTACAAGGGCTTGCAAATGATGCGCCCCTGATGCTTTTGATAAAAGGCCAGCAACGACTCGGGCTCATTGGTCATCAGGGAATCCGGTACCCGGATGCCAGCGGCCTTCAGTAGTTTGAGTTGATGAAATTTATAACGATGCAACAGGACTGCTTGCGGAGGGTTGACCCAGTGGCAGTCCAGGTTTCTCAGGAAACTGCCAAAGCCGGAATCGGCCTCCTCTTCGGGATATTCTGTGCCCACGGCTAGTCCTGACATAGCGTACCAGTAGACTGACCGGATCGATTCCAGAGGAATGGCCGTCGGCTGTCCTGAAAGCCGGATTGTGCCCGGTCTGTCATTCTCCAGCGTTCCACACAGCGATACGCATTTTGGAAAGTCCCCCGAGTTGAGCGTGATGACCTCTTCACCCAGTGCTGATACCCGTCCGGCAACCCTGTCCGTATGAATATCCTTCGGGCCCAGAATGAGTATCATGGTGTCTTTCGGTACTCCTGAAAAATTGCCAGCCTGTGTTGCCGGTTCGCTTAAGCGAGAGTGGTTCGGGAAAACCCGGTTAGAGAATAAACTCCTCGGACGATCGCTGTCATCCCTGGAATAACCGGGAATGGCCTTCAATAACTGTTTAGCATCTATCGACCGACGCTTGAGAAACTTGAGGACTTTGGGCCTTGTGCTTAAAATGTATTCACAAAAATGTGGGGCATTATCCCCAGACCCGTCCTGACCCAGATCCACCCTGACCGAGCCCCGTTCTGGGTCATTCCCGCCACGTATCCGTGGTGCTTTTCGGGTTTCGTTTGCTTTGTCTTGCTGTGCATAACCAAAGACGCCACTAGAAACAGGGAAAAGTAAATTAGATTGGCGATTTAACTTGTTTCAGTTAAAATCTCAAAATTCTAAATTGTTATTATCCTGAATTTAAACCAGCGTGGTTCATGATACGCGAAATGAGAGCCGTGAGATTAGCGCCTTGATAAAATACCGGCATTCATCGGTGCAGGCACGCTGGCTAAATTCAACCCCGGGCAGGTTGATCGCGTGCAGATTGCTAGAGCGTTTCGCAACCGAGTGCCGGATTGGGGCTTTACATCTCCCGCGACCGGTATCGTTTGTCTGCCCCCCCCCCGGATTCCGGCGCGTGGAAAATAAAGTAAAAAAGAAAGTAAAAGAGAGTAAAAGTAAAAGAGAGTAAGGGCTACGGGGGCGGCTATTGAGCGTCTCAACCTTTCCAAAATCAGAATCCCAAAGGAGTTTCAGTGATTTATGGCCATTAAATTTGATACATTGGACGAGTTAAAGGCATTTTTCGCCCAGTTTCAACTTATCGAACACGGTGTCGTACCCGCCGGGGTTCCGAAGAAGCGGGGACGGAAACCCGGCAGCAAAAATAAAACCATCCGACCCGCAACGGTGGATACCATTGAAGGCCCGAAACCAGCGGCCCCACAGACAGACGCTCCCAGAAAACGGGGACGGAAACCCAAGCTGCAAGCGAGCCTGGAGATGCTTACTGCCGGTACTCCCCAAAAAAGAGGCCGAAAGCCGGGTTCCGTGAACAAGGTAAAACGGGTAAGCGCCGGAAAACGGGGCCGAAAATCTGCCGTGGCCGGAGATCGTTGATACGTCCCGGCCCTTGCTGGGTGAGCGTGCTTTTTGGCCATCGTTTGGCGGTGTCTGCTGCCTGAAATTGCCTCGCCCACAGGGTCTGTTGGTTTTGCCCGCATTGAAAGCGCCTCTCCCAAAGGGTCTGTGGGCTGCGTCTTCGCCTTTTGCAGGGGCTTGAGGTCTCCCGCAAATCGACCTGACTGTATTAGAATGGGAACCATAGCCCCCTTCAATTGGATGGTGAGCCCGTGAGTCAATTTCGTCAGGACGTGCTTTGGACAGTCGGACTGGTTCTGTTGGGATGTCTGCTGTTTGTAGCCCGGGAAGCGCTGGTGGTGGTGTTTGTGGCTTTTATTTTCGCCAGCGCCCTGTTGCCAGTGGTCGAGTTTCTGGATCAAAAGCTGCCCCGCTGGTTGTCGGTGCTCATTCCGTATGTGGTGCTGTTTGCCCTGTTTGTGGGCCTTATTATTCCGGTGGTCACCATTACCTGGAATCAGCTGAACGTGTTTGTCAGCGATTTGCCGCACTATCTGGACGCCATGATCAACTGGGCCGGACAGTGGAGTTTTGTTAGCCGACGCTACCCCTTGCTGACCAGCTTTAGCCCGGAGCTGTTGATGCGGCATCTGTCCGCTCAAAACGGGCTGGTCTTATCCGGCTTTACCGGCGCAACGCTGGTGATTTCCCAGGTGGGCCTCGATTTAATCAGCGCCCTCATTATCAGTCTGTTGCTCCTGCTGGATCGGGAAAAAATTGAAGGGTATTTCCTGCATTTTCATCCGGCCCGTCACCACGACCGGTTGCGGGCTTTGATCGATCACCTCATCCGCAGCACGGGCGGGTTTGTGTCCGGGCAAATACTGTTTATGGCCACCTTTGGCGGCTTGATTACATTGGGTTTGTCGGTCATTGGCGGCCCGTTTCCGCCCTTTGCCGTTTTACTGGGGGCCTTTAGCGGCCTACTCACTCTGATTCCCATTTTGGGGCCCAATATCGCTATGGTGGTGGCGCTGGTCATCGCCATTTTCAGTCCCATTGGCTGGTGGGGGGCGTTTTGGGTGCTGATGCTGTTTGTGGTGGTTCAGGCGTTGGCCAACAACATTATCGGCCCGCTCATCATGGGCCGGGCCGTTGGGTTGCATCCGCTGGCCATTTTGGTGGCCCTGATGGTGGGCGGTCTGGTGTTTGGACTGGTGGGTCTGGTGCTGGCCATTCCGGTGGTTGCATGTCTCAATATCATTCTGGAAGAATGGTTTATGGACCCCGAGCAGCGCAGCCCGAATCTGGTTTTGCCGCCCGGCACCTCCCCGCCCCGATAGTGTGGATGACGCCCGTTTTTTTGAGTTTTGTGTTTCCATTTTTTAGCCCCCCTCCGCTTTGAATCCCGTTCCGTATTGAGTATCGCTCCGAGGATAATCCCCCTGCGCCGCCCGTCACCCTGAAACCCGTTTATTCGCATCGCCTGACAGTTGAAAGGTCTTTCATGATTCCCCCCAATGACATTATTACGGAGTCCCTGGGCCCCGCTGTGGCCATTACCGGCATCGCCCTGTTGCTAAACGGCATTAGCGCCCGCTTTTCCATCGCCTCCACCCGGGTGCGGGAACTCAACCGGGAATTGCTCAACACCACCGATCAGGATCGCATTGCCAACATCCAGCGGCAAATCCCCTATTTTATGGAGCGGGTTTACCTCATTCGCAACGCCATGTTTATCCTGTTTGGCGCCTTGGGCATGCTGGTGTTTACGGCGGTGTCCATCGCTCTGGCCAAGCTGCATTTTGTCCACTGGGAGATGGTGCCGGTGTGGTCGTTTTTAAGCGGGCTGGTACTCATGCTGATCGCGGTTATTCTGGAAGCCTACGAGACCACCATTAACCTGCGCACGCTGGATTTGGACGTGGATCACAGCTTCAGCCGCCTGAGTGAGCAATCGCTGAACGCGGAGCAAAGCAACGCCGATAACAGTGGCGATTAGTCACCGTTGGCTTGTATTTAGCGGCTGATCACCAGCTTGTCCTGCTTGAAGGACAGATCCATGCCCCGGAAGAAGCTCATACCCAGCAGGCCGGACAATTGCGGGGTGTCTCCCAGATCCGTGATCACCGCTTCCACATTGTTGACCTGCATGCCGCCCAGAGTAACCTGCTTGAGGGTGACCACCGGGGCGTTCAGGGTGCCGTTGGCCGTGGTGACCGGCAGGGTAGGATGATCTGCCGGGATGTGGATGCCCAGTTCCCTGGCCATTTGTGGGGTAATCACGGTGTAGCTGGCCCCGGTGTCCACCAGAAAGGTGGCCATGTGCCGACGATTGACCAGGGCGGGCACCACAAAGGTGTTATCGCTTTGGGGTAACAGGGTCACTTCCGCCCGATCCTTATCCTCGCTTTTGCGATTGCTTGTGTTGCTGTCGTCAATTTTTTTCAGGCTTTCCTCGGCCATACTGACGATAAGCGGATTTTTGGAGGTGGAGGCCAGATGGGTGAAAAAGGCCTTGGCCTCTCGCAGTTCTTTGCCACGGACGGGGTTCACGTCAATGGCGTCGCAAATTTCAGGAACGGCCCAACCCATCAGGGCTGCCATCAGAATCACCAGAAGCCGATTTCTGTTCATGCCAATTCCCTCACTTCCCTTTTTTAGTCCCCAATGTCTGGCAAATCGATGCGTGGCGCATCTATCTTCCAGTTTCCAGTGTCCCGTTTTGACCCGAGCAGTACATCCTACAAATTCAGGAGAGCCAGTTGATTCAGGAATCAATTTGTTGTTTATTCAGTGTACCAGCTTTTTAAATTTGGGGTATGCCCGGTTAGCTAAAACGAGATGCTAATCAGTGGATGGCGCTGATCATGATGAAAGACAGTAAAAAATAAAGGTGAGGCTGCCCTCACAACACGTTTGTAAAACTGCGTGCAGCTCAAACAAGATAGAGAGGGCTCATGGCAAGTGTGCCAAGCATTCTTTTTGAACTCGCTGTACTCAAACAGTTACAAACGTGTTGTGAGGGCAGCCTCACCAAAATAAAAAACAGCAAAACCCCCCGGGCGTGACGCGCTTGCACCGGGGGGGTGCGAATGGGATTCAACCGTGTGACGGTTGGACTATCGAATTCGGGGTTTTAACAGATCAATGGATTCAAGGGTCGGATCGGCAATATCCGTTTGCAAGTCGCCGGTCTGGATGGTTCCAACGCTGCGTACCCGAGGGGCATTGGCCTTGATGGGGGTGACTTTATCAGTACGGCTCTTGTAATCGTTGGGCAACAGCTCGCTACGCACCCCGAAGTGAATGCGGGCGGTGGGCTGGTTGCGGAACGGTTCCTCGTTCTTGCGGTTCAGCAAACCAAAGGCCACATCCAGAAAGCCCTGGGCATAGTCCGTCAGGTGAGCCCGTAGACCGAAACCGGCGCTGAGCAGAGAGGTTGCGGCGGCGCTGCTGTAGAAGGGACTACTTTTGTCACGCCAGACCTGACCGTAATCGGCAAACAGGGCCCCTTGCAGGCGTTCGCCAAGCCAGGGGCTGACACGGGAGAGCAGGGGCAGCGGGTAACGCCATTCGGCCCCCACATTGTAGCCTCTGTCTCCAATTAGTAGGCCCTGGGTGTAACCGCGCACGCTATTAATGCCGCCCAGCTGGAATTGCTCGATGGCGGGCAGGGCGTCCGGGCTCCATTGGGAGTATCCCCGCAGGATGAGCAGGTTGTTCTTGGGCAAACGGGTCACCCGGGTCAGGTAGTTTTCCAGCTTGAAGAAGCTGGTGTTGGCCCCCAGCCATTCCGGGGCCAGCGTCACTTGCGCCCGGGAAAAGGAGCGCCCGTAGCGATCGTATTTATCGTAGTTCAAGCCCAGGGCCAATGAGCGAATGTCATCGGTGCCCGTCCTGTCGCCATCAAAGAAGCTGCTGACCCGCCGGGCGTTCAGGCCCAAATCCGTACTCCACACGCGTTCCTTGCCCAGCGGCTGGGTGACCAGCAAGCCGTAGTTGTAGGCGTTCCCAATCAAATCGGGCTGGTTGGGCAAGCGTAAGTCCACGTTTACATGGCTGAAGCCAAATAATCCGCTGATTTCCGTGCCCTTGCTGCCCACCGGCAGGGTGTAGGAGGTTGAAGCGATGGTCGAACCGGTGGAGCCTATGTAGCGTAGGTTAAAGCGATCGCCCCGGCCGGTGACGTTGCGGTTGGTAAATTCAGCGCCCCAGCGATACAGGCCGATAAATGGACGACCGGCATTGTCGGACGTCAGCGCCAACTGGAAGGGCTGCTGCTCTTTGACATCCAGCCGGATTTTGGTTTCCCCGGTGCGCTCGCCGGGTAACAAGGTGGCTTTGACCCGGTAGGGCTCCTGCCGGTTGATGCGCAGCAATTCCTGTTCTAAAGCGGGGATGTTCAGCGGCTGGCCGGGGGTTTCGCTGATGCGTTTCTCAATGACCTTGGCCTTGAAGTATTTGTTGCCGCTCACTTCCATATCGCCCACGATGCCTTCCAGCACCTTTACGGTAATGGCGCCCCGCTCCAGATTCTGGGGCGGGATGAAGGCCAGCGAAGTCAGATAACCCCGCTTGCGGTAGGCTTCGTTAATGCCCTGAACCATCTGGGCCAGATCTTCCGGGCTGAGCTTGCGTCCTTCGTACCGGGACACCAGACCGCGCATTTCCTCGCCGGAAATAATGGTGTTGCCTTCCACATCCACCCGTTCCACCTGGAACAGATCGCTGGTCACTTGCACGATGGGCGGTTGGGCTTCCACCCGGATGCCGCCGGGCTCGTTTTCTTGCAGGGTGTCCGCCTGGGCGGGAGCGGCGGTGGGGACTGACTGGAAATAGTAAGGAGATCCGCTCTGCGGGCCCAGCAGCGTTCCCGGGTTGGTTTGGGCGGGAAACACCTGGGCCATGGCTGCGCCCGGCAACAGGGTAAGGACACTGGATAGAATAATGGCCTGACGGTGGAAATCGGATCTCATAGGGGACGGCATCCTTTTTGGATTGAGTGCTGGTTTTGTGTGAGGTGCAAAAACGTAAGGTATAAACGAGAGGGAGGGTGGGACAAATGGTCATAAACCGGGACGAGTGGCGGAGCGTTGGAGCGTTGGGGGGAACCGGGGTCTTATATAGGAAACCCCGTTGGCAGTGGCAGTGGGATTCTTATATTAAGGAAGGTGACGCCAGCTGGATCTGTGGAGTCCGTTGGGACGCATGGGGGAAAGCGTTCAGGAAGATCTTTTTAGGTCTAGCGTATTATAGGAAATCAAAAATAAAAGTAAATTCAAAAAGCAAGAGACAAAGAAAGATTACGAAAGCTATATCTTTCGGACACACGGACTATCCCCAATTCGACCGCTAGCATGGAGAATCCAGCCCGGCAGTTGCTATCAAGAATTTTTAATGTATGATTCACACTTGAATATTCTTAATAAAAACCATTCAAAGTTTTTTCCCTTTTAAATTTGATCCTCACCCGCTTTTGGCCACCCCTTTCCACTTTCAAGGAGTATTTTATCCGATGGCTTTGTCGACACGTCCCAATGGCCGCTTTCTGGTAGCGCTGTCCCTGACCGCCAGTTTGCTGCTTGCCAATGCCCCCCTGTCATTCGCTGGCCCCGGCGACACCAACAGCACCAACTACGGTGAAAACGTGGCTGGCGGCACCTATTTCAACACGGCGGGCAACCGAACCACCTTTACCAATAATGGCAACATGATTGTTGGGGCGGGTACCACCGTGCGTGGTCTGGAAGTCAATAACAACGGCGATTTGACCGGTAACGGCGGACACCTGCACTTTGACGCGCGGGGCGGGGTCATGCGCGTGGATGGCACCATCGACGCCAGCGCCGCCCTGGGCCAAAACGGGGCCTATCTGGGCAATGGCGGTAAAGTTACCATTGACGCGGGCGCTCTGGTTCAGAACGGCAACATTTTTGCCAACGGATTGAATGGCGGAACCATTGTCTTCAACGTGGGGCAGCTCACCGTGGACCCCGGTTCCCGGATTGAGGCCCTGGCCACCGGGGCCAATGCCTTACCTGGTCAAATCAATATTAACGCCACCGGGCAGGTGACCATTCCCAACGGGGCGGTCATTGACGCCTCCGGCAACTACGTTGGCGGCTACAATGCCAACGTTATCCAGATTTCGGGCAGTGTGGTCAATCTAGACGGCGTGGTCATGGCCAACGGCCTGAGCGCCGGAGCCAAGGGTGGGGCCATCGGGATCTATGGTTCCGAGATTGCCCTGGGCAGCAACGCCAAAGTCACCGCCAATGGGGCCGAAGGCGGTCAGGGCGGCGCCATCAACGTTGCCGCCACTGAAAAAATTACCGTCAGCAGTGGTGCTGAAATTACCGCCAATGGCGGGCTCGGCGCCAGCGGTGGGGCTGTCCTCGTGGGGGCGGCTCTGGATGCCAGCGGAAATCTCGGTCTTCTGACCCGGACGGTGGAGAACAACGGCTTAATTACCGCCAATGGAGGCGATGGCGACAGCGGCGTGGATGCCGGAAACGGTGGGGTGGTGGCCGTAGTTGCCGCCAACAGCGTGAGCAACACCGGTCGCATCAGCGCCAATGGTGGCAATGGATTTAACGGCTACAACCCCAGCAATGGGGGCAATGGTGGTATTGTTCTGTATGGTTCCGATACCGCTGCCGTGAGCAACGACGGTCAGGTGACCGCCAATGGCGGCCATGGCGGTACCAATCCCAACGTGGAAGAAGGCCCGGTGAGCGAAACGGTGGACGAGCATGGCAACGTCAGCTACCAGCAGGTATCCCTGGGTCAAAACGGTGGCCGTGGCGGCAATGGTGGAGAAGTCCGCGTGGGCTTTAACGCCAGCATCAGCAACAACGGCACTATTGAAGTGATCGGTGGCAACGGCGGTAATGGTCAGGAGGCTCAAGCCAACCAGACCGACTATCAGGGCCAGCCGGTTCATCAATACGCGCTGGCCGGTAATGGCGGCGACGCCGGTAACGGCGGTAAGGTCTTTTTCCACGGTGAACCCGGGCAGGACGTCCTGAACAGCGTCAATGTCAACGGCGGCAGTGGCGGTCAGGGCGGTAACGCTTCCACCAGCAGTGCCTGCGGTTGCGCCACGCCGGGGGCCGGTGGCGCTTGTGGTGCCCCTGGCGAGATTCATGTCATTCCCAAGCCGCCGTGCGCGGGTGGTGGCAATTGCTCCCCGCCGCCAAAGCCGCCGGAGAATCCTTTATTCCCGCTATACCCCAAAGAGTATGGCACGCTGGGTGACACCTTGCCGCCCAACGCCGGTAACGTGCTGAGCTACAACCGTTCCATTTTCCTGGCCCGCTCACCACTGCCCATCATCCAGAAGAAGACCCCTCCGGCGCCTCCGCCACCCCCACCGGCTAAAATCATGCTGGTGAAACCCAAGCCGAAGCCGCCGCAGAAAAAAGTTCCGGTTCGCGGGTACTGGTAATCAGCACACCTGCACTGAAAACTGTTGCTCCAAAACAACACCTCCTTTCGTCTTCGGGCGGAAGGGGGTGATTTGGTTTTGGGAGAGAGGCTGTCTCACGATTGGGGGTAAAGGGGTACCAGATGGCGACGCGCCCATCGACAGGCGTTCGTTCCAGTCGAACCACGGAAGTCGGCCTGGATGCAGGTGGCGTCTCGAATCCTCACAAAAAAACTCTTCTGACGAAGAGTTTTTAAAAATCAAAAATGGTGGAGGCGACAGGAATTGAACCCGCGACATCCTGCGTGCAAAGCAGGCGCTCTACCAACTGAGCTACGCCCCCAAGGCGTGTTTAATATATAGCACACCTTTCGTTCGCCTGGCAAAGGTTTTTTACGGCAAATCATCGTTTTTACCGGCTTATGGAATCAATCGCTTCACGGAATCCACCATGCCCGGCGTGGGCGCCGCGCTTTTTTTCCACAAAATCTGCCCCTCTGGCCCCAACAGGATGAAGGCGTATTCCTCCTGCTTTAGGCCCAGCGATTTTTTAAAGGCCAGCGAATTGGTGTACAACGGGTAAATTCTTCCCATCAACGGCTTTTCATTCACCGCTTTCCGCATAAAAGCTTCCACGGATGGCTTGAAGCTCTTGTACTTTGGATCGATGACCGCCACCTCCAGCACCTGAACGTTGGCCCCCGTGGCTCGCAGGCCATCAAACAGCAATACCCCTTTCTCCAGGGTGGACTGGTGACGGGGATGAAATCCAACGGCCAGCAGTACCCGTTTCCCCCGAAACGCGTCTGGCAGCTGCAAGCGACTGGCGCCATTCAAACTGACCATTTCCTCCCGAGGCAATGGCGAAGCCAAACTTGCCGCTTGCGTATAAAGCCAAAAGCAAGCAATATAAAGAAGAACCAAGGCCGTGTTTCGAGGCGTTCGCAGAAGTCTGATCATGATGATGGCTACACCTCCATTTAGGCAACGTGTGCCTATTTTACAACAGTCTATATACCAAGGGGTATAAATCTCTAAACCATCCAAAGTGGAAGCAAGAGGCATATATTGAAGTTTTATTTGACAGTCAATTCGGTTCCGTTAAACTTGAATAGTCTACCATTCGGTATATGATATGAGTACGATTTTAAAAATTCTGGACAGTGATTACGCGCTCAAAGGCCGTGCCCCCGTCGCCCAACCGTCCAATGCCTCCGAGTGGTCCCGAGAGTGGTCGCGCTGGATTCCCTTTGCCTTTTTGCACGTGGGGACCCTGGGTGTCTTTATTTGTGGGTGGTCTCCCTTTGTGGTGGGGCTGGCCCTGGCTTTGTACTGGGTGCGCATGTTTGCCATTACCGCCTTTTATCACCGCTATTTTTCCCACCGCACCTTTCAAACGGGTCGAGTCCAGCAGTTTATTTTCGCCGTGTGGGCCATGACCTCTGTGCAGCGTGGTCCCCTGTGGTGGGCCTCTCACCACCGGCGCCATCACCGCTATTCCGATCAGCCCGGTGATCCGCATTCCCCGGTGCGGGAGAGTTTGCTGCAATCCCATATCGGCTGGATGACCGTCCCTGCCAATTTGCAGACTGATTATACCCTGATTAAAGACTGGGCTCGCTTTCCGGAGCTGGTGTGGTTAAATCGCTTTGATTGGGTGGTGCCTGCCCTGTACGCAATCGCTTTATATGCGCTGGGTGCATGGCTGGAATCCGCCTTTCCGGGTTTGGGCACCAATGGCTTACAATGCCTGATTTGGGGCTTTTTCGTCAGCACCGTTCTCCTGTTTCACGGCACCTGCACCATCAACTCGCTGTCCCACAAGTTCGGTTCCCGGCGCTACAACACCCCGGATGACAGCCGCAACAACCCCTGGCTGGCCATTTTGACCCTGGGGGAAGGCTGGCACAACAACCACCACTTCTACCAGAACTCCGTACGTCAGGGCTTTTATTGGTGGGAGTATGACGTGACCTATTACATCCTGAAGCTGATGTCCTGGGTGGGGCTGGTGCATAGCCTCAATCCCGTTCCGGCTGAGGCATATCAGGTTAACTCCAAAACCAGAAGGCCTCAGCGATGAAGAAGCGGCTGGCCATTATCGGCAGCGGCATTTCCGGGCTGGGCTGCCTGTACTTTTTGCATCGGGATTACCAGATCACGCTGTATGAGAAAAACGACTACGTGGGCGGGCACACCAACACGGTGGACGTGGAAGAGGACGGTAAGCGGCTGCCTGTGGATACCGGCTTTATGGTTTTCAACAAAGTCACTTACCCCAACCTGCTGAAGCTGTTTGAAACGCTGGACATCCCCATCAAGCCCACCGATATGTCCTTCAGTGTGCGCCACGATACCCATGGGCTGGAATGGAACGGGGCCGGGCTGAACAAGCTGTTCGGCCAGCGCAAGAATCTCTTCAATCCCCGTTTCTGGCGTATGCTCAAGCAAATGGATCGCTTCACCAAAGAGGCGTTGGATAATCTGGACAACCCCCGCTATAACACCTTGACTGTGGCCGAACTGATTGCCGAGCGGGGCTACGGGCAGGATTTTCTGGAATTGTTTATGGTACCTATGAGTTCCGCCATCTGGTCTACGGCGCCCCATAAAATGCTGAAATTTCCGGCTCGCACCCTCATTCGCTTTTTCCACAACCATGGTTTTTTGGGGCTGGATACTCACTTTCAGTGGTACACCGTGGATGGTGGGGCCCGCACCTATGTGCGTAAACTGCTGGCCCTTTGCCAGCCGGAGATTTTACTGAACCGCGCGGTGCAGGCGGTCACTCCGCAGGCGGATGGCACGGTGCGCGTGCAAGCCCAAGGCCCCGACGGGCAAGCCGAGAGCCGGGACTTTGATGCCGTCATTATGGCCTGCCATGCCGATCAATCGTTGGCAGTGCTAGCCCAGCCCACCGAGTTGCAGCAGCGCCTGCTGGCTCCCTTTCGTTATGAAAGCAATCTGGCCACCCTGCACACCGATGCCTCGGTGTTGCCCAAAACCAAACGCTGCCGGGCCTCCTGGAACTACCAAATCAAATCCGCCAAACCCGATCCCCAGAATCCCGATATTTTATACGACGCGGCCACCCACTACTGGATGAACAGCCTGCAAGGGGTGTCTAAAAAGCAGGATTATATTGTGTCGATCAACGGGCAAACGTGGATGCGCCCGGATAGCATACGGCAAACCATTGCCTACGAGCATCCCATTTTTGATGAACCCGCTGTGGCCGCCCAGGAGCAACTCTCTCAGCTCAACGAGGAAGGGCAGCAAACCCACATCTATTTTTGCGGCAGTTACTTTAAATACGGCTTTCATGAAGACGCCTTTACCGCTGCCCTCAACCTGAGCGGCCAACTGGTGGAGACTCTGACATGGCGGTGTTAAACTCCTGCCTGTATGAGTGCCAGGTGTATCATCGGCGGCTGGCCCCCAAACCGCATAATTTCCAGAATCGCACGTTTTTCTTTTATCTGGATCTGGATGAATTGCCCCAGCTGGAAAATCGCTTTCAGTGGTTCAAAAGCGGTCGAAGGGCCTTTTATGAATTTCGGGAATCGGATCATCTGCCCACTTCGGTGACGGGATCGCTGAAAGAGCGGGCCATTCAGTCCTTTCAGGAGCATGGGCTGCAGGAGCCCATCGCTAAAATCGGCTTGCTGACCAATATGCGCACGCTGGGCTATGTGTTTAATCCCATTAGCCTGTACTTTGCCTTTGATGACGCGGGACGCTGTATTGGCAGTCTAGCCCAGGTGGAGAATACCTTTCGGGAAATGAAAGTGTTTCCGATTCTCAATCCTACCGATAATCAAATTCATGCTTTTTCCAGTGAACTCATCAAGTATTTTTACGTCTCTCCCTATTCTCAACTGGATCAGCGGTTTCGCTTTCAGGTGAGTCCGCCGGGTGATAACATTCACTGTCAGGTGTCCAGTTTGGCCGGTGAACAGACGCTTCTGGACAGTGGCTTTCGGGGAGAAAAACATCCGTTGACCGATGGCCAATTACTGCGGCTCAGTCTGCGATACCCACTAATGACCTGGCAGGTGATTGCGCTGATTCACTGGCACGCTTTGATTCTGTGGCTCAAGCGCTTGCCGCTTCACTTGAAAGAGGCCCAACCGTTTAACCAGCGGCAAGTCCTACGACCCAGACACGATTTACAGCAATTTTACGCACAACAGGAGGCCCGGCCTTGAAAACCCTGGAACGTCCAAGCACTTCAAAAGCTCAGGGAAAAGCGCATCTGCATGCGGTTCCTGATTTGCCCAAAAACCTGTCCTGGTCGGCTAAAACGGTGGTCAAGCTGCTATCCGCCATGCGCAAAGGGCAACTGACCCTGTATTTTGAGGACGGCAGTGTTTATCCCATTGGGCAAGAACCCAACAGTCCCTTTCAGGCGGCCATTCAAGTGAATGATGATCGCTGTTTTAGCCGCATTATTCAGTACGGACACATTGGCTTTGCCGAAGCCTATCTGGACGGGGAGTGGGACACCCCCGATCTGGAAGCGGTCATCGCCTGGTTCATCCTGAATATTGAAGATTCCACGGTGCTGGAAGGCTCCAAAAACAAAGTGTTTTGGGTGAACCTGCTGGGCAAGCTAAACCGGCTCTATCACCTGCTGCGGGCCAACAACGTGGATAACAGCAAGAAAAACATCCATGAGCATTATGATTTGGGGAACGAATTTTTCCAGATTTTCCTAGACCCCACCATGACCTACTCCTCGGCCCGCTTCACCCACCCGGAGCAATCGCTGGAGCAAGCCCAAATCAGCAAGTACGATGCCCTGTGCCAAAAACTGCAATTGCAGCCGGAGGATCGGGTGCTGGAAATCGGCACCGGCTGGGGGGGCTTTGCCATGCATGCCGCCCGTAATTACGGTTGCACCATCGATACCACCACCATTTCTGAGGAGCAGTTTAAACTGGCCACGGCCCGTATTGCCCAGGCCGGGCTGAGTGACCAAATTACCGTGCACTTGCAGGATTACCGCAACCTGAGCGGGCAGTACGACAAAATTGTCTCTATTGAAATGCTGGAAGCGGTGGGGGATGCCTATCTGGATACCTATTTCGCCCAATGTTCCCGCTTGTTGAAGCCGCACGGGCTGTTGGGCATTCAGTACATTACCTGCCCGGATAGCCGATATGAACTGCTGAAGAATAACGTGGATTTTATCCAGAAGCACATTTTCCCCGGCTCCCTGTTGCCGTCCGTGGGGCGGGTGAATCAGGCCATTAACCGCACCGGCAACCTGTTCCTGCACGATCTGGAGGATCTGGGCAACAGCTACGCCAAAACCCTGCAACTGTGGTACGACGCCTTTAACGCCAACCTGAGCGAAGTGCGCCGACAAGGCTTTGACGAGCGGTTTATCCGCAAGTGGAATTACTACCTGATGTACTGCAAGGCGGCTTTCCGCATGCGTAATATCAGTGTGGTGCAGGCCATTTATACCAATCCCAACAACCTGTCCCTGTGGAAGGCCTTGTAAGGCCACCGGAAAGGAGCCTCCCGCCATGTTAATCTGGAGTTTGCGCATCTGGTTCTTGCTGGTGTTTGTGGTGCAAACCACCTTGGTTACCCAGGCCATGCTGCATGAGTCCCTGTTTCAGATTCCGCCTGTGGTCAGCAGTGACGTGTGGTTTATCGCCACGGTTTATGATGCCTATTTCGCCATCATCGCCTTTGCCCTGTGGGTGTGTGCCCGGGAGCGCACCTGGGTCAGTCGCGTTGTGTGGTTTTTACTGATTGTGGTGTGGGGCAACGTGACCATGGCCCTGTACATGCTGATTCTCTTGTTCCGCCTGCCCACCACGGCCACCGCCGAAGATGTGTTTCTAAAGCGAGGTGAACCTCATGTTTGATCTGTTGAGCGTTTCTCAAGTCTGGCCCCTGCTCAGTAGCGCCGCTCTGGTCATTCTGGGGCTGATGCTGGTCGTGACCGCCATTGCCAACCCCCTGAAAAACGCGGGCATTGTGGATGTGGCCTGGGCTTTTGGGTTTAGCCTGATTGCGGGCACTTACTTTGCGCTGGGGCAAGGGGCCCCGGTGCAAAAAACGGTGATGCTGCTGATGGTGACTGCCAGCAGTTGGCGACTGGCCTGGTACTTGCTGAAGCGGGTCATTGCCACCCACCCGGAAGAGGATGGCCGCTACCATGCCCTGCGGGAACTGTGGGGGCCCGAAAAATCGCCGTGGCTGTTTTTTGCCGTGTACCTGTTTCAGGGTTTGCTGATGCTGATTGTGTCCAGCCCGTTTTTGTTTGCGGCCCAAAACCCCAGCCCCACCCTGAGTCCGCTTCAATGGGTGGCCATGGTGGTGTGGGCGGTGGGCCTGATCTTTGAAGCGGTGGCCGATCAGCAACTCAAGCACTTTAAAGATCAACCGGAGAACAAGGGTAAAGTCTGTCAAAGCGGCTTGTGGGCCTATTCCCGGCATCCCAACTACTTTTGTGAGTGGTTGCAGTGGATGGGGTATTACCTGCTGGCCCTGGGCGCTCCCGGTGGATGGACGACGATCTATAGCCCCATGATTATGCTGTTATTCCTGACCCGATTCAGCGGGGTGGCCGCCACGGAGGCTCAGGCTCTGAAAACCAAAGGCGAGGCTTACCGGCGGTATCAGGAAAGCACCAGTCCGTTTGTTCCCTGGTTTCCCAAGCGGAAGCCCTCATAATTTCCATCTTTTAAATTTTGAAGCACTTCAGAAGGATTTTGCCCCATGTGGATTTACAAACTACTGGAAACCAATCTGCTGCCCGATGCGGTCATTCGCTGGGGCATTCGCAATATGCTGGCCCAAAAAGTGAAGGAGGAAAGCAAGGCCTCCTGGGAAGCACGGCAACAGGCCGTCATGGACTTTGTGGCTGAATTAAAAAATAGCCCCATTGCCATTGAAACCGATGCCGCCAACGAGCAGCATTACGAAGTGCCCAGCGAGTTTTTCGATTTGGTGCTGGGGCCGCGTAAAAAATACAGCAGCGCCTACTGGACGGAATCCACCCGTACCTTGGGAGAGGCCGAGGAAATTATGCTGAAGTTAACCTGTCAGCGGGCCGATTTGCAGGACGGGCAAACCATTCTGGAATTGGGCTGCGGCTGGGGCTCTTTGTCTCTGTGGATGGCTGAGCAATATCCCAACGCCACCATCGTGGGGGTGTCCAATTCCCGCAGCCAAAAGGCCTTTATCGACGCGCAGGCCAAGGCCCGTGGCTTGAATAATCTGGAAATCCTGACGGCCAACATTGTGCATTTTGAAACCGATCGCCAGTTTGATCGGGTGGTGTCGGTCGAAATGTTTGAGCACATGAAAAACTATGAAAAACTGCTGGCCAAAATCAGCCGCTGGCTGAAGCCGGAAGGCAAGCTGTTTGTGCATATTTTCACCCACCCCATTTTTACCTACCACTACGAAGACAAAGACGGCACCGACTGGCTGACCCGCTACTTCTTCACCGGTGGCACCATGCCTTCCAACGATCTGCTGTTGTACTTCCAGAAAGATTTGGCCATTGCCAACCAGTGGATTGTGAACGGTACCCATTATCAAAAAACCGCCGACGCCTGGGTGGAGAATATGTACCAACATCGTCCGGCGGTGGAGAAAATTCTGGCCCAAACCTATGGGGCGGAAAACCTGACTAAATGGTGGGTGTACTGGAAAGTATTCTTTCTGGCCTGCGCCGAATTGTGGGGCTACAAAAACGGCAACGAATGGATGGTGTCTCATTATCTGTTTGAGAAAAAGGCAGTGCCGCAAAGCGCCCCTACCGATGCTTCAGGATTGGGCGCCGCCCAACTGACCCAGTAGCCTCAAAATCCGGCTTGTCTGCTGCGGTGGAATTTGGTGCATAATAAACCCATCCCGTATAAGCGTTGAGAGGATCGTTTTGCCATGCCCATTTATACTGCGGATTCCATGTACGTTCAGGGGCAGGTGCAAACGGGCTGGGCCCTGTGCGTGGAAGGCGATCGGATTGCCCAGGTGCTGCCGGTGGACACCTTGACGGCTGAGCAAAAAGCACGGGTCATTCATTTTGAGAACGGTTTTCTGATTCCCGGTTTGGTGAATTCGCACAACCACTCTTTCCAGTCCCTGCTGAAAGGGTTCTGCGATGATCAGGATTTTTTCACCTGGCGAGATCAGGCCTTGTATAAGTATTCCAAAATCCTGAGTTGGGACGATATCTACACCGGGGCCCTGTTTGCCTTTGGGGAAATGCTGAAGTGCGGCATCACCACGGTGTGCGATTTTTTCTACATTAACGATCAGGCCAATGAGAACGCCCGGGCCGTGATTCAGGCGGCCCTGGATGTGGGCATTCGCATGGTGATGGCCCGTACCCTGTACGACTGGGATGGGGCGCCCATCCGCTTCCGGGAAAGCATCCCTCAAGCCTGTGAGAACACCCGGCAATTGCACGCCGAGTTCAAGGCGCATCCGATGGTGCATGTGCTGCCCGCTCCCCATAGCCTGCACGGGGCCAGTACGGAGATGATTCTGGCCGGGGCTGAACTGGCCGAGGAATTGGATACCAAGTTCCACATGCACATTGCCGAAGGCCAGTATGAACGAGAAATGATCCAGCAACAAAACGGCAAGCCCCCGGTGGCTTTTCTGGAGTCGCTGGGCGTATTGAACGAACGGTTGGTGGGCATTCACTGCGTGTGGCTGGATGATGCCGAGATTGAACTCATGGCCCAGCGGGGGGCGGGCTTGTCTTACAACCCCTCCAGCAACATGTTTCTGGGGGATGGCATTACCCGCATTCGGGAAATGCTGGCCGCCGGGGTGTGTATCTCTCTGGGCACCGATGGCGGATGCAGCAACAACCGGGCCTCTATTATCGAGGAGATGCGCATGACCAGCCTGCTGCAAAAGGTGAAATTTCACGATTCCACGGTGACCACGGCCGAGGACATGTTCGCTATGGGTACCCTGAACGGGGGAAAAAATCTGGGGTTGCCTATTGGGGAATTCTCCGCCGGGTACGCGGCCGATTTTACGGTGCTGGATCTGAATGATCTCTCCATGCAGCCCCGCCAAAATGCCCTGAAAAATCTGGTCTACGCCAGTCAGCCTTCGGCCATTCGGGCGGTGTATGTGGCCGGAAATAAAGTGCTGGATGCGGGCCAGATTCTGACGGTGTCTGAAGCGGAGATTGTACGTCGGGTGCAATTAACCACCGCAACGTGGGGGTGATTGTCCGTGGGGAAGGCCATTCAGGGACATCGCTTGATTGAGAACTAATTTTGTAGTACGTAAGTAACAATTCAAGTTGCGGTTTTCATGGGCTTTTTGAATGCTGGGCGGTTGGCCGTGGTTCTTGTTTTGTAATTTGTTTTCCCGTTGTCTGGAGTGATCGTTTGCATGCTGTCTTCGCTGTTTTTGAATAATCCGTTTGAAAAGCCGAAATCTCCCTTGAAACAAAGCTATTGGGAAAACCGGCGACGCGAGCAACAGGCCCGCCCGGAGCAAACCGCTCTGGAGCCAGCCACCCCGGTTTTTTCTCAAGCGCCGGCGGAAGATACGTTTTCCCTGACGCCCTTGCCGTTGTTTGAGTCGGAACCGTCCTTTCTGCTTTCAGACAGCGCCGTGTATTTGGCGTCCAGCTTGCCTGCCGAGAGTTTGCCCTGTGATTCCGGCGAGGGCAAAGCACCAGTCAAAGCCGGGGTCGGGCAATGGTTTCAACCCTTTTTGGCTGATGTTTTCGGCCTCTCAGACCCAGAGCAGTCCCAGGATTCTCCAGCCAGCGCTATGCAGGCCCAGCCACCCAAGAGGAAGCCCCCAAAAAAGCAGAAGGCTGCCGCTGTCTCCTCTCAGGAGCCGGGCGCGGTTCGAAATCAGCCCCGCCGCCAGGCCAAGGATGATCATTATTTGAACTGGCCTGCGCTGAAAGATAACCTGAGTGAGTCCTCTGAATCCCAATCGGCCGGACACGCCATTCAGGAGCCTTTGTCTCCCCGGGCGCTGGATGCCAAGGCGGTTTCCAGGGGCGCTTCCAAGGCGGGGCATCAATCTACACCAAAGACAGGCCAGCCCGCCGGTTCATCCCCCTGGGCCTCGACCCATCAGTCAGCGGGTATCACCACCGAAGCGCTTCGCGCTGAAATGAGAGCCTTGTTGGCGGCGGATGCCGCTCCCTCCGAGCCACCGTCTGAGCTACCGTCCCAGCCCTCGTCTCAACCTTCCTTGTCTGAGCGGGGGCGTCCCAAGCCCGTGCTTTCGGCGCTGGCTCAACAGCGCGCTGAGCTGAAAGCCAAGAAGGCCATAGTCCTTGAGGCCTATGCCAATGGACAAACCGATGGGAAAACCCTGCTCAATACCTATCAAGTAACGCCTAAACAGTTGCGAAGCTGGGTTTTAGAGTTTCGTCGGCA
>DAIDMR010000005.1 GCA_027448865.1 Vampirovibrio sp.
TATCCGGGGGGAAATGCCCACCCTCATCCTCTTTTACAAGGATCAGCCGGGCATGATTTGGCAAGTGACCAAAATTCTGGCGGAACAGCAAATCAATATCGCCACCCTGACTTGTAATCGCAACCAACGCGGGGTTGAGGCGTTCATGATCATCACGCTGGATTCCATGCCCCCTGCCGAGGCCGTAGCGGCCATTCAGGGTATTCCCGACATTCACACGGCCCGGTGCATCGATCGGTTACCGGCCTGACGACTTCAGCGCCTCTTTTTTCTTGCACGCTTCCATTCAATAGAAAGTTCAGGATTGCCAACCCATGCCCAACTTTAATTCATTCCAGGAACTGTTGACCTACTGTCAGGATCATCAATGCGGCGTGGCCGAAGCGGCGTTGCGTTATGAGGAGGCTTACTCCGGCAAACAGCGAGAGGAAATCCTGGCGGGTATGGAGACCATCCTGCAACAAATGCGGGATACCGTGGCCAGCGGCATCCATTCCACCGAAAAGTCCATGAGGGGACTGACCGGAGGGGACGCCAGGCGGGTTATGGATTTTATGAACCAGCCCCAATGCTTTCTATCGTCCGTTGAAATGAAAATGATCGCCTTTGGACTAGCCACCCTGGAGGAAAACAGCCGCATGAAGCGCATCGTGGCCTGTCCCACCGCGGGCGGCAGTGGTTCGGTGCCCGCCGCCCTGATTGCCGTGGAGCAGGACAAAAACGTACCTCCACAGCAAACCCTGAAGGGGCTGATTACCGCTGGAGTCATCGGAGAAATTACCGCCCGGCGCATGTTCCTGTCCGGCTCCGCTGCCGGTTGTCAGGCGGAAGTGGGTGTGGCCTCCGGCATGGCCGCCGGGGGACTGGTGGAAATGATGGGCGGCACCCCGGAACAAGTGGTGCATGCGGCGGCCATCTCCATGCAAAACCTGATGGGGCTGGTCTGCGATCCGGTGGCGGGCTTGGTGGAAGTGCCCTGCGTGGTGCGCAACGGCCTGTCCGGCGTTCAGGCGGCGGCCTCGGCCACCATGGCTCTGGCCGGGGTGAAAAGTTTTATCCCTATGGATCAGGTGGTGGAAGCCATGGCAGCGGTGGGCAAGCTCATGCACCCCAGCCTTAAGGAAACCGCCGAGGGCGGTCTAGCCCAAACTCCTGCCGCCAAAGCCTTCACCGAAACATTCAAGGGACAGCAACAGGCCCCCTGAATCGGTCATTCAAAACGGCCCGCCATGGGTGCGGAGGCACCGCTCTGACACACGGGCCGGTCGTTCTGGAGTGGGCCGGGTAAAGTAGTGGTCCCCGGTCTTACAGTCCCCGTCTTACAAGGTAAGGCAGCCTTCACAACCCGTTTGTAACGGTTTGAATACAGCGAGTTAAAGAAAGAGATGTCTCTGGCAACTTTGCCAAAAGCAATTCCATAGCTTGTATGAGCGGTACGCAGTTTTACAAACGGGTTGTGAAGGCT
>DAIDMR010000006.1 GCA_027448865.1 Vampirovibrio sp.
CTGAAACGAAACGCCCCCACAGAAAACGCCCAGACAGAAAGCGCTCTGAAACGAAACATCCTGAAGCGAAACCCGGAAACTGCGGAAGCGACTTTGGGCCGTGAGGAGCCGCCGGTATCCCGACCCGCCCAAAAGAAATCGCGGACACAGGCATCCCGAAAGGCTCAAAACGCTCAAAATCCGCTCTTCCGTCGTCGGGGAGAGCTTGGGCGGTTTGTGCCCATCAACCAGCAGTCATAGACCCTGCCAAAGCGCACAACACCTTCTCAGGTAAAGGTCAGTTTTCCCTGCGTATCGACCGCAATACGGGCCAGGTCTAGCAGTTGGCTCCATACTTTTCGGCGGGTGCTGTCGGTGGAGGTTCCCAGATCGGTCTGTATTTTTTGCAGCAGCTTTTGCACGAAGGCTTTGCTTTCGTTGCTTTCCGGTTGCCCCAGCGCTTCCAGGACAAATCCAATCAGGCGGGTATGGGGTTGGTTGTTCTGATTGATCAGCCCCGCCCCGCTCAGGGCTGACAACAGAATGTCCTGTCGGGGCGCTGGCAGTTGTTTTAGGTAGTCGGCTTTTAAAAAGGCGGTGGGGTTTATTTCCCCGGAGTCACTCAGCTCCTGAATGAGCTTCTGCACAGCGGGCTGGTATTTGTCGGCGCCCTTTGCCAGTTCATGCATCAGGGCTTGTCCCAGCTCTTCCCGGGTAAAGAGACCGGTCTTGAGATCCGCCTTGACCGCGGCCACATCCTGGGCGGTAAATTCAATGGTGGGGCTGTTGGCGGGATTCTGCTGGCCTGCTTTTTGCGCAAAACATTTTTCCAAAGCGCTGATGGCCGGGTTTTGGGGTGGGGTACTACTCGGGAGGCCCGGCACAAAAGGCGAGGGCAACTGGCCTAGCAAATCCGGCGGGAGCGACTGCCCGGTCATCTGGCTCATCATCAGCATCATCATCATGAGCATCATCTGGTTTTGGAGGGCTCCGGGCTGTGCATTGCTGTCCGGGCCCGTAACGCCGCCGCCATTTTGTAAACTTTTGGCATAGCGCGCGTAATCGCCCAGTGTTTTTTGGGTGTTCTGTCCAAACGCGCTATTGAAGAAGTCCATGTCGTGGCCTCAGTCGATGACTGGAGGAGGTATCGGTATTTTCAAAGACAACTTTAGGATTCGGCCTGAAGTATAAAGATATATGAATTCAGGGACATCGTTGCCAGCCGAACTTTCAGAGACTATCCGCAATGGATGCTTTTCGGATAGTCAGGTCTGAGCGGGAGGATCCCACCAGGCCCGCAGGGGACGACGGAGCCCTTCTCCCAAACTCTGGGGGATGAACTGGCTGACGGCATCATCCAGATACAAGGCGTCTTCCGGTCGGGGCAACTGTTGCCGAGCTTGGGTTTCATAGCGTTTTTCCGCCTTGCGGATGTCTGCCGGGGATTCAAACGCATCGTAGAAAGTGTCCCCATCGGGGTCAATCATCATCTGGCGATCGGATTCCAACGCTTTCTGTTTGTGCAAATCCCGCAGTTCCTGCGCGGGTCTTTTCCCCTGAGTATGCAGGGTTTCCACTTTAACCTGCGCCTGTAGCATTTTTTCGGCATTCCCTTTGCCCAATTCCTGCCCGACTGAATGGGAGAGCTGGTACTCCGCCTGATTGACCCGTGCCGGATCGAACAACGGTTTTGCACCTGCTCCTTTGGGGATGCGGTGGTGGGCCATGTGTCCCAGCACGATGCCGGTTTCTTTGGGGCGATTGATGGCCCCTCGCAGGACATCGCCCGCTGTGCTGGTTTGGTAATAATCCCGTTCCCGAATGGCGTCATTTAAAGCGACGGGGTTTTGCTGGCGTAATTCGGCGTCCAGCTGGCGAACCCGTTGATCTCTGGCTTCCAGTTGCTGATGGGCTTTCTCTTGCGGGGAAAGTTTGTCGCCGAATAACGGCTCCCTGCTCGGTTTGGGCAGTCTGGCCGGGGCCGCTGCCGGAAGGAGTCTGGCGGGCTCTGGGGCTTGCAGCCGGGTGGTTTTGGCATCAATCCGCTGTTGAGGCAGTGTGTTTTTCAGCAGCGCCGCCAAATCTTCCGCAGATTCCGCCTGAAGGGAGCCCGATTTGAGCTGACCCTTCTGATAGTCTCTCAGTTCACCGTGTTTGTTGGCTAAATCAGCCAGCTTCACTGCCTGGAGTTGCCCGGTTTTTTGTTGATACCGCTCCGCTTTGCGGGCCACCTTGGCCTGACGGTGGCCCAGGGCGGCCACCTGCGGGGTGGCGGATAACACTTCCGTGCCCGTTCGGGTGTAATCCACGGGATTGGGGGTGGTGTATTGCGAGGGGTTCAACCCTTTGTTCAGGCCCTTCTGGGCGGCGAATCCATCCACTAAGCCCCTGCCCAGTTCACTGCTCAGGCCCAGGGGCCCAAGTTCCTCAGCCAATTTCCTGGTTACGGCAGGCACTTGGAGTTCACGCTCGGCTACGCTGATGCCCACCCGCTGGATGGAGCTATTGTTTGCGGCGTCTACCACCTTTTCGGTCAGGGCCGTTTGGGTTTCATCGCGTTTTTCAATGGCCTTGGCAAGCTGGTTATGGGCTTTAACCTGCTTTTTTTCCGCCTGAAAGACATCTTCGCTTAATTGCCGCCTTAATTTTCGCTCGGTGGGCTGTATGCCCCCGGAACGCTTGAGCGGGCCCTTGCCGGTCTTTGTGTTGCCGGTTTTTGCGCCCTGTTTAAACGGCCATTTGAATGACCATCGTGTCCCTTGTCCGGTTTCCACAGAATGATTTTTCCACGCTTTGTGATGTGTATGCATAAACACTTCATTTGTTTATTTTGTGCGTGAAAATATTAAGGGTGGAAAGATGAATGACCGGGGGAGACCTAGAAGGGGTTAATCTTGCTGGGTTTTTTCCGGGAGCGATTTTCATCCGTTCCGTCGCCCGGCTCTGTGGCGGAGTCGGCTTCCGCAGGAGAGGGGAGTTCGGCATCAATGAAGGTGGTGGCCGTACTCATTTCCGGAATTTCCTGAATATGCTCCAAAGCCTCCGTCAGTGGGGTGTGGTGCATCTCCTCGTCCACGTTCAGGACTGGCTCTTCCATCTGGCGTTGCATCTGGATTTCAATGCGGGTGTTGAACAGAATCATCACCGTATCCCGCTGAATCTCATAAGTCAGGTTCTGGAACATCTCAAAGGCTTCCCGCTTGTATTCAATCAAGGGGTCCTTTTGTCCATAGGCCCTGAGGCCAATGCCCTCCCGCAAGCCGTCCAGATTGTGCAGGTAGTCAATCCAGCGGTTATCGATCACCGAGAGCAAAATATCCCGCTCAATGCGGCGCAGCGGATGCTTGATTTCAGCTACTTTCTCGGCGGGAAGATTGGCCAACTCTGCGGTGACCTGTTCGTCATCTTCATCCAGACCGGCTAAATTGACCCCATGAGAGGCTTCCAGTTCTTTTGAAATGCGGCTGAGTTCGCTTTCCAGCGTTTCGTATACTTTAACGCCTTCCTGCTTCACAAAGTCCAGCACCTGGGCCTGACTCTTGCCGCTCAGGCTTTCCACTGTCACCACTGGGCCCAGTTGCGGGCAAATGCCATGAATCGTGTTCAGCATTTCGGCCAGCACGTCTTCGGCCCAGTCTTCCGGGGTGGTATTGGGAGGCAAGTGGGTGGTGACAATCCGCTCCATGGCCTGTTCCACCATGTGGCGAACGGAATCCCGCAGGTTTTCCCCGTTGAGCACCTTTTTGCGCTGATCGTAAATCAGTTGGCGCTGTTCGGTCAGCACATCGTCGTACTGCAAAATGTTCTTGCGGATATCGAAATAGTAGGCCTCAACCTTGCGCTGGGCCCCTTCAATGGCCCGACTGACCATCTTGGCCGAAATGGGCATGGTTTCATCCACCCCCAGCATGTCCATCATGCCCGCGATGCGATCGCCGCCAAACTTGCGCATCAGCCCGTCTTCCAGCGACAAAAAGAAGTGGGTGGAACCCGGATCGCCTTGCCGGGCGGCCCGGCCTCGCAATTGGTTATCAATCCGCCGGGATTCATGGCGTTCTGTCCCGATGATGTGCAAACCGCCCTGGGCTTGCACTTCTTCCTTTTCCACATCAGTCAGCAGCTTCTTGCGGGCAATAGCCGCTTCCAGTTCTTGCGGATCCACGGTGCGCCAGTCCATACCCATCAGTTCAAACTCGCTTTTGGCCATGGCATCGGCGTTCCCGCCCAGCAAAATGTCGGTACCCCGACCGGCCATGTTGGTGGCGATGGTGATGGCCCCCTTGCGACCGGCCTGAGCCACGATCATAGCCTCTTGCTCGTGATGCTTGGCGTTCAGCACCTGATGAGGGAGCCCGTTTTGAATGGCAATAACCGTTTTCAGGGTTTTGGCCAGCCCTTCCAGAAAAACCGCCAGATCTTCGGGCTGATCCTTGGCCAGCTCGGTGAAATCTTCCGGACGGGCCGCTTCCGGGTTGCGTAATTTACCGGCCAGTTTGTTGTACAGTTCGGCGTCCTTGTTGGCATCCAGACTGTTCAGCAGACGGGCGGCCTTTTCCCGCAGGTGCTGGGCCATGGTGACCGGTTTGGACAGCAGGTGGGAGATCTCTTCGGATTTTTCGATGGATACCGTTCCCACCAGCACGGGGCGGCCCAGCTGATGGTATTCCACGATCTCTTCCACCACCTTGAGCATTTTGATGCGCTCGTTCTTGTAAATGGTGTCCGGCAGGTTGTTACGCTGATCGGAGCGGTTGGTGGGAATGGTGGTGACACCCAGGTTATAAATCTTGCCGAATTCGGCCTCTTCGGTCTGGGCGGTGCCGGTCATCCCGGATAGCTTGGGATACAGGCGGAACAGGTTCTGGAAGGTGATGCTGGCCAGGGTCTGGGTTTCATCCTGGATGGCAACGCCCTCCTTGGCCTCTACGGCCTGGTGCAGGCCATCGCTCCAGCGACGTCCATCCATCAAGCGACCGGTGAACTCGTCCACAATGACCACTTCGTTGTTCTTGACCACGTAATCGACATCCAGCCGGAACAGTTCCTTGGCTTTCAGGGCCTGCAGCAGGTGATGGGCCATATTGTGCTGAATGTCAAACAGGTCATCCACACCCAGGATTTCCTGGGCCCGATCGATGCCCTCTTCCGTCAAAACCACGTTCCGACCCTTTTCGTCCACGGTGTAGTCACGATCCGGCTGCAATAGGGGGGCAATACGGGCCATGGTGCGGTACATATCCGCCGATTGCTCCAGTCGTCCGCTGATAATCAGCGGGGTGCGGGCCTCATCAATCAGGATGCTGTCCACTTCATCAATAATGGCAAAATTGAAGGGACGCTGAACCAGCTGGCTTTTGGAACCGGCCATATTATCCCGCAGGTAGTCGAAACCAAACTCGTTGTTGGTGCCATAGGTAATGTCAGCGGCGTAAGCGGCCTTTTTATCAGCGAAGGCGTTGAAACTGCGCTGCTGGGACAGCACCATGCCGGTACTCAGTCCTAAAAAGTTGTAGACCTTGCCCATCCATTCCGCGTCCCGGCGGGCCAGGTAGTCGTTTACGGTAATGACATGAACCCCTTTGCCGGTGAGGGCATTCAGGTAGGCAGGGAGGGTGGCCACCAGCGTTTTTCCTTCCCCGGTGCGCATTTCGGCGATTCCACCATCGTGCAGCACCATGCCTCCCAGTAATTGCACGTCAAAGTGGCGCATATTCAGCACTCGGCGGCTGGCCTCCCGGACTACGGCAAAGGCCTCCGGTAAAATCATGTCCAGCATTTCTTTTTCCAGCTGACGATCCCGCTTTTCGGTTTCACCACGCTCCCGTCCCGCCAGCATTTGCCGGAAGTAATCCGTTTTCCCCCGAAGCTCATCATCACTGAGGGCTTGCATTTCCGCTTCCAGATCATTGATGTGATCCACGATAGGCTCACGGGCTTTGATTTTACGCTCGTTGGGATCGGGCAGGATCTTGCGGATTAAGTCGAACATGAAGGGGTCTCTCTGACTTCGGGCATGCTGTGACGGGCGCTGACCGCTGAAATTCAGGCGGGCTTTGCTGAAAACTCTTTATAGTATACGCAAAATCCGCCCGGATTGTCATCGCTCTGCCAAAAAGCCTTATCGGGCAGGTAAAGAGAGCGCTTCATAAAAATTTTCATGGGGGTGTTTACAAAATCCTATCAGGGTGTTTTAATGACACTAACCTAAGTGTTTGAAAGACAAAAACCTGACTCGTCTACCAACTTTTTCCCTGGAAGGAAACCAATTTCAGAAAGTGAGTGTTTTCGTATGAATGCTTTTGGAGCCGCCCTTAAAACCCTCTTGAATCCGGTCGTCAGTCAACCCGCCCGGGCAATCACTCCGACTTTCAAAGGCGCTACCGCCAGCGGCAGTGCCAACCTGTGCGTCGATACCTTCAATGGAACGCCCCTGTTTGCGGGTTCCAGTTCCTTGGCGCAGTATCAAACTCACAGTTTGGGCCACCTGGATACTTTTGCCTGATTGCCCTGAAGGGTGGGACGCAGGTTCAAGCCCGATGAATGGTTTCAACTCAATCTAAAATCCCGAAAAACACAATTTTCCCCTCAAATTTTACCCATCAAAAAACCGGCCGAGCGTTACGCCCAGCCGGCTTTTCTTTTGAAGTGGTTTATTTCAGCGCTTCGGCGCCACCGACGATTTCCAGAATTTCCTGGGTAATGGCAGCCTGGCGTACCTTGTTGTACTGAATGGTCAAGCGGTTGATCATATCCCCGGCGTTGCTGGTGGCGTTGGACATGGCTGTCATCCGGGCGGCCAGCTCGCTGGCGGAACCTTCCAGTAACAATGTGTAGAGCAAGTTACTGACGAACATGGGCACCATTTTATCCAGAATGCTCACCGCATTCGGTTCCAGCAATAACTCCGGTTTCAATTCGCTGGGAGACACGCTGTAGTGGCTGTCGTTCAGGCTGGGAATCAGCTCTGGCTCCCAGTCGATAAACGAGCGCACCGGAATGACCGGACTGATCTGGACTTTGTAGGAAATCATAGACACGAAATGCGTGGATAAGACATCGATGGTGTCAATTTTTTCATCCAGAAACGCCTGGGTCATGGTTTGGGCAATCAGGTTGGCGTCTTCAACGGTGGGAGCGGCTGAGATACCGGCGCTCCGGCCCAGAATCTCCGAGTTGGAGTATCGGGCAAACGCCTGAATAGCCTTGTTGCCCACCAGGTAAAACTTGGGGGTTAAGCCACGGGCCTTGATCTCCTTTTCCAGCCGGAACGCCTGACGAATGACCGCCGAGTTATAGTTGCCGCACAGGCCCCGGTCCGAACTGATCACCACGATGCCCACATTGTGAATTTGCCGGGATTGCAGCAAATCCGCGTAGCGTGAGCCGCTGATATCCTGATTGTGGTTTTTCAGCGCATTGAAAACATCACTGAAAATCTTGCGGAATTCCGACGCGTAAGGCCGCGCCGCTTTCACGCGGTTTTCAGCGCGCTTTACCTTGGCCGCGGCCACCATGCGCATGGCCTGGGTGATTTTTTGGGTACTCTTGACGCTTTTAATCCGGCGTCGGATGTCTTTCAGGTTGGGCATGGTTTGCTTCCTTCGCTGACCTTCCTACGCTTTGCCGCCGGAGAATACGGTATCCCGAAACTTCTTAACGGCCTCGATCAGTTTGGCCTCTTCGGCATCATCCAGTTTGTAGCCTTTGTTCAACTTGGCTTCAATGTCGGATACGTTGGCGCTGAAGTAGGAGAACCACTCCGGCTTGAAAGCGGCCAACTGACTGGTTTCCAATTCATCCAGCAAGCCCTTGTTGGCGGCAAACAGCAGGGAAACCTGTTGAGCCACTGACAACGGGCTGTATTGGGGCTGTTTCAGCACTTCCACCATGACTTGGCCCCGGCGCAGTTGATCCTGAGTGGCCTTGTCCAAATCGCTGGCGAATTGGGCGAACGCTTCCAGTTCCCGGAACTGGGCCAGCGTTAAACGCAACTGGCCGGCTACGGCTTTCATTGCCTTGGTTTGGGCGGCACCACCGACTCGGGATACCGAGATACCGGCGTTGATGGCTGGACGAATCCCGGCGTTGAACAAGTCTGACTCCAGGAAGATCTGCCCGTCGGTAATTGAAATCACGTTGGTGGGAACGTAAGCGGACACGTCACCGGCCTGGGTTTCGATGATGGGCAAAGCAGTGATGCTGCCAGCGCCTAAGCTGTCGTTCAGCTTGGCGGCACGCTCCAGCAAGCGGGAGTGCAGGTAGAAGACATCGCCAGGGTAAGCTTCACGGCCCGGCGGACGACGCAGCAACAAGCTCATGGCTCGGTAAGCCCAAGCGTGTTTGGTCAGGTCATCATACACGACCAATACGTGTTTGCCTTGGGCCATAAAACCTTCAGCGATAGTGACGGCACCAAACGGGGCCAGGTACTGCAAGGGAGCCGGATCGGTCGCGGAAGCAGCCACCACGATGGAGTAATCCATGGCCCCGTTGTCTTCCAGCGTCTTTACAATCTGGGCTACGGAGCTGGATTTTTGCCCGATGGCGCAGTAAATGCAGATAACGTCCTGACCCTTCTGATTCAGGATGGTGTCAATGGCTACAGCGGTTTTACCGGTCTGGCGGTCGCCAATGATCAGTTCGCGCTGGCCACGACCGATGGGGGTCATGGCGTCAATAGCAGTAATGCCGGTTTGCAGCGGCTGGTGTACGGACTTACGGGCGATAATGCCCGGAGCCTTGCGGTCAACAGGCAGGTACTCCTTGGCCTCAATGTTGCCTTTCCCGTCAATCGGCTGACCCAGTGGGTTGACCACCCGACCCAGCAAATCCTCACCGAATGGCACGGAGGCAATACGGCCGGTGGACTTGACCATTTGGCCTTCCTGAATGTGGGTGTACTCACCCATAATCACAACGCCGACGTTGTCCTCTTCCAGGTTCAACACCATGCCCATGGTGTTGTGTCCATCGGCGAACTCAACCAGTTCTCCCGACATAGCGCCACGCAGGCCGTAAATACGGGCAATCCCGTCGCCCACTTCCAGTACGGTGCCTACATTGCTGACGGACACATCACTTTCGTAGCTGGCTAATTTTTCTTTCAGTATCGAACTAATTTCTTCCGCACGTAATGCCATTGGTTCGTTCCTTTTTACTGTGTGTTTAAACTTTAAAATCTTGTTCGGGTAAAACTACAGGACTGGGTTATAACGTTTCTACCTGCTTGCGCAACGCTTCCAGACGTCCTACATAGCTGCCATCAATGACCCGGTCCTGTATTTTGATGATGGCGCCGCCCAGTAACCCCGGGTCCACCCGATTTAGCAAATCAACCCGGCTAAAGCCCATAGTGGACTCCAGCGTCTTTTGAATGCGGTTGCGCAGTTCCTCTTCCAGTTCCACGGCGGTGATGACCTCGGCGCTGGTGCTGTTTTCCGCTTGATTGCGAAACTCGCCGAATTGATTCACCAACGCCAGAATCACACCGGCCCGGTGGTTGTCCACCAGTAACTTGAGCAAGCGATGAACCCAAACAGTGACCTTGGGGCCGAATTGCTCATCGATAAACTGCTGCTTGTCGGCTTGAGGCACTCCCGGATTTTCCAGAAACGCTGCCAGTTCGGGTACCTGCAAGAGCAGGTCGCTGACAGTCCGTAAGTCTTCGTGAACCCTGTCCACTTCTCCAGTTTGCTGAACACTCTCAAACAGCGCCTTGGCGTAGCGGGCGGCCACCTTGGTGTTTTCCAATCGACTGCTCATCAGCGCTGACCTCCGTGCATTTGTGATAGTTCATCCAGAAAGCTTTCCACGGAACGCTTTTGGTCAGCAGCGTTCAGTTGAGAGGCCAACTCGGTTCGGGCATCGGCCAAAGCGTCACTCAATAAACGGCGCTCCAGTTCCTTGATGGCTGCCCGACGCTCTAGTTCCATGCGCTTTTTTGCGTTTTCCACAATTTTGGCCGATTCATTGCGGGCATCGCTTAAAATCTGGTTGGACATGGCCTCTGCCGAAGCACGGGCTGTACTTAAAATTTCGTTGATTTCATCATTTAGCCCGCTGGTTTTGCGTTTCGCCTCTTCCAGTTGCTCCAACGCCTTTTTCTTTTGCAACTCTACGGCTTCGACTTCTGCGGCCAGTTTTTGACGCTGTTCATCAAGCCCGCCAAAGAGGTTCAGTTTTTTGGCTACAAATCCTAAAATCAGCAGCACCAGCAATACGTTGAACACATTAGAGTGCTCCAGTTGCTGGAGGAAGGTCATGGGGTGTTCACCGCTTTCGTGGTGCGCCTGCAGCCAGAACACGGAGGCTTGCTGCAAGAAGGGATTGATTGTTTGTGTAAGTAACATTCCTGCTGTACTCGCTCCTGTGTGGACTACTAACTACCCGTGGCGGAACCGATTTTTCCACCGGTTTTGACCTTGGCGATGACGGCTCTGGTCAGGGAGGCGCGCTCCGATTCCAGTTCCCCGTAAGTGTTTTCCCGCCAGATGGAGAGATCCGCCATTTGACGATCGGTTTCCCGTTGGGCGTCATTGCGGGCGTGAATCACCAGGTGCTGGGCCGAGGTTTTGGCCTCCTGACGAATTTGCTGGATGAGTTGATGGGCTTCCAGACGAGCCTGTTTAATGCCAGCCTGATACTCACTGTGCAGTTTCTCAAACTGCTTTAAAAAATCTTTCGCGGATTGCTCATCCTGGGTCAGTTTGCGCTCACGCTCATTTTTAATGGCCATAATCGGGTCGAAATAAATGGCCTTCATCAAGGCAACAAAAATAGCAAAACTAAGCAGGACGAAAAGGAATGTGGCGTTAAAAGTGGGCATAAGGGAAAGGGTTCCTGTGGCGCAAAGCTGAACTTGAAACTTCCGGTGAAACGTTTTGATGGTTGGTTGTAGCCGCCTGTCTGGCTGGGGACATCCAGCGGACGGACAAGCGGC
>DAIDMR010000007.1 GCA_027448865.1 Vampirovibrio sp.
GGTTCGGTAACTATTGGCCGGAACCACCCGGGAATACTCCTTCCCAATACGCTGCACCGTGTCAAAGCGCATGGGATAGGGGTTGGGATTATACAGCGTAATGGCTACCTGGCGCCCAAAGCGCAGGTGATCGGCGCTAAAGGTGCCCGGCCCGGGCGTCATGGTCATGGATTTGGTAATGGCTCCGGGATAAGAAACCGTATCCTGCCGCACCTGCCCGGATAAACCTTCCGCCCCGGCATAAGCCGATACCACCACCAGTAAGCCCAAGGCAAAAGCCCCGGCACTGGCCGCGTTCCGTAGAATTAGCATGGCGTAACCCTCTTCTATTCTGTTTTTGTAATCATCCAGCGATGAATTAGAGAGAACCGTACAACCTAAAAATAAACGCCCTAACAGTAAACGGCATCAGGCTCAAAAAAAATATTCCCCGCTTGTCTATATCCACACAGCTCAAGGCTTTCAAGGCCATCTATGGGTCATAAAAGCAGCGCTTGAGCATCCTGATAAGCCCAGGGTATCCGCTTATCCTTCGTGGATTTTGTGGAGCCAATGCCGCCCATTCGATCAAGCGGAAATCCTCAAAAAAGACCAGTTTGTTACAAAAAGCAGACCTGCCAATACCCCCCAGCCCCCAAGCAAACTGTGAAAATTGGCCCACCATGGCTCTGCCTGTTGTCAAGCCTCCAAAAGCCCCGTTGGCACTGGATCTGGAAAGTTTTACATACTAAACACGTAGTTGCTTAAACTATTTGCATGGGATTGCTAAAAACTGTATAACAGAAGTGTAAGCAGCCTTTCCGAATCGGTCATTCCACCGGAAAAACCGATTCACACTGTCTATATTCACGCACCCTTCACAGTGGGGAGTCAGAGTTTAAGATCAGTCCTGTAACAGGCAGTGAAGAAAGACTGAGACAATGATGATTAGAAGATTGCATCAAACCCCTGAATACTCTTTTTTTCAGTGAGAAGCGCTGCCCGGTCAGGAAGTTGATCAGTCCTCATAGCGTACAAAAATCAAATCAGTTCTGGCAACCGCCCCTTGCGCATAGAGGGATTGGTTTTTGCTGGTTTGCTCAAAACGTTCCATTTTTTCCGTCCTCTATAGTTCTACATAGCTACGCGAAACAATCCATGAAAGGAAAGCCGCATGTCCAATGCTATGCCCTCATTAGCGTATCAAGTCAACCAACGCCGCATCATCAACGGTAAAGACGATGTGGTGCAACTCTACCCCATTAAGCACCAGTTCGCCTGGGATGGTTACCTGGCCGGTAACGCCAACCACTGGCTGCCCAACGAAATCTCCATGCAGAAGGATATTGAACAGTGGCGCTCCAGTTCCATCCTGACCGATGATGAGCGTCGGGTGGTCAAAATGGCCCTGGGCTTTTTCACCACCGCCGATAGCATTGTGGCCAACAACCTGGTGCTGGCCGTCTACAAGCACATCACTTCGCCAGAATGCCGCATGTACCTGTTGCGTCAGGCCTACGAAGAGGCCATTCACACCCACGCTTACCAATACATTGTGGAAAGTCTGGGGCTGGATGAATCGGAAATCTTCACCATGTACCAGCGCATTCAGGCCATCTACGATAAAGATCAGTTTGCCTCCGAGCTGGTACCCAACCTGTTGAAGCCCGATTTTGCCACCGGCACCTTTGATATGGATCAGTGCTTCCTGGAAAACCTGATTGATTTCTACGTGATTATGGAAGGTATCTTCTTCTACTCTTCCTTTGCGGCCATGTTGTCCTTCCGCCGGCGGAACCTGCTGCCGGGTACCGCTGAACAGTTCCAGTACATCATGCGGGATGAGTCCATGCACATGAACTTCGGCATTGAGATGATCCACCAAATCATCATCGAGCAACCCACCCTGTGGACGGAGACCTTCCAGCGCAAGATCAGCAATAAAATTGTGCGGGCCGCCGAACTGGAAGAGGCTTATGCCCATGAACTGATGCCCAACGGCATTTTGGGGATGAATGCTTCCAGCTTTCAGGACTACACCCGCTACATCGCGGATCGCCGCCTGAATGCCCTGAATCTGCCCACCCGCTTCCAGGCCAAAAACCCCTTCCCCTGGATGAGCGAAGCGGTGGATCTGACCAAGTCCAAAAACTTCTTTGAAACTCGGGTCACCGAGTATCAAACCGGTGGCGCCCTGGAGTGGGATGACTTCTAGTCATCCCTCCGCGCTAAACCAGTCCACGTTTCGTTCAACCAATCAATAAGGAACCGTTTATGTCAGCAATCTTGGTCCGTCGTCGTGACGGCAGCCTGGAGCCCATTCAGGAAGATAAAATCAATCACGTCATTCAAGAAGCCTGCGAGGGCATTGACGGGGTGAGCTGGTCTGATGTGGCCCTGGGCTGTCAATTGTCCTGGTACAGTGGCATCAGTACCGAGGAAATTGATGAATCCGCCATTATGTCGGCCCGGGCTTTGATTGAAACCCACCCCAACTACGCTTATGTGGCAGCGCGGCTGGTGTTAAAAGTGCTATATCAGCAGGTTTTTGGGCCGGTTAACGCCCGCGAGCAATCCATACAGAACCTGTATGAGACCCATTTTGCCAATTATCTGCAACAAGGGGTACAGGCTGGTATTCTGGACTTCCGCCTGTTGGAGTTTGACCTGCAAAAGCTGGCCAAAGCCATCGATAGCAAAGCGGATCACCACTTCCAGTTCCAAGGCATTCAGGTTCTCAAGGATCGCTACCTGATTCGGAACCGGGAACAGAAGCTGATTGAGCTACCGCAGTGGATGTGGCTGCGGGTGGCTATGGGTCTGGCCATTCTGGAGCCTGCCAACAAGGAAGAAAAGGCCATTGAATTCTACAACCTGCTGAAAGACTTTTACTATGTCTCCAGCACCCCCACCCTGTTCAGCTCCGGTACCGTGCATCCCCAGCTGTCTTCCTGCTTCCTGAACACAGTGGACGACAGCATTGAGGGCATTTTCAAGGTTTACACCGATAATGCCCGCTTGTCCAAATGGGCTGGCGGCATTGGCACCGACTGGACGCCCATTCGGGCCACCGGCGCTCTGATTCAGGGCACCAACGGCCAAAGTCAGGGGTTGATTCCCTGGTTGAAAATCGACAACGACGTGGCCATCGCCGTGAACCAGGGTGGCAAACGCAAGGGTGCCCATTGCGCGTATCTGGAAACCTGGCACCTGGACATTGAAGACTTCCTGGATTTGCGGAAAAACGTCGGCGATGAGCGCCGCAGAACCCATGACATCAATACGGCCAACTGGATTCCGGATTTATTCATGAAACGGGTACAGGCCGATGCGCACTGGACGCTGTTCAGCCCGGATCATGTGCCGGAGCTGCACGATTTGTATGGCAAAGCGTTTGAGGACGCTTACGCCAAGCGGGAGGCAGAGTTTGACGCCGGTCAGATACTGGGCAAGCGCATT
>DAIDMR010000008.1 GCA_027448865.1 Vampirovibrio sp.
GAAGGGCTTTTTTATTGGCGCTTGGGGCATCGCCTTTTTTGAGCACTGCCTGCAAGTGCCCGCCAACCGCATGGGCTATGGGCAGTTCAACGGCGCCCAGTTAAAAGTCATGCAGGAGGTGATCACGCTGGTGGTGTTCGCCCTGTTTTCGGTGTTTTACCTGAAAGAGTCCTTCAAGTGGAACTACGCGGTGGGCTTTGCGTTGATTGTGCTGGCCGTGTTCGTGGTATTTCGAGAGTAATAAAAGGCAAAGCCTCCAAGCGCCAATAAAAAAGCCCTTCCAGCAGAAGGGCTAGGAGTGGTAAAGCGTGGAAAGTACGTTTGAGCTATCGGTTAAATCAATGGTGATGCCAGTATCATAATGAGGAACATGGGGGAGCGAATATCACCCGGGTTACTATAAATGGAGCGCCATTTGGCTAGTGGCGATTTTTTCTTTCTAAAAAAGAAAAACCCTTTACAGAAGACCTGCAAAGGGTACGAGTGGTAAAGCGTGGAAAGTACGTTTGAGCTATAGGGTTTAAACTTGTTTCAATAAATATATATTATGTTTTTTTAACCATTTGTTATATTGCCCGTGTGTGTACAATTTGTGACAGTTTTCAGTTAGCCACACGGGCAGTCCCGACCGCTGCGGGTAGTAACTGATCGGGAGGGGATGTCCCTGGGGAAGCGGGCCCTGTCCGCATGACCGGCGTGTTTACGCTATGCTGTTGTGCTACAGTGTTGCAGTCTGCCTGGAAGGATTCATCGGGATGTTCACGGTTCGCGTTCCCGCCACCATCGCCAATTTGGGGCCGGGGTTTGACAGTTTTGGCATGGCTGTTTCCCTCTACAATGCCTTTGCGTTTGAGCAGGCCGAACGGGATGGCTTGGCCTTTTCCCCGGATGGTGCCGCTGATATTTCCGCTTTAAGGCCAGTCAGCGATTCGGGTGATCAGGCGGTGGGTAAAAACCTGCTGTTTGTGGCCATGGATCGGCTGTTTGAAAAAGCGGGCCAGCCCCGTCCGCCTTTACAGGTTCGGATTACTGCCGATATCCCGGTGGCCCGTGGTTTGGGGAGTAGTTCCACGGCGGTGGTGGCCGGACTGGTTGCCGCCAATCACCTGTTAAATCAACGCTTTGAATCTTTGGATTTGCTTGATTTGGCCGTGACCATGGAAGGGCATCCCGATAACGTGGCCCCGGCCCTGTTGGGTGGGGTGGTGCTGTATGATGAACGCCCCTACCGCTTACCTTGGCCTCTGGCGTGGCGGGTGCTGACCGTCAGTCCCCATTATGAGGTCCTCACCGAGGAGGCCCGCCGCATTTTACCGGCCTCTGTGCCTATGGCCGATGCTATTTTTAATCTGCGCAAGGCCAGTGCGTTGACCTACGCTCTGTTGCAGGCTGATCCGGAGGCTTTTCGGGCCAGTTTGCAAGACCGCTTGCACCAGCCCTATCGTCGGCGGTTAATTACCGAGTTTGACGCCATTGAGCGCCTGGTGATGGCGGATGGAGCATTGGGCATGATCATCAGTGGCTCTGGGT
>DAIDMR010000009.1 GCA_027448865.1 Vampirovibrio sp.
AAAGTGGAACGGGGCTTCGCTTGGCTGGATGGCTTTCGACGACTCGTTACCCGCTGGGAATATTATCCTGAAATTTACCATGCGTTCCTGTCCGTCGCCATTATTTGCATCCTACTGCGCTAGTTTTGCAAAGGGCTCTAGGTTCTTCATCAATAATTACAGGAGAGCCTATAGTGCCTATCATTGGCATTACGATGTCACCAACATCAACTTTTGAACGTTTATTTATCTGAATGTAGTCTTTTTCTGAAATCTTTCTTGCTCCCTCAAAGTCGATTCTGCCTGAGGTGAAATTTTTGGATGTTAACAACGGAAAACCATCTTCCACATAAACGGGTGAGTCATGCGTTCCATCTCTCACATCACAGAGTTGACCTAGAGGCTTAACTGGAAACATTTTTGAGTTGGATTTTGGATCCCCAAACATTTCATAAAAAATGGATTGCGAGAGATCGTTCAAGCGCTCAATGGCCCGGCGGCGGGCTTTGCGCAGGGCATCCGCCTGATCCAGAATGGCCGCAATCCGCTTTTGTTCTTCCAGCGGCGGGAGGGGGATTGGCAAGAGTTCAAGATTTTTTCGAGATATCCTTTGACGGGTTGTACCCTTAATGAATTGATCAATACCTCTCCTAAAATCAGTGCTATTGATCATCCAAGATAGATAGGCAGGATCCGCGATGTTAAGGTCTGGCCTTACAATACAAACATCCACTACTGTAACGCATGGCTGATCACTTCCGGGAAAAATACAGGCACGTCCTATAGGATCAGGCATTCGTGCCACAAGAATGTCATTCTCTTGCAAGAAAGTACATCTAAGACGTTTGGCTGTCTCTTTATTTAAGAATCGCGCAGATTTATCAAGAAATGTCCCAATACCTACATCAGCTAATTGCGTTAATCGTACTTCTCCATCTGGATCCTGATCCTTGGACTCAACCCAATCGCCATCTATAAAAAGTCCTGTTTTACCAATAACTTCGCCTAAAGGCACGGTTTTCATTTCACCAATTCCTCCAGCTGGGCCAAGCCTTGGGTAATTTCAGCCTCCAGGGTTTGCAACTCCGCAATAATTTGGGCGGGCGGGTCGTAGTGGGTCTCTTCGTGCTGTACTTCTTTGTAGCGGTTCAGGCTCAGGTCGTATCCGGCGGCCTCAATGTCGGCCTTGGGCACGCAAAAACTCTGGGCGGTGCGGGGGTTGTCCCGCTCGGTGGTGGTGCGCTCAAACCAGCGGGCTAACACATCGGGCAGGTTGTTTTTCTCATGCTCCTCGGCGGTCAAAGGCGTCACCGGGGTGGCTCCCAGTTTGTCCTCGGGCAGCAATTCGGTGCGCTTGTCATCCAGAGAGCGGCCATCGGCCTGCACATCGTAAAACCAAACGGTATCGGTGCCGCCCACCCCGGTCTTGGTAAACATCAAAATGGCCGTGGACACCCCGGCATAAGGTTTAAACACCCCGGATGGCAGCTTGATGACGGCATCCAGTTTATGCTCCTCCACCAGCATTTTGCGTAAATCCTTGTGCGCTTTAGAAGAGCCAAACAGCACCCCATCCGGTACGATGACCGCCGCTCGCCCGCCGGTTTTCAGCAGGCGTAAAAACAGGGCCAAAAACAGCAGCTCCGTCTTTTTGGTTTTCACCATCTTCTGCAAATCCTTGGCCGTGGACTCATAATCCAGCGATCCGGCAAAGGGCGGGTTGGCCAAAATCAGGGAGTAAGCGCCCGCGTCCTCGCCATGCTCTTCTGCCAAACTATCCCGGTAGGTGATGGTGGGGTTTTCCACCCCGTGCAGCACCATGTTCATGGTGCCAATGCGCAGCATGGTGCTGTCAAAATCAAACCCGTGGAACAGCCCCTCATGGAAGTGCTTGCGCAGCGTTTCATCCCGAAACAGCTCCGGGTTCCGCTTGCGCAGGTATTCCCCCGCTTCCACCAAAAACCCGCAGGAACCGGCAGCCGGGTCGCAAATGGTATCGGTGGGCTTGGGCTGGGTCAGTTCCACCATTAACTGAATGATATGCCGGGGGGTGCGAAACTGCCCATTCTGGCCTGCGCTGGCGATTTTATTCAGCATGTACTCATACACATCGCCCTTGGTGTCCCGGTCCTGCATGGGGATTTTATCCAGCATTTCCACCACTTTGGCCAGCAAACCCGCGTTGGAAAAGCCCAGCCGGGCATCCCGCATGTGCAGGCCGTAGCTAGAACCTTCTTCTCCCAGCGAACGCAGAAAGGGGAAGACATGCTCATCCACCACGGTCAGCATTTCGCGGGGCTCAAAGTTTTTGAACTTGGACCAGCGCAGATCTTCGTAATTTCGGCCCTTGGCGTCCTGCCCTTCCGGAAAAATACGGCGCTCCATTTCACCCGAATATCGGCTTTTAGCCTCTTCCAGCATGTGCAGTTCATCCAGCCGCTTGATGAACAGGAGATAGGTAATTTGCTCCATCACGGCCAGCGGATTGGAGACTCCGCCCGACCAAAACGCGTTCCAGATTTGATCGATCTGATTCTGAATATCCTTGAGCATGGCAGCGGTCCTTTTCTCTAAATCTTGGGGCGTCAACGCCGGAGGGGAGGGGAAGAAGAAGGGAAGGGGAAGGGGCGCTCCAATCCGCCAAACCACGGGCGATATCTTACAGCGATACGCTGCCCGTCCGGAGAAGTCCAGGAATACTCCTGTCCAGGGACGGGCTTACTCCAATTATTATCCAACCATAAACACAAGCGAATGGAATCGGCTTGCTCAAGGGGGGCAGCGCCTCCCGAATGACCTCCCCAAAGCACTCCACCAAAACATAGCAGGCTAAAACAGGATGCTAAATCATTGATCATGAACCCTGGCCTATTTCCCGACCCCCATAAAGCAAAAAATCAGCCCAAAAGGCTGATTTCATTTAGAAAGTGGCGCGCTCGGAGAGATTCGAACTCCCGACCTCATGGTTCGTAAACATGAATCTTCTTGATTTTCTCAATATGCGAGGAATATACAGCCTAAATCTTCGAGAACATAAAGAATCATAGATTGAAAAACCTCCAGGTAAAAGCCTCTTCTGTACGGGCTTTACAGAGGTTTTACAACGGAGCTCAGCCACCAGAGCAACTTGTCAAAACGGAATTGCCCTGTTTCAAACCAGTTCATAAAATCCTGATAAGTCTTGGTATTATCACAATCAATATATTGACCGTTCATTCGCAAGAAGGTATCAGTCATAAAGAAAGCCACTCGCTTATTGCCATCAATAAAGGGGTGATTGTTGGCCAAACTTTCCATTAAAGCGGCAGCCTCTTCAATTAATCCCTCATAGTAACCAAGCTGGGGTCTGAACAAGGCGGCCTCCAAGGCACCCATGTCTCGAACGCCCGGATGTCCACCAAACTCGGCAATCAGAAGCCGATGAATCGCAAGCGCCTCTTGCAGTGTTGGGAAGTTATGACTCATTGGGCAAGTAGCCGACCCAGTTCACTGTTTTTCCTTAAGCTGCTCTGAAAATGAGCCATCACCTGATTGCGGGGCTTATCCGATTTCTTGGTTTCTAGATAAAGCCGCATGGCATCTTCCATTACAGCTTGAAATTGTCGACCTTCCTGTTCAGCCAAAGCCTTTAGCTCAGCCAATAAAACAGGATCTGCCTGGGTGGAAAATTTTTGTCTTTGTGTAGCCATAACTTCAGTCTAGCTGATTTAAAATCGCATTTCAAGATTCATCTTGATGTTTCAAGCCAATTACATCCACTGCGCTTTTTCAGGGGTTCAAAACGCACTGATAGCTGGATTTTTTTGGGAGAGTTCATGGCATAGGCCCATGCACTCAAAAAACAGGCGTTTTTCATATCAACCGCTATTCGCTGAAATTCTTATGGGATGAGTCTTTAATGGTGCGTCATCTTGAAAAGCATATCTACAACTGGTCAAAATGCAAAAAACACCCGAAAAGGGGTGTTTTGAAAGGTTTTAAAAGTGGCGCGCTCGGAGAGATTCGAACTCCCGACCTCATGGTTCGTAGCCATGCACTCTATCCAACTGAGCTACGAGCGCACACGATGATGATCAGACCTATATATTGAAAGAAACACACCCGAAACGCAAGCCCCTCCCCTCACAATGTTTCAATTCCTGGCCGGAATCCCTCAAACCCGCCTGCACACTAGCATCCCTTCACCTCGCTCAGGATGAAACAATTCTTCAAAAAACGCTACAATAACAACAGGGCCACCGTCCAAGCCCCGGAGTCACCCCATCATGAGCGAATCCCTCATCCCCGACGATACCCTGCAGGATACCCGCAGCCGTATTCGGGAAATCCTGTACAGCACTGACCTGTATAAATACAAGGGCCGGGTCTCCCGCTTGCAAGGCCTGACTGTGGAAGCCCAGCTTCCCAAGCTGAAGATTGGCGACTTGTGCTTTATTGAGGGTGTGGACGGCGACGCCAAAGCCGCCGAAGTGGTCGCTTTCAAGGGGGATACCGCCCAAATGCTGCTACTCTACGACGGTACCGGCATTTCTCAAGGGAGCTGGGTGACCACCACCAACGCCCCCATTACCGTGCCCGTAGGCGATTTCCTGATGGGCCGCCTGATATCCCCGTTGGGCGAACCCATGGATGGCCTGCCCATGGACACCAGCAAGGCCCAGTATGTCAGCATTGAAGCCGCCCCACCCGACCCCTTGCACCGCCCCATCATCAAGAACACCTTTTTCACCGGCGTGCGGGCTGTGGACAGCCTGCTGACCATGGGCGCCGGGCAGCGCATGGGGCTGTTCGCCGGTTCCGGGGTGGGGAAATCCACCATGCTGGGCATGATCGCCCGAAACTCGGAAGCCGACGTGAACGTGGTGGCTCTCATCGGCGAGCGGGGCCGGGAGGTCAAGGAATTCATGGAGAACAGCCTCGGCCCGGAAGGCATGGCCCGCTCCGTGCTGGTCTGCGCCACGGGCGATCAACCGCCCCTGTTGCGGATGAAGTGCCTGCAAACCGCCACCGCCGTGGCCGAATACTTCCGGGATCAGGGCAAAAAAGTCTTTCTGATGACTGATACCGTGACCCGTTGCGCCATGTCCGGCCGGGAAGTGGGCTTGGCCATCGGAGAGCCGCCCACCATGAAAGGCTATCCGCCTTCCATCTTCTCCTGGCTACAAAAAGTGCTGGAGCGCACCGGTATTACAGAAAAAGGTTCTATAACCGCCCTGTATACGGTACTGATGGAAGGGGATGACATCAACGATCCGGTGGTGGACACCGTTCGGGGCATTATCGATGGTCACATCTTCCTGTCCCGGAAGATTGCCGCCCAAAACCGTTATCCTGCCATTGATATTCTGGGCAGCGTCAGCCGTTTGTTCACCGAGATTTGCGATGAGGAGCATATGCGGGCCGCCGGTAAAATGCGGGAACTGATGGCTGTGTACCAGGATGCCCGTGACCTGATTGACGTAGGCGCCTACGAGCATGGTTCCAACCCCAAAATTGACGTGGCCATCCGCATGATGCCGGAAATCGATAACTTCCTGCGCCAGCGCATCAATGATGATGTCAGCATGGAGTCCACCCTCAACCAGTTAAAAGGCATGATGGCCGACGTGCAGATCTAAGCTCAGCCGGGCGAGAGGGTCAACCGGTTATAGTCATACAACAAGGCCAACCCCTTCAGGGTCAGCGCCGGATCAGTCTGCTGAAAGCGATTTTCCAGCCCACAGACCCGCAACACCACTTCCGCCAGTCCTCCGGTTGCCAGAGCCAGGAATTCGGTGGTATCCAGGGCCTCGATAGACTCTTTGAGCAACTCTTTAATCATGCCTCGGTAACCGATGCCCAATCCCGCTTCCAGGCAGGCAATGGTGTTTTGCCCCATGCCAATCTCCTCGGCCTGTTTGCCCGTGATGTCTACCCAGGGCAGCTTGGCGGTTTTCTCGGGCAGGCAGGCAGCAAAAGTATTCAAGCCCGGCGCAATGGCCCCGCCCCAGTAAACGCCATCTGCACTCACCAAATCAAAGGTGGTGGCCGTGCCAAAATCCACGATGATTAAATCCGTGTCGGGATACAACAATCGGGCGCTACAGGCGTTCACCAGGCGATCCATACCCAATTGCCGCAGGGGATAGTGGCTAAAATCCAGCGGCAGTTGAATGCGGGTCGGCTCCACCGCGAAAATGCGGTGATCCGGCAGGTTGTAGCAGTATTGAATGGTCTTGCGAAAGACATATTCAATATCCGGCACCACGCTGGTGTAGGCCAGGGCGCCAAAGTGCAGGCCGGTGCGTGCCAGACTGTCGCGCAGCATGGCGCTGAACTTTTCCGGATGCGTGCGGGTGCCGGTGGCCCGCCACTGGTCCGTTAGCTGTCCATCCCGAAAAATTCCAAACTTGATATCCGTATTGCCAATATCAACGGCCAGCAGATTCATAGTAGGGGCATGATAGCCTGAATTACTACCGTTGTCCAATCTCTCCCTTGCGGAAGGCCAGCTCGGCATGACGCTCCAGCGCGTTCAGCGATTTGAGCGTATTGTTGCGGATTAATCCGGTGGATCCCGGCAGTGAAACGCCCGGATCAATGCTGAGCTGATAGCTGAGCAAGGTGGCTTTGCCATGATTCTGCGGCGTTAGTTTATAACTGGCCTGCAAGGATTTGAAATCGCCAGCAATGCGGGTCATGCTCAATTGCCGGTCAGCCTCGTTTTCCTGCGCCCGAACCCGGTATTTGTATAGCGGCAGTAGGTTAGAAACCCGCATGCCCACATCCATCAAGGTGGTGGAACCACTGCGGCTCAGCACCCGGGTTCGTTCATAACCGGGTAAAATCTCGGAGACTCCCGGATAGTCAGTCAGCATGTCCCACACCAGGGCAGGAGGGGCCTGAATGAGAACCTGAGCCTTCACGGTTTTCAGGTTGCTGTGCTTGGCCACGGGCGCCACGGACACCATGAGCATATTTTCCGGTTCCGCAATGGCTGGCAGGGTTCCCGGCCCGATGGCAGCCAGGAGAAACGCCACAGCCAGTTTCTCTACTGAACAGAACCCCTGTTTTCTGAATTGCAATCTGTTCGGTACACGCACCCTAAAGCGCCTCTTTCTGCTGCTGACACGTTCCTATTGTAGCAACCAAACGGCAAGAAGCCATCATTCTATTGGTTAATGGGGCTGTTGGCGAAAGGGGCCAAGATTCATGAGACCAGCTTAAACCGTTTGTAAGCTCAGGGTTTGCCAGCTTGGCAAGGTCAGCTTTTGCTCCACGGTGGTCAAAAAGTGAGTGGTCAGCCCGGTATCATCCCCCGGCAGTGCGAAAACCACTTCCAGCAGGGCGAAGGTATCAGGCCGTTCGGCTTTTAGCAGCACCAGCTTCCGGATATTGACCGCCTGACTTTTAAATAAGGCCAGTAAGTCCTTGACCCACAGTGGATCCAGTTCGCCGTAGCCTTTCAGACAATAGGTGGTCGCCTTTGTCACGATTGCGCCTATCC
>DAIDMR010000010.1 GCA_027448865.1 Vampirovibrio sp.
AAAAATCGGCGACCGGCTGCTTATCCAGCGTCAGGCCCAGTCGCATGGCTTGCAGGATACCCGCCGCTTCCTCATAGGAGTGTACGGATCGGATCAACTGCCTGCGGTCGGCGGGCAGGGCCTCAAATACGTTGGCAGTCATCGATAACACGCTGTGATTGCTTTCCACCGCCAAAACGGGAACGCCTTGGCTCAGCGCGGCCAAAACGGGCTGTCCCCCCAGTGCGTTGGCCGGTACCACCAGTACCGAAAGATCGTTAAGCGTCAAATCCCCAGGTTGGGCTTGCGCAATGGGCACCATCTCGGGGGCCTGGGTCAGCCCGGTCAGGACACAGGGTAAAAAGGTGGGGGCAATAAATTCGGCGGCCGTACGTGGGTCCAGCACCTCATCCAGCACGGGCTTGGCCTTTTCCCACACAAACACCGGTGCGTTGGCGCAGGGGATGCCCAGTTCGGCAACCACCAGATGCGACAGGATGCCTTCAATCCCCCCAATGGGGTCCACGCCCCCGCCTTGGCGATAAGTGTTTTCCAGCAAAACCTCATCTTCATCCAGTTCCGGCAGCAACATGCACAGGGCGATGGCGGTGGCCCCTTGCGCTTGCAGGCGTTGGCAAGCGTTTAACAGGATTTCCGGATTCTTCAAATAACCGGAGGAACAGCCGGATGCCGTGATTTCACAGCCGGTGTGCACAGGTTCATCCGTCAGGGTAAAACCCATAATGTCCACCCCGTAAACGCTTTTCACCGCGTTGAGGGTGTTGATATGCAGAATGCGCATGTCTTCGGGCATGCCCGCATCCAGCACCACCCCGATGCGTTGATGTTGTCCGGCTCGCAAGACCCACTGGCCCAGCAAAAACTGATCCAGTCCGTAGCCTTCCACGTACAGGGCGTTGGTTGGGAGTTTCTGGAACACAGCGGCGTTGGCCACGTTGGGATGGGTAATCAGTACATCGCACACGCTGGCCAGCAGATTTAAATACGGGGTGGCATCTCCGGCAAAGCCGCCCTGAGATGCGCCGATGCCCGTGGGGATAATCATCCCGGCCACGAAGGGCCGCTGAAGCATCGGGTGCATGTTAGCCTTCAGTGAACTGGCCTGCGTCCCGAACCACCCCGATGTAGGGCAGGTTGCGGTAGTAGCCGGCATAATCCAGCCCGTAGCCCACTAAAAACTGGTTGCCCACCGTAAATCCCGCGAAATCCACCTGCACTTCGTTCTGGCGGGCTTCTTTCTTATCCAGCAGTACCGCCAGGCGCAGGGACTTGGTGTGATGCAGGGACTTCACATAATCCATAAAGAAGTGCAGGGTCAGCCCGGTATCAATAATGTCTTCCACGATCAAAACGTTTTCCCCGGACAGAGAAGGCAGGGATAAGTCCACGGGCTTCACGCTGCCGGAAGAGACTTGCCCGTTGCCATAGCTGGCCAGGCGCACAAACTCGATTTGGCAAGGGATTGTAATATGACGAATCAGATCGGCCACAAACATGAAGGAGCCCTTTAGCACGGCCACGATGATCAACTTGTCGCAGCCTGCGTAGGTCTGGTTGATTTGCCCCGCCATTTCTTGAATCCGCTGCTGAATTTGGGCTTCACTGAAGTGGATATCCAGTTGTTCCGGCTTGTAAACGGTGGGCGAGGCGGCTTGGCTCATTCGGTGTCGGCTCCTGTGACTAATTCCTCAGTAAAAAACGATGGCTCCGGCAGTAAGGCTTCCCGATCCGGGGCTTCTTCGATGACTCGCCACTCTTCGGGCGGTAATAAGCCTTTTTTCAGCTTCAGCAGGTGGGTGGGGGTGTTTTTGTCCTTGATTTTCAGTTTTTGACTGATACCCAACCCAGGCACCCACAGCACTTCATTGCCCAGGGCCAAAACTTTCAGGCCATTGCGGGTAAAGCGGGGCACACTCCGGTTAATCAGAAACTTTTTCAGCTTAATAGGGGCTTCCATACCCATGGGATGGAACTTGTCACCCGGCTTTCGGGTTCGCAGCTCCAGGGGTTTGTCGGCAAACTCCGCCAAATTGACGTACACTTGCTGACTATCGTTGGGCCGGATGGGGGAAATCCTCACCTTTTCAGGCTCC
>DAIDMR010000011.1 GCA_027448865.1 Vampirovibrio sp.
GGAGGGCAATCAAACCCCACATCCCCCAAACGCCGCTGGGCCGAACGCAACACCCCGTTCAGGAATCGAACGGTGTTGGGAGACTGCTTCAACCCTTTGGCCAGTTGCACCACGCTGTCTATGGCCGCATAGTCAGGTACCTGCACCCCACCCTCCAGCTGAAGCAGACCCAAACGCAGCAAACAGCGCACCATGGGCACCACATTCTTCAAAGGGCGTCCGGTCAACTGCCTGATCCACTCATCGTAAACCAGCCAGCGCCGCAAAGTGCCCATCACCAGGGCCCGACAAAAACCCCGCTCCTGCTCCGTTAAGTTCGGATGAGGGCCAAACGCTTGCTGAAGCAGGCTATCGGCCTTTAATTTTTCCAGCCCTGCCTTTTCAAAACGGAGTAAAACATCCAACGCCAGTTTGCGGGGTAGGTCCCGGGTTTTCACCACACTTTTATTCTCAGTCACGCCTGGAGCCCAACAGACGGAACACCCAGTACAGCAGCTCCATCAGGGCGTACAGCGCCGTGGCCACGTAGGTAAAGGCCGCCGCCGTCAGAACTTTTTTAGCACCGGCCAGTTCATCCTGATTCAGATAGTAATTACCCTGCAGCACTTTCAGGGCCCGACCACTGGCATCCAGCTCCACGGGAAGCGTCACAAAGTGAAAGGCCACCGCCAACCCATAAAGGGCCACGCCCGCCAGCGCCACGTAAAAACCCATGCCACCCATTTTGGAGCCAAGCCCCAAAAACACAGCCAACATCAGGAGCAATGGCCCCATCTGGCTGCCCAAATTGGCCAGAGGCACCAGACTGGAACGAAGTACCACCGGGTAGAAACCCTTGGCATGCTGAATGGCATGGCCGCACTCATGGGCGGCCACGGCCACACTGGCCACGGAAGACCCTTGATACACCTCAGGGGAGAGGCGCACCACCCGCTGACCCGGATCGTAATGATCGCTCAAAAAGCCGTCTACCATCTCCACCGGTACGTCCCGCAAGCCGTGTTCATCCAGAATTCGGCGAGCCACAGCCTGCCCGGAAATGCCTCGAGCCGTTCTGACCTCGCTAAAGCGGGTCACTGTATTTTTCACCCACAGCTGGGGCAAAAATACCAGGGCGCCACCCACCAACATAATCGCCATGTACAAGGGGTCGTGAAAAAACATGTGCAGTCACCTCGTTGAGCCTTGAATATCGGCTTGAATAGTAGATGAGTTTTGGGGCAAAAAGTTCCCGATTAAGCGGGCAGCGGGGCCGTTTGACTGGCATTGAAACTGCCCAGAGACCGTTTGCCATCGACGGCTTTGAAAGCACCCAGGGCCCAGTCACGAGCGGCCATTTCCTTCTTGCCTGCAGGCTGCAGGCTGTTGATTTCCAGAATACCGTCCCCAGTACGCACCAAAAGCCCTGTATCAATAATAGCTAAAATTTGGCCCGGTTGGTCAGATTTAAGGATTTCTTCAGATTGGGCGGCCGGGTTGGGTTGATACTCCCGCGCTTTTAACAATTTAATACGCTCGTTGCCCAGGAAAGTGGCCGCGCCGGGGGCCGGGTTAAAAGCCCGCACCTTGAGCTGTAACTGATGGGCCGATTCCTGCCAGCTCAAAATAGCGTCTTCCTTCTGGCACTTGGGGGCATGGGTGGCCAGCTCGTGCGGCTGTACCTGGGGATATACCCGACCTTCCACCATACCCACTAAAGTGTCTACCAGCAATGGGCCTGCCGCCACGGACAACTGCTCGGTCAAGCTGCCCATGGTAGTCTCCGGGCCGATGGAAACCACGTGTTTGAGCAACATGGGCCCCGTATCCACCCCCAATTCGGTGAGCATGGTCGTGATCCCAGAAAGTTGCCAATGCCCTTGAGAACATCTTCCAGGACTTGCCCGGCGGTGTCATACAGTTTTTTGAGCCACGGCTGCTTCAGCAGTGCGTCCAGTGGAGAGGGTGGCGGTGGCTGAAA
>DAIDMR010000012.1 GCA_027448865.1 Vampirovibrio sp.
GTACTGCATAACCAGATTGACCGTACCCAAAGCATTAGCAGCCAGCGCCAACTGAACGTTATCCAGCGAAAACACTGGGTAATCCGACTTGTCAACAGAAAGAACCGCTTGCCATAACTCAGACCGGATCACATTCTGCCCGGCCTTCAGGTTGTTGACATAGGCCAACAGTGCCTGTTTAATGGCCGTTCCAACATCGGAGGAATACCCGGTCATTGGGGTAATGTCGATCTGAACCTTGATGGCCGTGTTAATTGGGCGGCTGAACCGGATTACCGAAGGAACGCCAAAACGGTCATATACCGTTACTGAGGTTGACCCGTTGGTAAAGCATCCGGGTGTTTTCCGGCTGGCAATGGTACTGGCGATTTCCGAATCAGAACCCCCGTCAACCACCATAGTGATCGACTTGGCCGGGTAACCATCGGGATTGGTCACGCCTTTAATGACGGTTACAACGGAGCTACTGTCATTTTCGTAAAGCTGTGCGCTCAAAACGTTTGACAGGTTCAGTACCGCTCCCAGAATGCCCGTGGTTAATGCCTGGCTCGGATTAGCCACGGTCACCTTTTGCCGGGCCCGTAATTCACTATCCGTCTCAATCTCACGTCCAGGGGATGCTGCATTGGCATTGGTAACCGAGGTCCATCCCTGTGTAGGGGTCATGATGATATTGACCTGTCCAGCCAGGGCAGTGATTGGCCCCGGATTTCTGCAGGTTGCTGTTACGTTTGCTGTTCCACCTGCGTCCAGTGTCACCGTTGGGGGCAAGTCCCACAGGTTACTGTTACTGTCGGCCACAATCCCATTCTGGATGACGGTAAACGCTGTACCGGTGAGGGTAAGCGTCACAACCGAGAATGTTTTGCCTTTTTTCTTAATCCCATTAATCGCAACAATGGATTCCAGGGCATTTTGAACGGCGGTGACCGGGCTCCGATTGTTGTAAACGTACTGGGCGGTCAACATGGTGTCATAAGCTGCCCGGGCATTTTCAGCAATCAATTGGTAGTCCTGGGAGTCCGCCCCAAGATAAATGTCCGTCCCAAAAATACGCTTTGCGTCTGCTACCAACTTGTCCTCAATGTCCTGATACGTTGGGATATGAAGGCCGGTGGCATCAATGAACGGCGCAAAATAAGGCATTGTTGAAATCTCCCTGAAAACAGGCTTTTAGGTGCCAAGCGTTCCCACAAAGGGGATTGTTTCGCTGTAAATGGTTTGAACCAGTCCGGTGTAAGAGTAAGCCCGTGTGGTTCGGTTGTACTCGCTGGAATAGGCCACGATTTCAGAAACCCCTTGGGTTTCCCGGATTATTTGCAAAATGGTTGCGTCAATGGCGGCCAGGTTGCTTTGGCTTCCCGGGGTGCCTGCGATTTCTTGCATTAGAGGCAAGCCCGAATCCATATCCCGCCAAAACGATTCTTTCAAAAGGTTTAAGCGGGTTTGAATGGCTTGGGCCACGGCCTGAATTCCCGTGAAAAAATCCTGTCCACTGGAACCAAACGTATAGTCCCCGGTGGAGGTTAACTTGCGGTATCTCATTAAGGAATTACCCCGCCTGTAGTTCCACTGACAGGATCTGCGTGTCTGTGGTTCAGATAATTGGCACCGTTAATTTTTAAAACGCCTTTGATTTCCACCCCGGCGGATGAAATCTTAATTGAATTGCTTGCATCAAAAGCGAGGTTGATTTGACTACTGGACACCTCAGTTTCAACTGATTGGCGCTTTAGTAATATTTTCTCGCTTTCAACCCTAATTTTTGTATTGCCATCCAAGGATCTGATCTCGGCGGCATCCGTGGAAAAATTGCTTATTTTCCGTTGCTGGTTTCTGATTCCAGGGATGGCCACGGCATCCGACAAATCATGACGGCGCTTGTCGTTCCAGTTCTGAATCCCCCCACTGGTAAACCAGGAATCAATATTGAGGTCGTTGAACTGTAACTGTACCTCGTCCCCAGCCTGCAAAGGGAAAGTCATAACCAAATCCCCGCCCTGGGGAAACTGAACCGGAACATCCAGAATCTGGGGAAGGGTTACCCATTGAACGTTACCATTGGCCCGGTCAATGATTTTTTCCCGGATCAGCGGCTGGGCTACGATGGTTTGTTTTGAGGCGTTGAAGCTAACTACCCGAGCCGGGATAGCAACCCGAATCTTTGCCGAGAGGTGATCCATCATGCGGCGATCGGCTTCTTCAGGCGTGGGGGCCCTTTCGGCAATGTTCTGGATCGGCCTGATATTCTCGCTTTTTGAAATTTGACCAAAAATCGTAGTCATATCAATATCCCGTCTGTAGCGGATTCGTCAGCATCTGAGGGAGTGCGCCCGTTTGGCCGTATCCCGTAATGTCAAAATACCAATCATTTCCCCGCGTATCGCCTGTAATGACCAGCTCGATAATGCGGTAAAGCCCGTCCACATCCAGCAGGGTTTGAAGGGTCCCCAGTTCAATTTGAGCCTGGATAATATCCCGGTTATTCAATCGGATCCATGAGCCCAGTTTTAAGGCTGGGTTGATGAGCGAACGGACTGAAATCCCTTGATCCAGTTGATGAGGAAAGCCAATCATTCCGGTTTGTGCGTTTAGAGTCGGAACAATGGGAGGAGGAGAAAGTTTTACAGGGACGACATACCCAATACCGCTGTCAAAGTAAAAGGTGTAATCTTTATTTTTTGTTATGTTCCTGATTTCATCGGCAGTTTGACCGAATACAACCTTTCCCCGTTGGGTTTTCTGATCGTTTAAACCAGGATAAACTTGAACATCAAAGGGAACAGATGAACTCCGGGCAATCTGTTTAATAATAGTTTCGGCGGTTTGTCCTGCGGCCAGTACCAGGTTTGAAAATCCCAGCCCTAAGACCTCATCTCCATCAAAGCAAACCAATTTCAGGAAATAGGTTACTGCGTCCTCTTTTCCCCGGATGGTTTGGCGGATAGCTCCCTTAAACAGGATGCCGGAAGGCCCGTTTTTGTAACCGGCTTCCAGGGTGATCGACTTGCCGTTTTTCAGGATATCCGTCTCTGTGTCCGGGTTGAGGTTGTACAAAACAATTTCCCCAAATTGACATATTTGGAGAATATTTTTCTCGATCCGAAAAGTCACCCTGAGATCGGACGAAACTACAATCTGAGAGCCCCGCCACGTTTCAATGGTCAGGCGGTAACTGCGATCGTATGGAGTCATGAAACGCCTTTCCCCAGTAGAATAAACCCCTCTGCTATAATGCTTTCAAATAAAAAGCCCTTGCGTTCGTAGCGCAAAAGGGCTGAAATTTTTTTGTGAGTTTGAGGCTATTCTACCATGCAAAACTGTTTAGACTGTCAGGGTGATTTAAGACTGGTTGATCCACCAGAGTGGAACCACACTTTCAATCATCGGGTCAAGATTCGATTATTTGCCATTTGCCTAAAGTGCCAGAAGCGTCATCAGATGGATGAGATTTTTGACGATTTAGAAGAATATCTGGATTTTTCTGAGTCCATGTCAGACCCTCAAGAATTGCCGTTTTTACAATTTCAACCAGCTCCCCAATCACCTCGGCAGGAGCCTCATTGAGCAAATATTCCCGGCTGTAGTGTTTCAGTACGGCTCTTATATAAAGGATTCTTTCTGTGTCGTTCATTATGGCCCCCAGAGGAGTACAAAATTACTATCCCAGTCCCCAAGCCCAGGCGATTCTTTGGCGGATTCGGTTATAGGAACCACGAACGCCTTCCCAATATCCAGATATTCCCATTGCTCCAAAAGGTTTTGGCCGGGGTCAACGGTACAAAGCAGGGGGAGCCCCTGAATGAGGTCAACGTTGTTCAGGGCATCGAATAAATTCGCTTGCCAATACCCGGCCATTTCGTTCCAGTAGATGTAAAAATCAAGCGTAATATTCCGGTTTTCCAGCGGAATTGTCACCTGAAAGGATTGATTCGGCTCGTTACTCACGGGAATTTGAATCATATTACCCTCCGGAGAAAAAGCCTTTTAAAAAGCTGGTAGCCGCTTTGACTATCTGGTTGCTCAACCCCTGAGGCGCAACCTGCCCCCGGCTGGTCTGGTTAACCGTCTGGGGGGCTGTGGTAATTCGGGTTTGGTCCGTATTGGCCACAATAACTTGTTGTAAAACCACCGTTAACCGGCTCGCGTTTACCGTTTGCCAGTCATCCGTTGCATTGATGCTCTGGATCAGGATGTTCCGGTAAGTGCCATATTTACAGGTCAAGGTCAGGAATTGCCGGGATTGCTGCATGGCCACAATGGCGTTGTAGGCGTTGACGCTTCGGGATGCCGTTCCGCCAACGGATGGAGCCGTTGCAGTATCGGTCATGCCCAGGGTAAAGGAAAAGCGCCGGGGATTACTGAAGCTGTGATCGGTAATGGGCGCCCCAGTTTCAACGGGATGCTGGGTAATAGTCAGGTCAGTATTATGGTTTAACTGTAACCAGCTATCAAACGTCATCCCGTTGATATTCCAGGTGCCTGGCGCTGCCGGGGTCGCCGGAGTGGCTGGATTTCTTGTGGTGATTCCGGTCGTAATGACCTGTCCTTCCCGAAATGAAAGATCCAGTCCTGCCGGTTCTAAAAATGGACTTGTCATTACGCAAACGCTCCACCATTAGCCCGCATGTTTCTGTAGGCCAGACTTTTCACTTTATCGGCTACGGCCTCAGCGATTTCTTGGGCGTTTTTACCCGCCCCATGAATATGGATAGACACTTCCAAAGGCTTCACCCCAACGTGGAGGTGTTCCCCCTTCATAAAGCGGGTATCATGCGTCAACCTTGGATCTTTGTCCAAGCCCCGGCTTCTCAACTCCCCCAAAACAGCTGCATGCTTTTGAGGTAAGAATTCAAGATTTAGGTTACTGGTTGAATTCTGCTTCAAAGCAGCCGCAATGAGATCGGCAATTTCTTTAACGGTTTTACCCCTTGTTCCAATATCAAGGGCTAGTCCCTTGTAATGTTTACTGCCCGGGGCATGGCCTCCGCTGGCGTGTGCTGCCGTTACACTGAAATCACTGGTCAGGCTCGGGTTAATGGCATTTATCCAGTTGTTAATGGCCTGTGATGCTTTATCCCGTGTCGCCCATTTGAACCGGCCCGTTCCCTTGGGGGCCTCAGTGGGGCTTGTCCCGATGGTCGCCGCTTCGGCTGGCTGTCCAAATATCATTTGAGAAATGGCGTTTTTGGTTGCTTCTACTGGATGCTGAGCAATTGAAATCAATCGTTTCAAGTGGCCACCGATAAAATTCCAAGCCTGATACAGGACGTCATAAATCCGCTGGACGTAATAGGCCAGTGTCTTGACTGCGTTCTGTCCGTCCTTATAAGCGTCAGCCTGGGATGGAATAGCACCCTGAAGACCTGCCAACCCTTTCACGATGTTATCGTGCTTCAACTTGCCCAGACTGGCCAAAACCCCGTTAATGGCATCCAGGATATTGTTTATCAAGTCCAGGAAGCCGCCCAGAGCGTTGAAATTATCGCTAAACAGAGCAGAGTCAAAGCCGGATAACAGGTAAATGACACGCCCCACCATCTCGCCCAGTTTGGCAAAAATGCCCATTACCGATGCCAGATTGTGGGAAATGTTCTTGATTTGGACGCTCAATATCTCGGAAATGTCGGATAACAGCCCCTTGAATGCGGAAAGAGGGCCAGCCATAACAGCGCCCAATTCACCGGCGAACGATTGGAGGAAGTAATTCCAGGTCAGCATGAGCTTTTGAAATTCAAACTCAACCGCCCGGATGTTACGCATGCCCTCCTGGGCTTTACCGTCCAATCCAAAACCAGCGCTCATCTTCCGTAATTCCAGGAACTGAGCCCGTAATTCCGGGTTCATAGCGATATCTTTTAGCTCGTCCAGGCTGCCGATGCCCATGGTATCCATGACCGCCTTGAGAGAACGAGCATTTTCAACCGTGGTAAACATCCGGCGCGCGAAAATCTGTACCGCGGTATCCGCCTTGGCCATATTCGCCATGAATTTGTAAGTGGCTGTGGTGATGGCTACCCCGATAGCAGCAATGGCCGTAATGATTGCCGCAGAGGCAACCGTAACCAGTCCTCTGACCGTGTAAAGGAAATTGGCAATTTTGGTTCCGGCCTTGGACACAAAATCATCAATTCCCTTTTTGATGTTGCGGACTACCTGGTTTTCGGAAATCGCTTTCAACGCATTGTTGAACGTCTGAGAAAAATGGTTAACCTTCTTCTCAACGTTTTCCAGGGCTTTGCTGGCTTCCTGAAAACTCTTTTGGTCAACCTGAAAGCCCAGACTTGCCAGATATTCCTGAATCACGTTGATCATCGGTGTCACTCCATTTTGAAACCGGCCATTGCCGCCTGAATCTGAAATTGCCGTTTCTCCTCATCCAGGATGACAGGGAGGATGTCGAAAAAATCAGATATGGTATAAGTGCCGTCCCAAAGCTCTTTCTGTTGCCATCGGCCTTTCGCTACTGGGAGGTATAGGAGGGTTCGGAACCAGTTTTGGTCAAGACTGAGGATAGCCCAGGAATCGCCCCCGCCAGCTGTGCCAGGAGGGCAGGATCGAAAAAATCCCGCATGCTGAATTCAAAGGCCGCTATCGTCAATGCCAAAATAGAAGGGGCTGGAACGTCAGGGACGGTATAGAACCCTTCTGAGTTCAGCAAGGGGTGAACACCAGAATCCATAATGACGTACACACTGGATAAGGCGTCACGCTGTAACATGGCGTGGTCTTTACGCTCCATCTGAACGAAAGAAGCGATCAGGCTGGCCACGTTTTCCATCGAAAACTTACCCTGCCCAATGACACCTGACAGGAGATTTCCAAACAAGCGCATGGCCCAAAAGCAAGCCACTTCAGGCGTAAACTTTCGGATTCGGAATTTTAACGCCCCTAGCGTAATGTCTTTTTCCTGTTGGGAATGAGTCATGGTAAAAGCCCTTTTAAGTCAAGGATTAAACGATATTGGCCTGAGTGCTGAGGTTGGCCAGCGTGGAACCGAAGCCTTGACCGTCAGTAAACAGGAAGTTCCAGGTCACCATTTGGCCGTTAGCCTCGTAGGAGCGATTGGGCCGTTTCTCTAAAGAGCATCCGGTTAAGGCATGACTATCGGCCAGATTCAGTTTTGAGCTAATATCAATACGGGTTTGAGCCCAAAGTGCTGTAGCTCCCAAGTTCAAATAGTTGAACAAGCCAATCAGGTACTCATTCAGCGGGGAAGTTTGCTGAACAGTGATCGAACACATCCCGTTATTGGCTTTTATTTTGTTAGTCATTACTGAACCGTCAGCGGATCGATCCTGTGAAGAGTTAGCATCAGCATAGTTGACCTCAATCTTCCCAATACCTTGCCCGTTGACCGTATAAGCTGCATAACCAAGCGGTTTGATGACCATTTTGACATCGTTAAAAGAATAGGTTGTATTTGCCACGGTTTCCCCCTTATCGGTTCACATTGATGGCGATAGTAACGGAATGAATGGCCCCTGCGCCTTTTACGCTCACGTAAATATTGGGCGCTTTACGGGCGTCACGATCGGCTTGGGATTGCAGATCGATGGAGTCAAACTGCACCATATACCCCTTGGGCAGGAAATCCCCAGTTTTCAACTCAAGCACCGGCTCCCCGTTCCATTGCCCAGGAGCCAGATAACCGATCTTTACGCCTTCCTCACAAGGGACGGAGACAACGGAGGCCAGCTGCGCCATACCGTCATCAGTCTGAGGAAGTTTGTCAATCTGGTACAGCTGATCGGCGATGGCGTTTTGAATATCGGTGGCCAGCTTGTCGTAGTACAGAATCTCGTCAAAGTACGCCCCGGAACAGTTAGTACCGTTCTCGTACCAGGGACGCCCTTTCATCCGCTCAACGTAAACGTTCCCGTTATTGTTTTGAATAGAGGTCACGTTGGCAGAGGTCAACGTTTCAGCCGTGGCCCCGGGTAAGCGCTTAAACTTCAGGGTGAAGGCTGAATTTGCCAGGCTGGAAACTTGGCCGCAAGCATAACCCAACACAGCAGCCCCAAGGTAGGCGTCAGTGGAGAAAATGGGTTGTGTCCGGTCATATCCTGCGGTTTTCAAAGTCTCAAACAGGTTTCCTGCCGTTCCTGCCTTAATGGCAGCAGTGGAACTTTGGAAAATATACTGAGTCAATGGCTGGGCGGATTCCACATAAGCGGCAACAGCGGAAGATTCGCTGTCATTCGCCCCAGGAATAAACGCGGCATACCATTCAGAGTTAGCCAAGCGGCAAGCGGTCAAAGCAGCCACCGGGGTTTCCCCGGAACCTTGACGGCCCACCAGTAAGCGGGTCGGTTTGGACGCGGCGGCAAAATAACGGCTTGCGGCCAGGTATTCCGGGGAGCTTAGAGAAAAACCGGCGGCAGCCATTTCAGCCAGGCTGGCATATTCCGCAACCCGGGTTGTGGTACTGATGACAGAACTGGTTCCAATAATCAGGCCCAGATTAAAACCGGCTCGGGGGGTGCCGATTCCCGGTAAATTGTAATAAGCGTTTACCGCTGGGGTTAAAGGTAAAGTCATGGGTTGGGATCCTCAATTGGTACAACAATAAGTCTGGATTCACCGCCAGATTCCTTCACCGTGGCGTTTGCGCTGGCGAAAGTTGGAACATCGGCGATTTCAGTGATGTGAATATTGAATAAAACTCTCAAGTCGGTACGGTTCCACCACCGCTGGTTGAAGCTGTAAGGCGCTCTGACTGGTGCCTGTATGGCCGGGATAGGGAATACCTTAAACGGCTTTAATAAGGAGCGTATGGGCTGTTTTAAAATGCCACTTTTTACCCCAAGGGCCAGCGCTAGGCTTTTAGGCCCAAAAATTGACCAATCCACCATCAATACAGTGGTATAGGAAATGGTTTGCTCCACAAGCGTCTGGGAGGGTGTGGGCTTGTCCCGGTAAACGATATCTCGCTGTTTGTCGTATGGGTTGTCGATAATACTGACATTGACAAAGGCCACATCCTGATCCGGTTCAAATCCCGGTTGGCCATCCAGAGGGTAAGCGATTCTTACAAATTTGGCGTTAAGGCCAGTAATGGCCACAGTCACAGAGGCAAACAAATCCTCTAATTTCTTTTGGAAGTCAATCAGATCCGGCTGGGTTAAAGCGCTCATACCATCATTTCCTGTCTAAAGGCTGATTACGCCCCGGCTTTTCGGACTCCGACACTGTAAAAATAACCATAGTTGGTGAAATCATCGGCCTTGTGAATCTTGTAGACTTCGCCATTCCAGGTGACTTCATCCGCGATAACACCATCTTCACCAGAGGAGCCCAAGCGGGTCGTTTGCAGGGGGCAATGGGTGAATATCTCAATGGCACCGGTAATCGTGTCGCCCTGGGGCAACTGGACGATATCCTTGGTTTTCATCGGCACGATAATGCCATTGACCGGCAAAATGGTTTCAGTGGTCACAAAACGACTGTTAACCCATGCCCCGGTTTGCCGTCTCACATTAAAGGGTTCCGGCTGGCAAAAATCAGGGTCGTCTATCAATTCGGCAACGTTAATCATTTTGCCCTCACAACGTAGGTAATTGAGTTTCGTAAGGCCCCGGTATCAATCATGGGCCGGTCGCTTTTCTTTCGGGCAATGGTTGAGGCCGCATTGGGCGCCCAGTTATTCCGAGGGTCAACAAACCACGCCTTGATGATGTTCTGACCCAATAAGCCCAATTTGACAATTTCAACCCTGGCTTTTTCATTTTCACCAGCCAGAGCTGCCCGGATGACTTTGGTTTGCTGGGCGGCGATTCTATCCAGATTGGCTTTAATGGCCGGTTCCAGAAATGGCCTTGGGGGAATTTGCCATAACGGATCGCCCCGCTCCATCAGGTAGCCATCCAAGGCGGTTACTGTTTCATCCTGGGGCTGTACGCCGTGGGCCAGTACATAGCCCAGTTCCGCATTATTGGGAGCCTCATCAGTCCGAGAGTTTTTCTCCTGGGGAATGCCCACCAGAATGTCATCCCGTTCCAACCCCTGTAACGCCTGGAAAATAGCGGCCAGGTTGTCTATTTTTTTAGTGACCTTGCAAACCGGCTTAATGAAGCTGTTAAACATCTTTACCGGCCCCTTGGCTTGGGTTAGCGAACGTACATCCCGGCTTTGGCTAAAAACTTGGCAATCTGGACGAATTGACGCCCAAACTTGGTAGTCTGCCAGTCCTGCCAGCCGTTGGTATTCAAGCCCTCAAAACTGTAAGAAACGGACAGGCTTCCAACGCTTTTGGAGGTTTGCAACCCCTTGGCCTTGGCCGCATTAATGACCTGGCTGGCGCTTGGGTTAGGATTTTGGGTCATCGTCTCAAGGTACAGCGTTGCCATATGGGCTACATACAAGGCCATACCGAACTTCCAATGTTCGTGCCAGCGGGCTTCCTGAACTACCGAATTAGCCATCAGGATAAACTGATCCAGCATATAATCCTCGACCAACCCTTTGAAGTGCGGGAAAAAAGCCTGATCCCCATAACAAAAATCATCCTTGGTGAAAGGGGGATTCTCGCCCCCTCTCACGTTGGATGCTTCAGCCTCAAGGGCAGCCACGTTTATTTGTGGGTAAAAATAACTCATGTGCCCTCTCCTCTGATTTTAAAAACCGGGAATGCCGGTATCCACAACCTGTTTTTCCGCCGCCGGTGCCGGGGCAAATGCTGGTTCAGTTACGGATGGCTGCTCGGTTACCTTGCCACGCTTTGGCTTTTCCGGTGCCGGTTTAGATTCCGGGGCTGGATTCGCCACGGGTTCCGGTGTTGGTTGCTGGGTAACAACCACAACTACAGGATCGACAACATCAACAACGGGAGAGGCCAAGCGAGTTACTCGACCGTCCGCCAGATTCGCCTTGAAATAGTCATCCTCGGCGATCCAGTCAGGGGCCTCCTGCTCAACGTTTCCTCCGGCGGTCAGAAACTTCTCTGTCCCATTGGAAAACTCCAGTCGATGAGTGCTTTTAATCAACATTCCGCAAAGCCCTCCCTAGTAACCGTCAGCGTAACGGATGGCCTGAGGGTACAGAATTTGCAGCTCGGAGAAGAACCCGAAATAGTTGGTCAGGTAAGCCACATCCTGGACGTTGGCGCTGGTCATACCTTTGTTCAGTGGAACGGTAATATCAAACGCCAATCGATCCTTGCGGTTGACGTAAGCAACCATGCGATCGGTATTACTTGCACCGGCTCCAATGCACTGGCGGCAAGGCACGATGGCCAGGTTGGCCCCGCGCTTGGTGGCAATGTTGTTTTCAAGGATGTAGGTCAACAGAGAAACATTGCCAGCCTCAGACAC
>DAIDMR010000013.1 GCA_027448865.1 Vampirovibrio sp.
CCAACCATCTGAGCGCTGAACAATATTCCAGCATGCTCAAGCAAACCCAGACTGACCCAGCCTTTCTCAAACAGGTTGAAGCGGCGATGCACTAAAATCCAGATTGGTGCTGCAAAGCCTTCAGGCCAACTGTCGTTTTCAGGGTTATTTGTGTGATAATAGGGGCATAGGAGGCCTGCCTTATGCCCATACTTGATTTACCTACTTCCGATTATCCATTCCGACGCCGTTAGCTGATGCAGAAAATGCATGACTCTGCCGTTGCTACTATTCCTACGGCTGTCCCCAAGCAGCGTAATAGTGATGTGCAATATCCGTTTCGAGGCGATAGCGACTTTTTATATCTCACCGGATTTGAGGAGCCTGAGGCCGTTCTTGTCCTGATTCCTGGACATTCTGAGGGGGAGCAAATTCTGTTCTGTCGTCCTCGTGATCCGGCTCGGGAAACCTGGGATGGGCGCAGGGCGGGCCTGGAGGGGGCGCTGGCCCAATGCCAGGTGGATCGCTGTTATTCCATTCATGACTTGAATGAGCAAATACCGGCGCTTCTGGAAGGCCGGGAGCTTCTGTTTTATCCCATGGGGCAAAACAGTGATTTTGACGCCAGAGTCATGCATTGGCGAAATCTGGCGAAAAGCAAGATTCGTCAGGGTATTCGTTATCCGCAGGAAGTAGTGGATGTCGGCGGTCTGGTTCATGAAATGCGCCTTTTTAAGGATCCTGCCGAGCTGGAGTGCATGCGGGCCGCCGTGGGCATCAGTGGTGCCGGACATCGTCATGCCATGCGCCAGTGTCAGCCGGGAATGATGGAATATGCCCTGTGTTCGGAAATTGAACATGTTTTTCGGCGCCTGGGTTCACCGAGTGTGGCCTATCCCAGTATTGTCGGCGGCGGTGAAAATGCCTGTATTCTTCACTACACGGAAAATAATGCGGAATTACGCGACGGAGATCTGGTTCTGATTGATGCCGGGGCAGAAGTTGCCGGATATGCGGGGGATATCACCCGTACTTTCCCGGTGAATGGTGTGTATAGTCCTGCCCAGCGGGAAATCTACGAAATTGTGCTGGCTGCTCAGGAGGCTGGAATTGCTGCGGTGCAGGCCGGGAGGCCGGTTTCTGATTATCACGATGAGGCGGTCAAGGTTTTGGTAGATGGCCTGCGTGATCTGAAAATCCTCTCAGGCAGTCGTGATGCCCTGATTGAACAGGGAGCGTATAAAGCTTTTTATATGCATGGTACCGGTCACTGGTTGGGCCTGGATGTGCACGATGTGGGACATTATCGCAATAAAGACAAGACCTCACGGAAACTGGAATCCGGAATGGTGTTGACGGTAGAGCCGGGTCTGTACTTTGCTCCGGCGAATCTTGCGGTACCGGAAAGGTGGCGGGGAATCGGAATCCGGATTGAAGATGACGTCGTGGTAACAGCGGCAGATCCCGAGATTCTTTCGCAAAATGTCCCTAAAAAAGTGGCAGACATTGAGGCAATGATGGCTGCGGGGCCGGCCTGAGTTGAAGTGTTCAGACGCCGCTGGTAGTGGGTTTGCTGGAATGTACAAAACGCAAGCGGGCTTTTCGAACGCCAAAGTCCATGGCTTGCTGGACGCTGCCCATAAGAATATCTGCGGCCATGTGGTAACGGGGATTCATGGTGTCCCATACGATGCCATGAATGATTTTTCCCGAAGAGAGAACGATATTGATTTTTTCTCCACAGCGATTGCTGCCATTGCTGCGAAAGAAAAGGTCAGGTGACAGGGCTATCTGGTCAGGCCGGGTGGGTCCGCAGGCTGACATGCCAGGATTGCTATTGGTTTGGCTGGGTAAAGCGTTATATGCCGTAACCCGGCGCAAATAAAAAACTTGATGGTGGATGATGAGAGCGCCATCCCCTTGTGCAGCAGTGGATTCATTGCGGGTGTTACTATCTTGATCGCTGGTTTTTTCCAGGGAACCAGATTGAGAAGGGTTCATGACGATGGCTGTTTTCGGAGTGAGTTGAGTGAGCATCCCGGCTGGTAATCCGGAAGAATTAAGTGCCAGCGCATTCGGTAATAATAAAGCCATCAGGGCAACGCCCATTCCTGCAGACAGACTTTTAATCATAGGGTTCTCCCACTTTGAGCTGGCATTCTGGAGCCGGTTTCCAGTCGAAACACAGACGGGTATTGTTCTCAAATCATGAAAAGGAACGATATTTTATAAAAAATGTGGAAAAAATCAAGGAGATAAATTAATTTTATTAAAAACAATTGGTTGCGATTGTGTGCCGGCTTGTGCGTGGTGTTGCGCTGCCTTTTTTTGCAAGATGGATTCAAAAAACTAGTATCCATAGTGACGCTAAGACTAGCGTATAGTTATTTTTTTAGTTATGATCTCTCTGCTCGTTTTCCAACCCAACAAAGGAGACTGCTATGAGCAAGTTTACCACAGCTTTGAAAGTAACTGCGCTGATTTTGCCCTTGGGCCTGGCCGGTTGCGCTACCAGTTCTGACCTCGCTAAGGTTTCTGCCAAGGCTGATGCCGCGCAGTCCACCGCCAACGAGGCTCTTGCCAAGGCTAATGCCGCACAGAGCACTGCAACTGACGCTTTGAGCAAGGCTAATGCCGCACAGAGCACGGCTGATCAGGCCATGAGCACTGCCAATTCTGCCAACCAGAAGGCTGAAGAAGCCAATGAGAAGGTAGAGCGCATGTTCAAAAAGGCGATGATGAAGTAATTTTATCGTCGTACTGGATGTGCAAAGGCCCCGCCGGTTTCCGGCGGGGCCTTTGGTTTTTGGTGCTTACATGAGGCTATAGAAAGTTTGGTGTGGTCTTGAGTTTATGTCACCATTCTGTCATTAAAGCTTCATCATGTTGTCACATTACATGTCTAGACTTCTTGTTTCCAGTTAATAGAAGCTCTACCAGAGGACATGAAAATGACAGCAAAAAACACCTATCGTGTGACAGGAAGCCTTTTGCTCGCACTATGTGCGCTGCACTCCGATACCTCCATCGCAGATGCGATTACCGCCTCCACCCGTAGCGTAGGGGATGACAGTTCCGTGAATGTTGGTGAGGTCTCCAAAGCAGACAATACTTCCATTTATGTCGCCCCGAAATCAGCGGTACCCAGTCAGCGCCAGATCTTCCGTTCTGGACTGGCAGAGAAGGTCATCGGCAAAAAACAGATTGAAGCGGCTGGTCCCGGAGCGTCAGGTAATGACATGCTGAGTATGGCACCCGGGGTGAATGTAATCAGCGGCTATACGGCAACGGGTGGTGGCAAGACCCAGATTAGTATCAATGGGGTCAAGCAGGGCTGGCATATACCTGGAGGGGCCATTGATGATGGCAGTATCGCCACGACTTTTGATGGCGTACCCATGGCCAACGTTGCCACGGGATTATGGGCTTCCCCCGATGTGAACCAATCTTCACTGATCAGCGGAATTCGGCTTATCTACGGTCCCGGTAATCCGGCCAGTCGCTGGTACAACAGTATTGGGGGGACCATCAACTATATTCCGCTGCAACCGACCAAAAAAGCCGGTGCAACAATCGGGATGACCTATGGGAGCTATGATTTCAAAAATATCCACTTTGCCATCAATACCGGCGAGCATGATGGTTTTGCTGCGGTCATCGGTGGGGGTTCGAGTTCCGGTAATAGTTACCTGAGTGCTCCAGCGGGTTCCATTGTCCGGCCGTTTGGCAGCAGCAATATGTCGAGTTATAGCTATGCCTGGTATTTCAAAGGAATTAAAACTTTTACCAACGGGAATGTTAGTTTAGGTGCCTATCTGGCAAAAGGACAATCTTATAAGCCCTTTATGCAGCTGCTGTCGCCTATTGAAGGTATTACCATCAATGGTCAGGATGTGGACAAAAAACCAATCCCAGGCCCGCTGTACAGTCAGCAAACATCCGGATTTTATGGTGCTCTGCCTTACAAGGATGACAGCAATACCGTATGGATGCTTTATCAAAAAACAAATGTGAATATTGGCGCGGGTACTGAGCTTCATAATATGCTTTGGTTTCGCCATGGTGATAGGCTGCATTACCAAATCAGTCGATTTTTTCCTGAAGACTATGAATATTATACCCCGCATACCAA
>DAIDMR010000014.1 GCA_027448865.1 Vampirovibrio sp.
CTGGCAAGTAAATGCCACCGGAAGTCTGTTCAGTTTCTTCCAGCACTTCCAGCACGACACGATCGCCGAGCGGTTTAATTGCGATTTTGGTTTCAGTTGTAGGCATAAGAACCTCCACAATCTAAACAGGTGTTAATACTACAAAAGGGTAGTTTTTCGAGTGACTCTATAGTAGGCAAGACGAAAAGCCGTGTCTATCCGGTTAAGGAAAAATTAATAATTACCAAGACACACTGTTCAAAGGAGAGGTGCGGGCAAGACTTCCACTGACTGGAGGAGCCAGTCTGATGGGCTTACACGGTATGATCCGGACAGCGCCAAAAACAATCTGAACAGGGATAGTGAAACGTTGGGAGAGGCCAGTCCCTAGAGACCTTGGTTCTTTTGAAGGAAGTGCGATGACAGTGCCCTTGTATAGTGTTATTCAGAAATCGGAGCGCCCGAGTGGCGTTCTTTTGGCGTTGTTACTGCTCCTTTTACTGGGGGCTTCCGGGTGCGAGCCGACTTCGGGCAGTCCCCCCGGAGCAAGGCCTGGCAGTGCCATCCCGGGCCGTCCCGGTGTAAATACATCGGCACAGTCATCAGGTCTACCCAGTGCGAACCCTTCGGCCCGTCCGCCCTTAAAGCCGGGCGGCGCGCAAACAACACCTGTGGAAACCGCTGCCAGTCTGGTGCCTGTAAAACCGGATCTCACCAGCCCGACGGGTTCAGAAAAAAATACCCCGAACGCAGCCCTGACTCCCGGTGCCTCAACGGTCAATTCCCTGGGGCCAACCGCCAGAGTGGAACAGGCCGGTAATACGGTTGAGTTGGCCTCATCCATCATCGCTGCCAAGGCCAATCCCTTTCTGGACTGGTTGCCAAAGCCTTTGCTAACATCAGACTCATCGGGTGATAATGCCTCTGCCGCTGTATCGGCTTCCACACCCACCGATCCATTTGACGGGGTCACGCTACTGGGTATTATGTCCCATGGGAAAAAGGCGATGGCCCTGATTGGTGTTGGGGATGGCCAGAATCAGTTTGCGGAGCAAGGCAGTGTGATTGCTTTGGGGGCCGGTATGGCCAAGGTGACCGCAATCCGCTCCGACAGCGTGGATTTTCAGCTTCTGGGCAAGGAGTCTCAAGTCAGAACACTGACCTTGCCCGATATTATTGGCTACAGCCCATCCGCCAGTTCGGGGGGCAATATTCGGGGAGATGCTCCGGAGGCCCAATTACCGAACTCTCTGAGTTTACCCGGTGCTTCAGCCGATAATAAAAGCAGTTCGGCGCTGGAAAACCTGAAACAGTTATTCGAGCAGTCATCAGGCGGAAAAGCCTCTTCGCCGCCTGCTGCGGGCACTCAATTGAATTTACAGGAACGTTAAAGGGAAGTCGCGATGTTAAAGTCTTGGCATAAACCATTCCTTAAACCTGATTATTTCTCAGGGTCGGGCTTCCAGCTGTTTAAAAAGGCTTTGAACGTGCTGCTTGCCATCAGTCTTTTTCTCCCTGAATTGCAATTAGTGACTTTGGCCCAAACGGTCGGGACAACGAGCCCGGGCTCGGTACAAGGGCAAGTTTCCATTTCCCGGGAGGTGGCCATCTCATCGTCCAGGGAAAAAGTAAGCCTGAACCTGCGAGATGCCAATATACGGGATTTGCTGAATATGCTGGCCAAGCAAGGCAACTTTAATATTATTGTGGATGAATCCGTGGAAGGGACGTTAACGGTTGATATCAAAGACATCCCCATTAATAAGGCCCTGGAATATATTTTTACTTTGGGGCAATTATCCTACACGAAGGATGGCAACACGGTCATTGTAGCGTCCGAAGAAACAGCTTTGAATCGCAATTTAACGGCAAAAACGTTTAAAGCCATCCCGGTTCTGTATAAAAACGCCGCCACCATCGCCGGGCAATTAAATAACACGATTTTGAGAGTCCAGCGCCCCAGTGGTAACAGGGCGGCGTTGGTTTCTGCTGATTTGGATACCAACTCCCTTCTGGTGCTGGGCACGGATTCGGATATTCGATTGATAGGAGATGCCTTGAAGGAACTGGATGTTCCTCGTAACCGGAAGGTCTATCATATTCGGCACAACACCCCTGTCCATGTGGCCCAGGTGCTGGCTGCCAATTTCTTCGCCAGTAATAACATGAATGCCAATGGCGGCGGTATGGCTGGTGGGGCAACAGGTGGTATGGCCGGTGGGGCGGCAGGCGGTATGGCCGGTGGCGCGGCAGGTGGTATGGCCGGTGGCGTGGCAGGCGGTGCAGCCGGTGGTGCGACAGGCGGTGCAGCCG
>DAIDMR010000015.1 GCA_027448865.1 Vampirovibrio sp.
AAAGACGGTACCCGCCTTTACCTGACGCGAATCGCTGGTCACGCCGTCAATCGCTTGCTCAGCTTGTCGGGTCAACAAATCCGGGGTCACCATCTTGGGTTCGGACAGGTGGTGGAGAAGATCGGCCAATTTCATCACGTTATGTCTCTCAGTGCGTTAACCGTAACTCTGGTGGCATGCGCGCTGTGGCAATGCCGATTGAAACCTTCTAAGGTTGAAAATCAGTGGGTGTGCATCGATGCGGGCACCGGAACCCCAACCATAGGGTGAACACCTCCCAATCCGCTGGTGGAGGCAACGCTTCTACGTGCTATTTTAGCAGCATTCAGACCCAAATAGCTGACCGTCTCCTGAGCGATATTACGAAAAATAGGCCCGGCCACTGTACTTCCCCAGGATTCAGCCATTTGCGGGCTGTCCACCACGACCATAATTAAGACCTTGGGACTTTTGGCCGGAAAAAAGCCCACAAAGGAGGTGTACACATCCGGGCTGTAGCCAATTCCTTCGGCTCTGGGCTTGCGAGACGTTCCGGTTTTTCCGGCCACCTCCACGCCATCCACCCGCACGGTGGAGGTTTTGGCGTCCTGAATACTGCGGGTCAGTAAGTAGCGCATATCGGCGCATGTTTTTTCACTGAAAATTCGCCGATGGGTGACCGGTGAGCCTTTCATGACGTGCGGAGAGTTCCAAATGCCCCCGTTGGCAATAGCCGCCACCGCGGAAGCAATTTGCAGGGGGGTGGCCGCCATGCCGTAGCCGTAGCCGATGGAAGCGTGCGTGGATTCATCCCAGGCTTTGGGCGGCAAAATAATCCCTGCAGACTCTCCGGGTATATCAATGCCGGTTCTGGAGCCAATGCCCATCAGCTTGAGCATCTCATGGTGTTGTTGAGCAGGCAGCATCAGGGAGATTTTGGCGCTGGCGATGTTGCTGGAGTGCATCAGGAGATAAGTCAGGTCGATCATCCCGGGAGCGCCGTGCTTGCCGTAATCGTAGTTCTGAATCGTCCAGCCGCCCACTTTCATCTTGCCCGTATCCAGAATGCGGCTATCCCGGGTGATTTTACCCAGCTCCAGACCGGAGGCCACCGTTAAAATCTTGAAGGTGGAGCCGGGGGGATACACGTCGGTAATGGCCCAGTTTTTCAACTCCTCGGCGGAAGCCTTGTAGAAGCGATCCGGCGAGTACGTGGGCAGCACGGCAAAGGCCAACAACTCCCCGGTGCGAGGGTCCATCATAATCACCGTCCCCCGCTTGGCGTGGCTGCGGGCCAAACCGGCGGCCAGTTCCCGCTCGGCCACGTATTGCAGGCGGGCGTCAATGGTCAGTTGCACGTCCTGAGCCTTGGGCAGGGTCACCAGATTTTTGGGATCCAGCTTGCCCAAGTCCACCACGTTGCCCCGACCGTCCAGATAGGTATTGTTCAGGTCTGTGGGCTTTTTCTTGAGGATTTTGGCGGCGGAAGCCTCCACCCCGGAGCTGACCTGAGCCTCGTCATTCACGTAGCCCAGCACGTGAGCGGCCAAATTGCCCTGCGGATAATTCCGGACGTTCTTTTTGACGAAATCCAGACCCGGCAAACGCACCTGCCGCACCACGGGGCGCCCATTGTCATCCAGAATCAGCTTTTTAGTTTTGGGATCCTGGGCCACCACCGAGGTTCGCACGGCCAGAATGGCTTCCATTTGAGGTTTGGTCAGGTTCTTTTTCACCCCGATGGTGGTGTATGGCTCCGAGAGTTTTTCCAGCAGCTTTTTCTCATCCATATCCAAAGCCGGGGCCAGTGCCGTGGCAATTTGCGCCACAGGCATCTTAAAAAAATACTTGGGATGCACGAACAAATCGTAGAGAACCGTATCCTGCGCCAACACCATACCGCCCCGATCCACGATACGCCCCCGGTTAAACAAAGTCAGGGCCTGATTGCGGGACAACTGCGCCTTCTTCTTCAGGTGATTGGCGTCAATCAGCTGGATGTAGAACAGTTTGCCGATCATGGCCATCAGGATACAGCCCAGAATCAGCAGTAAAATGCGGAAGCGCTTGGGAGAAAAAGTATCCCGGGATCGGGACTCACGGGGAGGACGCGGCGGCGGTGAATTGCGTCGCTGCTGCAAATGCTGCCGTTGTCGCTGGCGGTAACCGTCCCTAGTACCCGTAGACACGTGGAAACTCCTGCTTGACTGGGGGCAGAGCGGGCAACTGAATCACCGCTGCAGATGAGGGCACATCAATCACCGTTTCCGGCATGTGCAAATGCGGCACCCGGGCCGCGGCGGCCTCCACATTCTTGTAGGATCGAATGTGGTTCAGCTTAACCTGTAGTTCCTTGTTCTGTTCGTTCATATCCCGGGTGTGCTTGGCCAGCTTGTTGATGGCGTCCTCAAACTGCACCTTGACCCCGTAAGCCCCCAGGGCCCCAATGACCAAAACACCGAGAAACAGAGACAAGACCCGGCTGGACATCCTGAGTAGCCAGCCACTTCTGGCCGGTTTAAAATTTCCCTGAATAATCATGGGCCTGGATTGCTCTCTCATGCGGATGTTGCCCCGGATAGCACTTGGGTTCAGCTTTGCGGCGTGTGGCTGGCCTTGTTGAAAAATACGAACAATGCGCCAGACTACGACAGACACAACATTATTATATTAGCCTTCCGGCCCTATCGTCACGCGAAAGTTGAAGCACAACGTTACACAAAGTTGAAGCACAACGCCACGCCAAGCAAACCGTCACACGAGGCCGCAAAAAGCCCTCCACATTCTGGGCATCCCAATACGGGCAGGCCTTGCCCTTCTCCGGCGAAACGCCAGCGCTCGGCTACTCGGCGGCGATAATGCCCTTCAAATCGTAGGGGGTCACGTGGGTGATTTTGACCTTCACAATCTCGCCCGGCACAGCCTGCCCCTTGACCTGCACGGTATTATCCACCTCCGGGGCGTCCCACTGGGTGCGCCCAATCAGGGTGCCATACTGGTTCACCATATCAATCAGCACGTCCACGGTTTGGCCAATCATTTCCTGATTTTTGGCGAAGGCGATCTGCTGCTGCAGTGCCATCAGCTCATTCCGACGCTGCTTGATAACACTTTTCTTGACTTTACCATCCAGCGTCTTGCTATGGGCGGTATCCACGTCAGAATACTCAAACACACCCAGGCGATCCCATTGCACCTGCTCAATGATTGTTTTCAGGTGCTGGTAATGCTCCTCCGTTTCGCCGGGGAAGCCCACAATAAAGGAAGTCCGCAACTTGACGTTCCTGATTTTGGCCCGGGCCCGCGCGGCGAACTCTACCAAATCGGTGACCGGACGGCGCATGCGCTTCAGCACTTCCGGATGACTGTGCTGCAAGGGGCAATCCAGGTACTTCACCACTTTATCGCAATCGTTGATGGTCTCCAGCAGTTCATCGGAGACCAGATTGGGATAGGCGTACATAAAGCGAATCCACTCGATTTCCTCCACCTCGTTCAGGGCCCGCAGCAGGGCAGGCAGGCTGGAACCGATGTCTTTGCCGTAGCTGGTGGTGTCCTGCCCCACCAGAATGATTTCGGTGACGCCCCGCTGAGCCATTTCCCGGGCGTTTTCCACGATGTTTTCAACGCTGCGGCTGCGGAAGGCCCCCCGCATGCTGGGAATAATACAGAAGGAACATTTATAGTCGCAGCCCTCGGCGATTTTAAGGTAAGTGTAGGAACCCACCGTAATATGCCGACGCACGGTGTCTTCTTCCAATATATAGGTGGGGTCCTGCTGCATGGCCAGCACCCGCTCGCCACGTTCCACCCGCTTCATCACATCGCCAATTTCGGCCACGTTGTTAATACCCACCACGGCCTTGGCTTCCGGGAATAAATCCAGCAGCTCACCCTGAAACTTCTGGGCCAGACAGCCGGTGATCAACAACTCCTTGCCCTGCTCGGCCAGATTGGCAAGCACGCTGACAGACTCTTTCTGGGCGGAGTCAATAAAGGCGCAGGTGTTCACCAGTACAATGTCCGCCTCTTCCTCGCTGGCAACAATCTGGTGCTGATCTTTATCCAGAATGCCCAGCATGGTTTCGGTATCCACCAGATTTTTAGGGCAACCCAAGTGAACAAAGCCCACTTTTTTCTTGCCGCAACTGTCGGTCTGAGGGATGTCGGTCTTGGGGGCGTCGGAGGTGAGAGAAGGAGGGGTCATGCGTTATCCACCGTGTTTGTGTATTGAACATTACTATAAATGTGGAATGGGGGTGTCGGTTATCTGAAACAACAGAGTACTAAAAACAAAAGATTCGCACGAGTTGACCGGCAACATTGCAGCCCCCGCACCCGGGGCGTCATTGTGATTGTCAGCCTGCGTTCGCAAGGCGTTTCAGGAATCGGGAACAAATCCAAACCTGACCGTCATTAATCAACAAGAAAGTCACAATCAGGGTGCTGGAAAAGTACGGCGTTTGTTGAGAATTCCGCTGGACGCCACGCTGTAAAAGCCAACCCGGCCCAAGGCTGACCGTTCGTAACGGATTCAGACCCCAAGCCAAGAGTCACGCGCAATCCTGTTACTGCTGCCAACCCGGCAGTGTCTTATTTGCGGGAACTTTTATCATGCTGCAATTCAAAGCCCAATGCCAAACCCAAGCCACAAACACGCAGCCCATCGGCACCTTGCATGCCTGGCAGGATTTAGCGTTGAACCTGGGCAAACTGTCCCTGGCCGGACTGTTCATCACCGGCACTGTCTGGTTTATGGGCATTTACGCCTAAAAGTATTGCCTGAAAAGGCTTACCTTAAAGCTCATTTAGCGCTCAAATTCAGCCAAGCCCTTGCGGCTCAGCCCAAAATTTAAACACAACACTCTCTCTCCTGTCTTTATTCCTTCCTACCAATTCCGTACTACCCCGCTGTCCAGTTTAGCCAAACGGCTGGACGGCTTTTCTTTTTTCAGGGAAAAACAAAGTCAATAAAAGACCAGAGAGAGTTGCGACGCCAACCCCTAGCGGTAGTTGGTGAACTGCAACGGCATGCTTTGCCGATCGCCGAACTCTCGCACGTGCTTGATGACCTCTTGCAGGTCATCCCGGCTTTTGCCGGTCACCCGCACCTGATCGCCCTGAATGCTGGCCTGCACTTTCAGCTTGGATTCCTTGATGTGGGCCACGATTTTTTTTGCCATATCCGTTTCAATGCCCTGCTTCAGGTTGATGACTTGACGAACTTTCCCGCCCAAAGCGGCTTCCGGCTCCTGACGATCCAGAATCAAGGGGCTCAGCCCCCGCTTGACCACTTTGGCCTCCAAAATATCAAAAATATTCTGGGCCCGAAATTCATCCGTGGTGGTCACCACGATTTTCTTGCCCTCTTCCAGCTCAACGTCGCTGCCGGAATCTTTCAGGTCAAAGCGGGAAGCGATCTCCCGGCGGGTTTGATCCAGCGCGTTCACCAACTCCTGCTGATCAAATTCGGAAACAATATCAAAACTGGCATCCTTGGCCATACTGGCAGGCTCCTTTCCAAAGGTCACTCAAAACAAAAACAATCCTGGCCTAAAAAGCATTTGCCCGTCTCTCTCATTCTTTGCGCAAGCCTGCGTGCGCGATTTGGCGACAAGGCATGCTGGCAGATATTTCCGGCGGACATTTTTACAAGCCAAACGGTTTGTATTACATTGACAGATTGTAGACCAAAAATACCCGCCACAATACGCCTCACTTGCTCAAAAAGCCAGGGACGCCCAACACCCGAAAATCTGCAGGTTGCAACGCCATGGAATACGCCATCCAGCTCATCCTACCCATTATTGGCGGTCTTCTGCTGGGAAATTGGCTGACCCGCACCTATGGAACCTCCCCCCTTTGGACGGTCATACTAGGCATCGTGGGCATGGTCATGGGTATTCGCATCCTGTACAAGCGGAGTCTGGCCGAGCAAGCCCTGCAAAAAGAGCAGCGGCCGTTACCCAAGAAATCGTCCGCCCCGCCGAAATCCCTGAACGAAGCGCAGACGCCCCATTCGGAATCCAACGCGGCACATGATGACGACTCAAAGACGGCTGTCCCGCAGCCTCAGAAGAAAAAAACGGATCAGTCATCCAGTCGACCGCCCGCCAAAAACGTCACGACTCTGGACTCCCTGCATGATTTGTACCAGCAAATCGAGAACGCCCCTCCCGAGGAGCAGGACGACCTTCCACCCAATCTGGACATAGAATTGAACCGTGATGACACAAAGCACGATCCCAAATCTCCCCCATCGGAGCGCTGACGTGATCAGCAAACCTTTTTTGGCGATGAAAAAAAGGCTCTGGCTAGGTACGTTGACCCTGGATGCCCTGTTGTTGCTTGCTTTGACCCTGTGTTACCCACAGTGGCTTAAATTGGGCTCAGCCGGAATGCTGCTCGGCCTTGGCTACCTGTGGAGCCTGACCTTCAACGCGGAGAACCCCAAAAAAGGCATACAAATGGCATTTTCAACCATTCGGGCCTGTTTATTCGCCTACGCACTGGTTCAGGTGTCTCACGGCAAGGCCAACGATCTTGCTATTGTCATCGGCGGATTTTTAAGTTACAAAGTGGTTCTTACCGTGGATTGCGCAATTCAGGCACTATGGGCATTATTTGGCAAGGCATTGGTAAAGACAGAACACACTTCTGTTTAAACGCCTTTAAAACCGCTTTTGGTTGCCTCCTGAGAAACGTTCGTCAGGCTTGAAAATGCTCGTCAGGTAGGTAGGCATTCTCAAAAATAGACAGGATTACGGTAGGATTCACAAAACAGCCCCAAGCGCCTCTGTCTGCC
>DAIDMR010000016.1 GCA_027448865.1 Vampirovibrio sp.
TGCCCCAATCAGGTAGAGCTTCCCGCCTGGAAAGGATTTTACATTGATGGTCTGCCCGCTATTTTTGGCCTTTGTATCCCCAAAAATATTGAATAAAACAGGGGTATCGCGGATCATCGGCTCTATTTCATCCTTGGAATAACCCTCAGCGTCCTCAATCGTTGGCTGAACGACAAGAATCGGGCTCGGATCATGGTGGATGTAGTAAGCAATGGCGTGATCAACGATCTTGGTATAGCCTACCCGCGCCGATTTTTTGACTGTTACCCGCTCAATGTTGGGGTCGGTAATGGCGTCCATGATGTCAATCTGATAGGGTATATTGCGCCATTTCCCGGGCTCAGCACTGTTTTCAGGTGATAGATAGGCGTATTCCTCTGCCCACTCTGAAAGTTTTAACTCCCTGGGTGGTTCCAATATCTTGAAGGCGGCATCTGCAAGCGCTTTAAGTCTCGGGTGGCCGATAAGATTCAACACTGACATCTGTTTCTGATAGCTCTTTCAGCATTGGCCGGATAAACTTCATCACGATCTGAAAGCCTTCATCAGGAGTCTGTACACCGACAACCTGTGGGCCTATTTTGCTCGGCAAGTTCATCATCTGGGCCTTGACCTCGCCCATGATCTTGTTCCAGGCTGTTGCGACCTCGTGAGCGGCAATGTATTCTCCCTGAGTGATCTTATAGTCAAGCTCGGCTTTGTCCGCCTGGGCTGCCGTCAGCCTTGTTTTCTCGGCCTGGTAATTTGTTTTGTCCTCTTCCTCTCCTGTGGTGCCTTCATCCAGATAGGAAATGTACGCTTGCAAACAGGCCACAAAGGGATATTGTCCCCGTCCGCTTTTAGGGATGATGCCCCTCTCGGCCATTTTGGAAATGTAAGAGTCTGAAACGCCGAACAAATAAGCCAGCGTCGAACCACCCACCATGGCGGGCAGCGTTTCAATTTCCGATGTGGCTTTTTGTGTTTTTTCGCTCATTTTGACTTGACAATTTCAAATTTTTTTGTAGCTAAACGGATTCCGGGGGTGATGCTCCCCCGCAGCCGGCCCCCTTCAGGAAGTACCTTGGCATTTCAAAAAAGAAAGGTTGACACAAGGGTTTGAAGTGGTAATGCTCACGGCCTCGGGTGCGTCGTACAGCGTCTCAGGCGTATGAACACATGCCTCTAACTTCTGAGGGTATTTGCTGTTGACCTCTCGCAAGGCCCGTGCGTGCGCAGAGTCTAATGTCAGCCCTTCCCACCTGTACCAGATACGCTTGGCCTCAATGATGCTCAATGCCTCAGACTCAGAGCAAAACGTCTTGCTGGGATTGATCTCAGGCGGGTTGTTAATCTGATCGGCAACCCCTGACTTGAAGCGCCAGCTCGCCAGCTTCACCAGCTTGGCCACAGCGTAAGGGGTGGCGTTGTCTTTCAGCCTCAATAGGGTTTGCAGGCGAATGGTCTGCATTTCAGGGCTCAGGTCAGCTCGACGCTGGGCGATCCATTTGCGCTTGGATAGGTACTCCACAGCATCCACAGCCCCATACACAAAGGCCATCTTACGCCAGCTAAAGTAAGCGCCTGTGGTCAGGATGGTGGGCTTGCCATCCAGTATCCAAAATGAACACACATGCGACCACTCAAAGTCGCCCTGTGCGTTCTGGATCAATGCGCTCATCAGGTTTCTGTCGGATACCCAGATTTGATCACCGTGTTGCAAATCATCAATCGTCAGCATCAGGCAGCCTTTCCATACTTGTGAATGAATGCGTTGCGCTGTGCCAAAGTCAGCACGGGATACTGGCCCCCGCCTTTGTTCTCAAAGACAATGTGCGACGGCCTCAGGTCAATGTGACACCATTGGCCGTTGGTAATTTCAAGGCAGAATTTAACGGTGTCTTTAAGGCCAATGAGGTGGGCCTGAATGTATTGATTGCCTCGAACGCTCTGATATCCAGGCACCACGAAATCAGCAGCAAGGCCAAGCATGTGTTGGCTTTTATTCGCGCCACCGGCAGCAGCATTGGCAGCGGGGGAGCGATACCAGCTAGTGATCTGGATAACAAGTGGTTTGCCTGTAAGCTCACGCAAAAACCGCCGGATAGCTTCAAGCCGTCCAGCGGTTGCCAGTGCGTTTTTGTAGATTTCAATGCGGGCAGATTTAACATCCAGCAACGTTCGGTTGTGGAAAACCTCAGCCCAGGTAAAATTCTCACTCACTTTAATCTGTTTAAGTTTATCCAGGGTGAAACCAAGAGAATGGACGATGGAATAAGCAATGGCGGGGGATACGATAGCGGGGGGCGACATTGTAACCTCATTTGGGTTTCGGCTTACGTCTTTTCTTTAGAAAAATTGTTTTATCAGAGCCCAGTAAGCTCAATTGCTTGATGTGGGGCATCTGGCCACGCTGGGGGCTGATGATGAGGAACACAGCACGCTCAGTCAGTTCAAACATTGCGGCCAGTTCCTCAACACGGTGCCCGGCGTTATAAAGGCGGACTATTGATTCATTTCGATGCTTCCGTTCTAAGTGCCTACAGGTTGGAATTTTCAGGACTATGCCTCCAAATTCTCTACTGAGCGCCCGTGCCAATTCCAGCCCTAGGATTTCAGCTAAGCGATGCTCGGCATTAATGACCTGAGGGATGTATAGGTTTTTGTCCCCATAAATTCCAGCGAGGCGCAGGGCGTTTTCACGGCCAACAATTTCAGCGACCTGGGCGAGTTCAGGGCTCAAGTCCTGATTAGCGGCGGAAATTGGGAAGGAATAATCATCAGAATTGTTCATGAGCGTTGTACTCCTCTAATTGGCGCTTAAACACATCGCGCTCCATTTCGGCTTTTTCAAGCGCTTGGCGTAGTTGCTCTATTTCCTGTTGCAGTGGCTTGAGGTCATCTTCAAGCTGTTCGTGGTACTGGGTTTCTATGATTTCCAGCGACTGGCCGAGCCTGGAAACTTCCGCCCGCAACTCGGCGGTGGCTTGGTTGATTAAGCGCTCTAAAACACATACAGCTTCGGATTTGTGCATGTACCCTAGTCTCACATCTTTATAAATCTCTTCCGTCAGCTTCTCGGTTTCGGTTTGTTCTTTAGTCATCTTGGCTCACCTCATAAATTGGGTAATTTTTAACATTTTCAACTCGCTTTGAAACGTCCTCGATCGACACTTCTTTGATGTCATCTCTCTGAATTTCTTCTGATATTAGTTTCAGCGCCTCTTGCAGATCTAAACCCTTGTGCCGTTTGGTTTGATATGCAAGTCCGAAACCTTCCATGTAGCGCCTGTAACTGCTTTTAACGGTATAGTTCTTGTTAGTCATTTTTGCCTGCTTTCCATTCATACTTTTCATACTCACAGTCTTTGCAACGGGTTATAGTACTGCGGCTGGTCTCCATAATTTTCAACCTGTGAGGGCTGCCATTAAGACAGTCAGCCTTTTTGGGTTCGTAATAAAATGAAATACTGGTATGAAAAACAAAATTCTTCTCGCATTCATAACACTGCATTTCGTGAGCAACGCCTTCCGAATAGCCAAAGCCATCATCGTGGCAAACATCCAGATCAGCCTCACAATATGGGCATTCCAAATCACTCATTGACCCTGCTCCTCTAACTCATGGCCTGGGCAGCCTGTTCGATAATCAAACCCTTCGCATTCACTAGAGAAGGGCAGTACTTTGCGCCCAATAGCCAAGTTCTCTTCCAGTATTTTTATTGCCTCTTGAGCTGTACGTCCTTTGAACAAATTTTTAGCCATTGACGGTTCTTTTTTTGCTTGATTGAGAAAGCCCTCAATGTCAAGGCAAAGATGGATAGTTTTAGTTTTCATAGCAACCTGCTCCTTAATATTCGCCAGAATAATCATCAACCAGTGTGGAAAGTGCTTTCAGCCTTTTCATATCAGTTTGAGAAATTGCTTTTTGGGCTGTTCCAATAGGCTCATAGCTGATATAGCGGGTATTTTTGCAGCGCTGGCAGTAGCCTTTGAATGGCGTATGGCAAATGCAAGAGCAATCCCCAATTGCTTCATCTGGTTCATAATCACAGAATTGACAATCGCACTCGCAATTCGGATCACGCCAACACCAATGGCAGCGCACTTTAATCAAGCTCACTTCCATTGCTTACCTACTTTCAAAGTGGGCTTTAAGCTCACTGGAATAACTGGATTTATACGCCAGGACCTTGATGCCCATGGTGACGTAATTTTGTTTGCAATAAATTGGGTCATCCAGCAAACCCGTCACTTGTACCATCACCCACGAAGGGCCATAGCAATTTCTTTGACGGCAGTATTCCCGCAAATAAAGAAAATCATTTTTTGAAAAATTTCGGTCGTTTCTCCTTATTTCAAAGGGTTTTTCGCCTCGGATGATTGCCAGTAGATGAATGATGTCGCATTTTAATTCGTGAACTTTTGGGTGCATTAGTTACCTGCTTTCTCAATACTCAACTGACCTTTGTTAATCCGTAAATCGACCTGTGAGAGAAACGACATCCCCAGCAAGCCCGCAAGCAAGGGATCATCATCAATCTGTTTCACCACAGCGGCCACATTGTGCACGGTGACTGGCCCCACCTGAATAGAGGAGAGGGTCACCCGTGGGCAGGCTTGAACACCATTGGCAGTCAGGATGGAAACGCGGGGTGTTTCATCGGATACGATAACGCCAATCTTGCTGGCCAGTTCCGGGGTAATGACCGCATACGTGGAACCGGTGTCGATAATGAAAGTGCCAATGGCCTGGCGATTGATAAACGCCGTGGTGACCAAAGTGTCCTTTGGGAGCAGGGAGTCCTCACAAAAAGCGGCTATCAGAGCGCCACATATCGCCCCTATAACTAAGCCTGCAAAGCACTGAATCAATAGTCTTTTCATAATTTTTTACCCTTTCTGAAAAATCATTTGAGGCATTTTTTGAGGCCGGTAACCTTTACGAATCATGGATTTGAGCTTGCTAGCATCGGCCACACCCAGGAGTTCTATGTTTGAATGGGATTCCTCATAGCCAATCACTTTCAACACCCCGGCTTTTTTCATCCGGTTCAAGTGGCTCCAAACATGGTTGTTATTCCAGTCAGCCCAGCCCATGAAGCAAGATTGATTCAGGTGCTTGACAATACCGGCTGTGTATGGATTTTCCAGAGAGGGCAGCACACGTACAATCTCAACCCGCAACGCTGCGCCCTCCTCCTCTGACAAGCGATAATCCAAAGGACGGCGCTTGCTCTCAGGAATTTCATTTGCCGGGATGGGTTTTATTTTGATGACCGGCTTGATCCCTGCTGACAGGAGGCGTTGATTCGACTCTGGCTGGTGGCATTTAAATTCATTGGTGTAGCTTTTGTGCCGTCTGTAAATCTTATGGATTGGGCAGTTTTGGTAATCGGCGTTAGTGTCACGGCACCGAAGGCCCTCCTCCGTCCAGTAGGATTGCCGCAAGGTGGTGGTGAGATTATTGAGCACGACTGGCCTCCTTTGAGGAAGAGGCTGCACATTCCCCAGCGATAGCAGCATAGGCAGACAGGTCAATGTAGCTGTCCATGTGGTTTGGGTTGGTTGCGATTCGGCTGATTTTCACAAAAGCCATAATGACAGCGGCGTCTACTGCAGTTAAACCAATGCCGCCCAGGTATGTATCAATCATTTTTGCAAGCAATTCCATCCCATTTACCGGGCAGCCATAGGCTTTATTCCGATCGCCTTCCGTTAGGGCTTTGGCTTGGTCGAGGATCGCTCCTCTCACGGTAACTTGCGTGGGATCAGGGTATTGGATGACATTATCTTGATTCATGGTGTCTCGCTTTCTAAAACAGTTTCAAAAGTTCATCGCCGCGTAACATCAGGGTGCCGGGAAGTGGCTTTTTTTTGAGCCACAGCTTGGCTTTGTGCTCCCAGTCGTGGCCCCAGTACATCAGCATGGTCGGGAATGGTGCGTTTCCCGGTTTCATCTTTCCGGTTTTCTTGTCCAAAACCATGTAGGGCTTGCCATCCCGCCAGAATTCGAGCCGTCCAGACAGGAACACGGTAAACCCTGCTTTGGTCAGGCCGAATCGGTGTTGATAGAGTGTTTCTGTCCTGGCTGGGACCAAGCCCCACACCCGAACATTTTTGTTCTGAGCTTCGGTGTAGGCTTTTTCAAGAAATAGCTTTAATTTGGCCCCATAGGGTGGGTTCATCCACACCAGCGTGTTCATTTTGTAGCCGTGTATATCCCAACAGCCAGTTAATCCGCATACATTCGGGTTAACCAACTCAGTGCCATTCATCAGCCCTTGCTCGGTGTAATAACGGAAGGCCGGAACATTTGCAGTGGTGGATGCCGCATCCAATCCAAAAACGCCCACATTCTCAAAATCAAGGATGGCTTTGATAATATCCGGTGGCGTTTGCCAAGTGTGGTCAGCACTGGAATACAAGCCTGCATTCAACTTACTCACGGGGTGTCCTTTCTATCGTTTAAGAGGAAGCGGTTATATTTCTCCAGTAGGCCTTTAACGTATTCCTGGGCTGTTTCCCTGTCCTCCAGGTAGAGCACATGCACGCCATACAGTAAGGGGATCGACTGCAGGAAACCAACCAGTGATGCCGGGTGCACCTTGGAATGGCGCGGCATGTGGTTGCGGATTTTGTACAGGCTCGACTCAATAGCCAGGAAGGCATGTTTAAAGCTCGACAATCTTTCAAGCTCAGCTTTGAAACGGTCTGTAAAAATGCAGCCTGCCAGGTCGGACAAGGATTTGCGCTCAATGGCAAAAACATCCTCCTGCCCCAGTAGGGAGTAATCAGCAGAGGGCAGCGCCTTGCGGATTACCGGCCAGGATTCAGGGAAGGCATAGGGCAGTTGCTCCCTGCTGTCTGCAACAATAATGGGTGTGGTTTGCTTACTGGCCATTACGGGTACCCCGTTTCCCTGTTTGGCTCAAGCGTAAATCCATTAGAAAAACGTGGTGCGCTAAGAATACGACCATGCAATAGGTAGCCCCTTGTATATGGCTGTGGCCCAAAAACCAACTGTCCAAACCAAGCAGGCATGCTATGGCCAACCAGGACCAAGAACAAAATGACAATAACCTCATATCGAATACTCCTTTTCCGCTCTGCTACTAACTTTTTTCCAAGCCGGCACCACAATCGCAGGTGATAGCCTTACTTTTCACTCGCTGCAAGTGGGTCATAAAATGCGCCCGCAGTTTGGCCAGGAAATTTTCCCGGTCCTCTGCGTGGTGGCCGCCCAACAATTTCACGCAGAGGGAAACGTTCTCCATCTGAATCGGGCAGCATGCGCTTTCCATCAACTCGATCCAGTGTTCGAACTCACTAACCCGCTCTACATTGACGGCAAGAACGCTATACCAAAGGTAAAAATAAAGACTGTGCAAGCGTTCCGCAAACAACTTCTCTGCTAAGCTACTAGGCTTCCCTAGTACAAAATTTGGAACGAACCCCTGAGCGGCTTCTAGTCTGTTTGGGGTGCGCCGGTTAACGATTTCGAGATTTTGCGGGAAATCGCTTGCGCCATCTGGAATGTAAGGCTCAGGCAATGCCCCTTTTACCTGTTTTTTGTAGCGTTTCCAGAGATCATGCAGTTCAACGATCACACTTTTGGGGTCAACTGTTGCGCCAAAAATGCGATAGTTGGCAAACTCCGCAACGTGTCTGCCGTTAGTTGAAACCCAATAGTCAAAATCGAACAGCAGAGCGGCTTTTGAGTTATCGTCAAATTCCGCTGAATTTTCACCAGAAACAAGGCTGAAAACGGCTTGTTGACTGCGTTCATACTCAACCAATGGATTCCACGTTTTATAAGACCCCAGTTTAACGACATCTGTAGAATATGGGTTTTCAGGGTTAACGTTGCGGCTATTTTCAAGCTCATCTGGATAGTTACTGTCATTGGTAGGAACTTGCCGAACAGCCGCGCCGTTATTGGCCTCTGAGGCAATCCCAATGCGCCGTTTGGCTTCTTCTATGATTGTCATATCGAGTTTTGTTTGCATTTCGCTTTCTCCGTTTGTCGATCTGATTCTGTTGATTTTTGGCCGCAAACCGGGCAAAAGCCTCTCGTAGCCAGTGGCCACATTAATGGCCGGGTGTGGCCGTTTGTGGCCAGATATTTAAATTTCCGGCCAATGGATGAGCTACAATCTCCCTAAAGCCTCTTCTACAGCTTCTTTTGAAAGGTGAATACACCGGCGTTTCCCCCTTTCTGAAGCAACCCAGAGATACCCTTGTTGCTTTTCTTTGTCCGTAATCACTTGGCACTGGCTCAGGATTTGCATCAGCCAGCGCGGGGTGATTTCCTTGGAATCCTTGAAAAATCCCTCTTCTATCAATTTGGCGCTGATCAGCTTGCACACCATCGAAGTGGGGTACCAGTGCGGATGCTCCAGAACGGGAATCAACTTGTTTTCTACATCGGTGCTCTCGTCGTTCATCAGGTCCAGAATGGTCACCAGCACCTTCAGATGAATAGCGTTGTCCTGGCTCATCTCCTTCTTTTCTCTGCTCTTCGCAATGGCCGTGCGGATGATGCGCTCGGTCAGCAGCTCGGAATCTGCGGCCCGGTCAGTGTCCTCCATATCGGCAAGGGCAGCGATCGCCAGCAGGGGCAACCAAACCTCCCAATCCCGGTTGGCGATCTCATCAATAGGGGTGTACTGTTCGTAAACCTGCTTCAAGTTGGCAAATTTGGTCATAAACCAGGTGTAAAGGCGATCCCGTAAATCAGCGCCCTGGCTCAGTAATTGATCCCGGCTTTGCACCATACGCGGCATGTTTTTAACCACGTCTTTGGGAGCCTTGTACATCTTGATCAGGATGCTACGGGTCAGCAGGGTGTCGTTCAGCATATTGATCCCGGCAAATATCTTTGGGCTGAACAGGTCGAATTCCTCAACGTCAAACTGCCCCTGGGCGTTTTTGCCGGATCGCATAACCTTGGCCCCCGCCTTGTAGCCCGCGTTTAACATGGTCAGCTCGTCCATATTCTCGGGCGTTTTTTTGTTGAACTGCTCGGCTTCATCCCGAATACAGGTGGCAAAGGTGCTTTCAATGGTTCGGAAAAGCGCAGAGGGTGAAATATTTGCCGTGTAAACAGCGTTGAAACAGAGCTCGTACATCAAATCCAGCGTGTTACTTTTCCCGCTGCCTGCCAAGCCGTTCAGGGACAGATAGGGGAAGGCCCGGAAGATACGAGCGGCATAGGTGCCCATGGCATACAAGGCCAGCACCTCATGCGTGGACTCATCTGAGTGCCAGATGTAGCGGCGCAGGTATTGGGTAATATCCCGGACCAGCTGAGCGGTATTCTCAGATTGGCCGGAACCCTTCAGGAAATTCCGCATGCTGGCACTGCGCCACCGACGCTCCACGATGGAGGCCATAGGGATGGTTTTTTTGTCATAGTCGCTGGGGTTCGCATCCAGCAGACAGACCGCCGCCGGTTTAGACTCCCCGGTTTCCAGATTCACCGTATTCTGAATCAGGGCGTGCTCTCTGTTGCGC
>DAIDMR010000017.1 GCA_027448865.1 Vampirovibrio sp.
CCAGTTTCACCGTTTCCACAATGTGATCATAGCGGGTGCGCAGCTCCTCATAAGGGTGAAAAGTACGGCGAGGAAGTCCGGGTCATTTCCTACGGAGAAGCCAGTAAAGAGCTGTGTGGCGGTACCCACGTCCAGCAACTGGGTGAAATCGCCCTGGTTAAAATCGTTTCCGAAGGGGCCATCGCCTCTGGCGTCCGGCGGATTGAGATTGTGGCCGGAGAAAAAGCCTACCGACAATTCAAACAGCTGGAATTAGACATGCGGGACATGGCCGAGCTGCTGAAAAGCCCTGCCAAAGAAGTGCCCGGCAAGGTGCAAAAACTGGTAGACGAGCTGAAAAGCCGGGAAAAGACCATCCGTGGACTGGAAGAAAAATTGGCCTTGCAGGAAATCAGGGGCTTGCAGGCACGCCTGACGCCTGAGCATCCTGTTCTGGTTCACTTTTTGAAAGACTACAGCCTGGATGGGCTAAAATTGATTGCCGAAAAACTGGCCAAAGCCTGTGGGCCTCATATCATCGTGCTGGCCGGGGACGCCGACCAGAAAGCCGCTTTTGTGGCCAGCGTTTCCGAGGATTACGTCAAGCAAGGCATCAAGGCTGGCGAGCTGCTGAAGCAGGCCGGCCAGATTTGTGACGGCGGCGGCGGCGGAAAGCCGAATTTTGCGCAAGCGGGCGGAAAAAATCCCACTCGCATTCAAGATGCGCTGAAAGCCGTCGAAACTATGCTCAATCCGGTCTTACGATAGAGCCGCTGTTATTGTCAGTTCCCTCATCCGGCGGATTGACTATTGCATCTTTTGTACGACGCCCAATTTAATTTCAGATCTACCCACAGAGTTGAAATTATTCTGGATAAAGATTATGCAAAGAATGACCCGCTCCAAACTGTACCTTTTTATAATGAAAACAACGGGAAGCGAGTTTCCGGGGCAGGAATTAAGATCTTGTGAAGACATTCGCCGTAGCGTTGGCAACTTTTTATGGAAGTGTTAGGATGCTAACTCTCGAAGGTTGCTTTTGCGTTTGGTGGGTAGAAGGACTTTCAGTTAATTAAGGTAGGTATAAGGTAAGTCAAATTGTTATTGAACCAAATAGGAGTTGAGTTAGATATGACTTCAAGAAGAGTGACACCCTTGCTGCTCGCGGCAAGCATCTTCCTGACGGGAGCTACCGGTGCCTTCATTGGTTCGACGACGTCCGCCCATGCCATTACCAGCGTGGACGAGCTGACTGATGTAAACCAAAACCACTGGGCTTACGAAGCTCTGCAGGATTTGGTTGAAAAGTACGACGTTATCGAAGGGTACCCGGATCACACCTTCCGCGGAGAGCGCAATGCGACCCGCTGGGAGCTGGCTGCTGCCCTCAACGCGTTGATTAAATCCGTTGGCCGTGACCTGGCTCGCCTGGGTGCCGAGAAAGCTGACAAAGCGGATCTCGAAACACTGGCTCGTCTGCAAGATGAGTTCAAAAACGAGTTGGCCGCCTTGCAAGCTCGTACCGAAGCTCTGGAATCTCGCGCCAGCGCCATTGAAGCTAAAAACGCCGAGCAAGATCAGCGTTTGAGCTTGCTGGAAAGAACCCAGCTGCACGGTGATGCCAGCATTGGTATTTTGGCCGATATGAACCGTTCTGGTACCCGTGACCAGCTGAGCGGTCGTAACAGCGGTCGTGACGGTATCCGTGACGCCATCAGCGCCATCGGCCGTCTGCGTTTGACCATGGACGTTCCGGTTCGGGAAGATAAAGAAGATTCCAAGATCGGTGCCGGTGAAGTCCACACCCGCTTGATTGCCGCGTTTGGTCGTATTTCTCCGAACGCAGCCCAGCAAAACAACGCAGGTGCTATCGGGTCTTACAACAGCTTGTCCAGAATCGCCAGTGATGCGGCTCTGGGTAACGAAGGCTTCGGCAACAGAGGAATTGGCGGCGGTTCCATTGGTACCAACGTACGTTCCTACCTGTACCTGGAAGATCTGCACTACCACCAACACTTCAAATCCGGTATTCCTCTGTTGACTGACTGGATGTTGGGTGCTGGCTCCGATGATAGCAACTGGGCTACCACTGGCGACTTGTACGTCGGTTCCATGCCCTGGCGCTACCTCTATGACAAGAGCCCATACCGTGGCAACGAAAACACCCAGTTCCAGAACAGTGCTTTCGTGAATACCCCCGGTATCGCTATCAACCAGAGCAATCCGATGATTGCTTACCAGTGGCACCAAAAATTGGGCTCCGATGATTTGAGCGCCGATTTGACCACTGGTGTCGGTACCTTCAACGTGGGTGATGTAATGGACGGCTTGTCCGCCACTTACGAAGCCCGCTTGAACTATCGCTTGTTTGACGTACCCGGTAACGTGTACGCTGGTGGTTACAACGTGTGGTCTGCTGGTAACACCAATAACGCGAACAACTTCCTGACCGGCGGCAGCAGCTTTGTGAACGCCAGTGGCGACGCTGTTGTTCCCACCAACCGTTCCGGCGGTGTGACCGGCTTCCGTTCCGGCGCTGGTACCTACAGCGTAAACGCTGTGTACGCTGGCTGGAACCAGGAGTGGTACAAAGGCATCGGTACGACCGTGAACTACTTGTACAGCAACGGTGGCCAGAACAACTTCTTCCTGAACAGCAACAACCAGCTGTTGGGTAGCTTTGGCGCCACCACCCGTGGTGGTAACGCAGCGCTCAGCCCGTTCACCGTGGGTGTACGTCAGTCCATCTCCGGCGTCCTGAACGTTCCCATGAAAGTCTTCGGGGTTCGTGAGAACGACGTGTTCGGTATCGGCTACGCTGTGGTTGACCTGTACAAAAACAACATGGGTCAAAACAACTTCAACCGTACCCGCTTCAACCAATCTTGGGAACACACCGCTGAAGCTTACTACAAGTGGGCTGTCAACGATGCGATTTCCATCATTCCCAGCGTACAGTTCCTGAACAATGGCTTCGGTATCCAGCAAAATGGCAATACCTGGGTCATCGGTTTGAGAACCAGCTACGCGTTCTAGGATCTCGAATCTCAAGAACAAGAAAAACCCTGGGCCGAAACCCAGGGTTTTTTCATGGGTTTTATGCTTTCAAAATCTGACCGCAGACCAAAGCAAAACCGCCCTGAGCGAGGTGGCTGAGGGCGGTCTGCTTATATATATGCCAAAGGCAGAAGAACTAGGATGCCTGGGTGACCGGGGAGCGTCGAGTGAAGGCGTACAACTGGGCTGGACGGTGGTAGCCTTCCATTTTGGTTTCTCCGGTGTCCTTTAAAATATCAGAGGCCAGAATTTTCTTGCGGAAATTCCGCTTATCCAGGGGTTTGCCCAAAACCAGTTCGTAAACCCGTTGCAGTTCGGTCAGGGTAAACTTTTCCGGCAGCAACTGAAAGGCCACCGAGGAACTTTCCAAATGCCGCTTGAGCTTGGCCAGGGCCATTTGAACAATTTCGTGGTGATCAAAGGCCAACTCGGGCAATTCGCTGACGCTGAACCATTTCACATCCTCGGCGTTGGCATGCGCTTCCAGGTGCAGTTTTTCCGCACTGACCAGCGCGTAATAGGCCACCGTGATAACGCGGGCCCGAGGGTCGCGATCCGGCTGCCCGAAGGAGCCGAGTTGTTCCAGATAAATGTTGTTGACGTTGGTTTCTTCCAGCAGGCGCCGACTGGCCGCTTGCTCCAGGGTTTCTCCTACATGAATAAAACCACCCGGAATCGCCCACATATGCTCATACGGTGGTTGCTTCCGTTGAATCAGAAGCACCTTTAACTGGTTCTGAATGACGGTACAAAGCACAATGTCTACAGTCACCAGCGGTGTTTCATAGCAGGATAAAACGGTGCTGTGTACGGTATTCCCTGAAGCGCTGTTCTTACTTTTCTGAATGGTTTCAATAAAGCTATCCGTCATGGGTTCCATCCAATTGATCAGCCTGTATTTGAACTATCGGTATGTAGACCTGCCCTATGGCAAGGGAAGTGAACGGCCGGTACCCCTAAAAGCAGTAAAGAAGGCGAAATCCCGTGAAGTGGGGTTCCGCTACGTTTATCATACTGTAAATCCACGGATTTTCAATCCTTTGTGACAGAAGGCCGAACCCTGTCAGACCTCCTGCCGGGATGCGGATAAGGCCTGACCTGGAACTTACGGCTGTCCCGGGGAGCATTTACGGGCAATCAGTAATCCACTGGGGGTCTCCAGATCGCTGATCTCCCAGTGGGTGTCCGCATGAGCCGCCTGAATAAAATCCTGCATTTTGGAGCGATGAGAACGGGTATTATCGGCAATCAGCAAACCGCCCGCTACCAGCAAACCGCTGGCCTTTTGAAAGTATTGATTATACTCGGACTTGCGGGCATCAATGAACATCAGGTCAAAGGCCTGCCCCTGAGCCTGCAACCGGTTTAAAACGGACAAGGCGTCTCCCGGGTGGAAGGTCACCCGCTCAGCCAGTTGGGCCTTTTGAAGATTGAGCAGCGCTTCGGCCTGACGCTCCACGGAAGCGTCAATGGTGTGCAGACTTCCATCATTCAAGGAAGCCGCCTGAGCCAGATGCAGGGTAGAGTAGCCGATGGAAGTTCCCACCTCCAACAAGCGACGATAGCGCCCCACCACGGCCAGCAAATACAGCAACCGCGCCTCTTCCCGGGGGAGGCACCAGTGGGCCCTCAGACGTTCTTCCTGAGACTCCAGGGCCTGCACCACCGTACTGATATGGGCAAGCGGAAATGCGACGCCTTGCGGGGCAGGGAAAGACATCAGAGCGGCTCCTTTGCTTCAAAATACTGCCGAATGGCCGTACTCAACGCCGACAACGTGTATTGCTCCGGCTGAATGTCCACACGGCCAAAAGCCTTCAGGGCCGCCTGAGCTGTGCGAGGCCCCAGACAAGCCACAGCCCCTTGAGCCTCGGGCGGGCGATCCATCTGTCTCAGGCCCTGCTGAAAAGCCTCCACAGCCGAAGGGCTGGTAAAAACCAGGAGATCATAGGGGTCCAGCAAAACCTGTTTTTCCTGCGGGCTGAACCGAGACTTCAAACGGGTTTCATAGACTGTCAAAGCCGTGACCAACGCCCCTTGGGCCTCCAACGCGGTTTTCAGATGCGGATCGGCCAGATTGCCGCAGGGCCAGAGTATGCACAAACCGGTCACGGGGTGGCGATGCGCAAAATATTGGACAGCATGCCGAGCATCGTAGACCGGGGAAACAAACTGGGCTTGGAGCCCATAAGGCGTGAGGGCCTGTTCCGTGGCAGGGCCAACGCAGGCAATCGAAAGTCTGGAGGAAGGGAATCGGGCCAGCTGGTAACCGATAGACTTTACGGCATTTTTACTGGTAAAAAATACCCAATGGTACTGAGCCCAGTCCGATACTGAAACAGCGGCCGTGACCACCTCGATCAGGGGCATCGACAACACGGAGAACCCGGCGGCCTCCAGGTCTTGCTCAAAAGCAGCAGGCTCCCCCAGCTCCAAAGGACGAGTAACCAGAATACGCGGCCTGGCCGGGGGGAGTCTAAAGCCGGAATCAGCCGCCATGGGCAATGTCCTCTGTTCAACGGGCTGCAAAAAATGAGTACCTCACTATAATAAAAATAGAGACGCCCTGTGGCAAGGAAAGTGAACGTATGATCTCAAACCGGCCACTGCCACCTTTAATGGAGTTCATTCCGGATAATGGACGCTTGGCCCGCCGTCAACGTGCCGCCCAACTGCTGGAGGCGGTCATTGACGAGGAAATTGAGCCACGAATAGCAATCAACCGCTGGCCGGAACCGGCTACCGAGCCAGACCCGTCCATGGATTGCGCCTATCAGGCTTTATGGCACTTTGAGGCCGACGAGGACAAGCAAAAATCGGAGTTGTTTTACCTGGATGCCCAACTGGAGCTGCTGCGCCAGATAAGCCTGGCCCTGAAGGCGGGACAGGATGTACCGGGACACATACTGGCACTGTATCGCCCTCGGGGCAAAGTTCGTTTTTTTCAGGAAAAAGCCCCCTGGACAGTCCTGCCCCTGTGGGGAAAGCGAGTCTGGCAAGAGGCCAAATACATTTGGCAGCAAGCCTTGCACTTACTCGAGGCCAAGCGCTAGTCATCAGGAAGCCATGCGGCCATCCTGAGGTAATTTGCGAAAACTAAAAAGCCCCTGATTGAATCAGGGGCTTTTTTCAATCAAAAAACCAATCTCGAAAGACGGTTTTCTGTATGACTAGTGGTGCTCAGCAGCGCCATGCTCAGCGGCAGCGCCTTCAGCGGGAGCAGCAGTGGTAGCAGCGCCTTCAGCAGGAGCGGCAGTGGTTTCAGTAGTGTTGGTGGTGGTTTCGGTGGTAGCAGCACCTTCAGCGGGAGCAGCGGTGGTGGATTCGGTGGTAGCTGCTTCAGGGGTCATGCTGGTGGTTTCGGTAGTGGTTTCAGTGGTGGTGGTAGCAGCTTCTTCGGATTTGCAACCGGTCAAGGTCAAAGTGGTAGCAGCAGCCAAGCCCAACAAGGTCACGGTCAACAATTTGGATTTCATTATGGTCTCTCCTTAACAATGTACTTTGAAAACAGGAACGAACTAAATTACCAACTAAAAAAACCACTCTCCAGGCTGTGAGATTGTTTAAAAATCACAACGCCGTCCCTTTGTTTAGCCAAACAGTTTCCTGTGTTTAAAAAAAGGACGCCTACCTTTCGCAATGGCTCTCGTAGTATTTTGGGTTCTCTCTCGGTGACTTGATAGTTGGTGGGTATCAAGCTTTTAATTAGCGTAATTAAACCCTATGGAAAGGCAAGGGTCAAGAAGCTGCCGGGATTTTTAAAGCTGACTCTTGCAATCTTTATATTTCGTTTATCAGATTCCAGACAAAGTTGAAGGATACGCAAGCAATGAGCATAACGACAGAAACAGCAGCCTGCCTGGTTTTAGTGACATGTCCCAACATGGAAGAAGCCCAAAAGATTGCCACGCATATTGTTACGAAAAAATTGGCGGCCTGCGTCAACCTCCTGGGAAAAGACTCACCGCTGCAATCGGTTTACTGGTGGGAGGGGCAAGTGCAACAGGCCTCTGAAATTTTACTGCTGATCAAAACCCGGCTGGATCGCCTGCAAACACTGGAACAAGAAATTCGAACCCTCCACAGTTACCAGATTTTTGAATTCATCGCCTTACCCATTCAGGCAGGATCGCAGGACTATCTATCCTGGGTGAGCCAAGAAAGCTCGGCCACTTAAGGATTTCAGCCTGTTTTTAGGCGCCTGCCCACAAAAGTCCTTGTCCCTATTGGCATCATAAGGAATAATAAAAACATTGAGGACTTTTCGAGAGGCGACCGTCCGAAATGAACAACCGTTAGTTTTGCTGAGGTAAGGATTGTGGGACTTTTTGATTTTTTTCGCAAAAGCACCAATGACATGGGCATTGACCTGGGTACGGTCAACACCCTGGTTTGCACCACCACAAAAGGCGTTGTCCTCAGAGAACCCTCGGTAGTCGCCATTGATTACAGCAAGAATCCACCGGAAGTGATTGAAGTGGGCCTGGCCGCCCGTGAGATGATTGGCCGCACCCCCGGCAACATTCGGGCCACTCGCCCCTTGCGGGATGGGGTAATCGCCGAGTTTGAATGGGCCGAAAAAATGCTGAAACGGTTCATTGAAAAAGTAAACGGGGGCCCCGGCGCCTTTGGTATGCGTCCGGGCCGGGTGGTCATTGGTATTCCCAGTGGCGTGACGGAAGTAGAGCGTCGGGCTGTGGCCGATGCGGCCTTACAAACCGGTGCCAGCATCGTGAATCTGGTCGATGAGCCGATGGCCGCCGCCATTGGCGCTGGCATGCCGGTAGATAAGCCCACGGGTTCCATGATCATCGACATTGGGGGCGGTACCACCGAGATTGCCGTGGTCAGCCTGAAAGGCTGCGTGGTTTCCAAAAGCCTCCGCACCGCTGGCGATGAGTTGAACGAGAATATTCAGGATCACCTGAAAAAGACCCACAACCTGTCCATCGGGGAACGCACCGCTGAGGAAATCAAAATCCGCATGGGCTCCGCCTACCGAAACCAGGAAGAAGAAGAAATGGAAGTGCGTGGCTTGAACCTGCTGAATGGTTTGCCGCATACTATTACCATCAACAGCACCGAAGTGCGGGAATGTTTGTTCCCCACGCTGATGGAAATCGTGGCCGGTGTGAAAAGCACCCTGGAAATGACCCCACCCGAACTGGCCGCCGACATCGTGGATCGCGGCATTGTGCTGGCCGGTGGCGGGGCTTTGCTGGCCGGTATGGATGAACTGATTGCCAAGGAAGTGGATGTGCCGGTTCATATCGCCAACGATCCATTGTCTTGTGTGGTGCTGGGTACGGAAAAAATGCTCAATGACCCCACCTACCTCTCTATCCTCGACGCCACTGAGTTTCGAGGCTGATCCTAAAATCACCATTGTCCTGGTAGAACCCAGAATTCCTCAGAACACGGGGAATATTGCTCGCCTGTGCGCCTGCACAGGTGCCGACCTTTATCTGGTGGGCAGTTTGGGCTTTCGCCTGAATGATAAATATCTGGAGCGGGCCGGTATGGATTATCTGGATGATATTCCCATTCATCATGTGCCCGACTTTAAGGACGTTAAAGCGGCCAAACCCGGCTGGACGCCCTATTTTGTCAGCACCAAGGCCACCCGGAATTATTCGGACATTCAATACCCGGAAAACAGCCTGCTGGTGTTCGGCAGTGAAAGCCACGGCCTGCCCGCCTGGCTGATTGAGGAAAACCCGGACAACAGCATTCGCATTCCCATGCGACCCAACAGCCGCAGCCTGAATCTCTCCAACTCCGTGGCCATTGTGTTGTATGAGGCCATTCGTCAGCGCTTGAATGTCACCATTAGTTAAGGCCAGTCTTGTGGCAGAAAAACGTCCACAAAACTGCGCACAGCTCGGGCTCAGCTAAGGATACGCTCAATCCATGGATTAATTCGCGTCTTTCCATAACTCGCTCTGCTCGAACAGTCACAAACACGTTATGAAGGCAGCCATATCTTAAATTTAATAGAAAAAGGCGTCTTCAGTCTGGGCGATTTCAGACAGCTTATCCAGATCGGTGATGACGATTTTGCCGCCCCGCAGGTAGTTAATGCAGCCGTACATCTTCTTCAGGCGGCTAATGATGCGCACCGATTCTTCATAAGCAATGCCGGTCATGCTGGCAATGTAATCGTGCGGCAACTGAATGTTCAGCTGCTTGCCCACCGGAGTCTCCGTGTAGCCATCCCGCTTAAAGTGGTACAGCAAAATCTTGGAGACCCGGGCGTCCGTCTTTTTCACCACCTGATTGTGAGTTTCGTAGTTAAACCACAACACCTGCCCCAAAGCGGTAATCATGCCCAACGCCACCTTGGGGAAGCGTTCCACCAACCGAACAAAATTGTTTTTTTCCAGATACATCACCGTGGAATCGGTCAGCGCTTCGGCGGAATAGGGCATCGGTTTATCGGTCAGGGCGCCAGTCACCCCAAAAAATTCGCCTACCGAAGACAAGCGCACAATGGTGCTTTCCCCGTCGGAGGAATATTTGACCAACTTCACGCAGCCTTTGATCACAAAATAGATTTTCGAGCCGGTATCGCCCGGTAAATCGCGCTCGTAGAAAATAACCGTTTCTTTATCGTAGTTGGCTTCGTAAAAAAAACCTGCAATCTCTTGCAGCTCTTGATCAGTCAAACTTTCAAACAAGGGAATTTTACGAAAGCGGGGAATCAGATCGCTTTTATTTTCGAGTGAGAGAGCCACGGTCAAGGTGCCTCATCAAGGTCGCTGAGAATAATCTTCTATGTCGAGATTACACAATTATTATAGGAGTAATAAAGACGGCCCGCAAGCACAAGCCCGTCAAAAACGCACTTGGCGCAAGGCCGGATCCGCAGGCAAAAAACTGACTCCCGGCCCGCAAGCCGTCCCCATGCGGGGGGCCACCGCAGGCGGCACCATGGGCTGAATATAATGGGCCCACCCAATGAAGGTCACTGGGACAAAACCCGGCTCCCCCAAAACGTCCTCATCCTCGACTTCGGCCACCGACCGGGAAAACAGAGCGGGTTCAAAACCCTGAAAAAAAGAGCTCAATCGCAAAGCGCCGCACGGACGCCCCTGAACCACCTGCACCACCCGGGCGTCCGACAAGGCCTGGGCCACCGCCCGACCCTCCAGCGTTTTCAGATTAATACCCTCGTAAGCCTGCTTCTGAATGGCGGGTGAGCCACGGGTGTACTCGGTCAGCGCAAACATCAGTTTAGGATCCTGCTTGATCCAGAGGCCCAACTTGTCCCGGATTTGCCGCAAAGAATAAGGCTTACCGCCCAGCAGGTAGCGGGCCTCCGTGTCCAGATTGCGCACATCGGCAGCGCTGCGGATGGGGTATTGATTGATGATGAGGCGCAAGGCCAAGGCATTGTGAGCGTTAATCCAGTAGGCAATTTTGTCATTGTTGTCAGGAAAGTCTTTGGGGTTGCTGTCCGGGGAGGCCGCCGCCAATTGCTCCAGATACTCGTTCAGGCGGCGAGGGTAAGCCTTTACCTTACCAAAATCCACCTCCCCCTGCTCAGTCACGGCAAAGTTCAACACATCCTGCCACACATGGTGCCGGAACGGGTGCGTGACCAGACTGTCATTCAACACCCGGCCCGCCTGAGCGCCACCGGAAACACCCAGCAGGGACAGCAGAGTGACGGCCCAGAGCAAATATGGCGTGGTCAGGCGAAATAAACGCAAGGTGTGTTTATCCTCTATCCGTGACTTGGATACCCGTAATCTGGTTTTCGGCAGGACTGGCCAAACCTTTAATTCAGGCCAGAGCCCTGTTGGAAGACTCCCGGTTTTCTGACGCTAAGGCCAGGGCGATCAAAGCGCGTGGTGTGATGAAGCCCAACGCAAAAGACCCTGCCAAACGAACTCCCAACGGCAGGGCGAATCCTTCATTCAGGTGGACAACAAGGCCTCCATTTCGGCCAGAGCCAACGGCGGCACGCTGGCCACGGCCAGATTATCCTTCACATGGGCGGGTTGCTTATGACCCACCAAGGGCGCCAACACCCCCGGATTGGATCGCACAAACTGCAAGCAGGACTGAGCTGACGTACTCAACCCCTCAAAACGCGGCAGGCTGGCTTCCTTTAACAACTGACCCTGCAGCAGGGGAACGCTGGTAAACACCCCAATTTCCAGCGCCATGGCCGCTTCCAGCAGGGATAAAAACTCACTCTCGACCGGCTGGTTGGCCTGAGTCAGGGCTTCCGTGAAGGCCAAATTAAAGGGCAACTGAATAAAACGGAAGCCGTGATTTTTGCCGCCCACGCTTTCCGCCAAAGCAACCACGGTTTCCAGGCTGAGGAACGCTTCCGATTCTTCTGCGCTGACCCGGAAACAATTCCAGGTGGCCAACCCGTAATAGCGAATGCGTCCCTCGGCTCGGGCCGATTCGTAAAACGCAAAGGCCTGCCTGAGGCGTTCCATAAAGATCGGGCGCCCCACTTCCGGCAACTGGGACTCCGCCGCGTTGTGAAGATACATCAAATCCAGCGTTTCCACACCCAGGTTGGCCAGACTGAGATTGAGCTGGTCATTGAGATACGCCGGAGCCATGCAGTGCATGCCGCCCGCGATGTCCTCCGGTTGAATCAACCCGGAAGTCAAATAGCGCTGTTGAAACCAGCTCCGAAAGTCCTCACCCCGGGCTTGCATGGCCGCATCCGGGGCAATAAAACCGTTCTTGGAACTGATAAAAATCTCGTCCCGCTGGAAACCTTGTGCCAATAGGGTTTTCAGGGCCTGCCCCACGGAGCGCTCCGAGAGTTGGTAGCGGTAATTAATGGCCGTATCCAGCACATTCACCGCCCCGGAAGCCACCGAGCGCACCGCCGCCTCCGTCATCCGCTGACTGGCTTCAGCGTCCACCCCGCCCAGATAGGTACCCATGCCCAAACTGGTTAAGTGTAAGCCTTGGGCTGTGGTTCGAAAATGTCCTTCGGCGATGGGCAAACCCGCTTCGTTCTTGCCTTCAAAGCGAGTCTGATAGCGTTGGGTTCCCTCCGGGGTGGCAAAACCGGGAATACTCATGTAAGGACTCCTCTAAAAAACCACTGACGGCCAATAGTTTACCGCGATTCAGAAATGGCGTATAGCCCCTGAGAGCGGTTCAAACCGCCACTGCCTTCCCCACCGGGAAAACCCCAAACGGCTCAGGTGTGGGTGAGTAGCTCCTGATACTCGTAAAACTGGCGATACAGGCCCGGTTGCCGCAACAGCTCCAAATGCGTACCCTGCTGGGCAATGCGTCCCTGCTCCATGACCAGAATGCGATCGGCCTGCTGAATGGTAGACAGCCGATGGGCCACCACCAACACAGTGCGATCGGCCATGACCTGATCCATGGCTGTTTGTACCAATTGCTCAGTGACCGGATCAATGGCCGAGGTGGCTTCATCCAGCACCAAAATGGCCGGATCGTGATACACGGCCCGGGCAAACAGCAACAGCTGCTTTTCCCCGGCGGACAGATTCTTGCCCCGTTCTTCCAGCACCGTTTCAAACCCCTGAGGCAGGCGTTCAATAACAGAGAGAGCCTTGCTTTTTTCAGCGGCCTGCCGCAAGGCGGGCAGCAAGTCGGGGTGATAAGGTTCCAGGGCAATGTTTTCGCTCACGCTGCGGGAAAACAGAAAGTCATCCTGTTGGATGGAGACAATATTGCGACGCAGGGCGTGCAAATTCCAGCCCCGCACATCCCGACCATCCAGCTTCAACGCTCCGCTGGTGACATCGTAAAAGCGCAGCAACAGCTTGATGAGCGTGGTTTTACCTGCCCCGGAAGGCCCCACAATGGCGATTTTCTCCCCGGGACGAATGTGCAAACTGATGTCTTTCAGGATGAGGTGCTGGGGGTTGTAGCCAAAACTGACCTGCTCCAAATCGATAGCCCCCTTGGCCTTGGGCACAGAATCGTCAATCGATTCCTGAGTCAGTTGGCGATGCTGTAAATCCGGTTGTTCCTGAAACAGGGCCATGACCTTATCGATAGAAGCCAGCCCCGATTGCAGGATGCTGTACTTCTCGCTGACATCTTCCACCGGCTCAAACATTTTGCGCACAAACAGAAAGAAGCCCACCAGCGCCCCAATGGTCAGGGTGCCGCTGTGAACCTGCAAGCCCCCCAGCCACAGCACCAGCACCAGCGTAATCAGGGTCATAAACTCCACCACGGCGTTAAAGGCGGTGGAATAAAAAATAGAATCGAGGCCACTTTGCAAGTTACTGCGGTTGAGGGCCTCAAAATGGCTGTAGTTTTTGGCTTCCCGGCGATAGAGCTGCACCAGTTCCATGCCGGCAAAATTTTCCTGCAAAAAGGCATTAATGCGGGCCGCTT
>DAIDMR010000018.1 GCA_027448865.1 Vampirovibrio sp.
GGAAAAAAAGGCCGAAGAATCCAAAAAAATCATGGATGAGCTGGGCCGCTCCTCTCAGGAAATTAACTCCGTAATCGATCTGATTAAAGACATCGCTTCCCAAACAAACCTGCTGGCCTTAAACGCCACCATTGAAGCAGCAAGTGCCGGTGACGCCGGAAAGGGCTTCGCCGTGGTGGCCAACGAAGTCAAAGCGCTGGCCAAGCAATCAGCAGACGCCACCGAAAACATCCGACTCAAAATCGAAACCATTCAGCAAAACACCCAAACCGCCATTCATACCATTGTATCCATCGCGGAAACCGTGGAAGAAGTCAACGAGATCATCCGAACCATCGCCAGCGCAGTAGAAGAACAGTCGGCCACCTCCTCGGAGATCAGTCACACCATTAACGGCACCGCGCTGTCCATTGAGAAGATCTCCCAAAACATTCAACTGCTGGCCAAGGCCTCTGAAGAGACAGCCGAGAGCGTGAGCGTGTTCAGCGAATTAACCAGCAAGCTGGACGCACTGAACACCATACTGAGCGACCTTTGAGGATGTCTCAAAAAGTCTCCACTAAAACGCCCACGCAAATCGCCCCGCGACTGATAAAGGCGAAGCCAATCCGCTGATGTTGGGATTAGCTCCGCCGAATCAGGCTGAATTAAACCAGCACGTCGATGACGCGACCCTTGTCGCCAGTATTCTGCTTTCTTTCCTTGAGTATTTGCGCGGCAATTTTAGCAGCCTCACCCCGAGCATCGATAAAAGCCTGCAGGGTTTTATCATCAGCCACGGTCAATGGCGGCGCACTAGGCTTTGGGTCAGCCGGTTTCGTATGCGGGGCTCCCGGGCTTTTGGCAGCAGCTTTATAAAGCGGGTTTTGAGTGGTATTAATCATGGTAACTTCGTAACTCCAGTATCAAAAAAGATGAGGGACTTATGCCGCTGGGTGGCGACAAGCAGGGAAAAGAATGGAACCGTTAGTGAAATACGTCGATTTCGAGCACATAAAAACAGAACCCGACTATTTTGTGCGCCAAACTTTTTCCCCAGACGTGAGAGCTTGCGTGACCACAAGGCGCTGATCTTCAAAGCCCTTGGGCGGCAACCCCGTTGGCAATCCGAATCCCGATATGGAACGAAGTTCTACAGATTTCCGCAGGACACAGCTCAGCGGGGGGCTCCTCCAGCCCCTGCGAAAGAGAGACGCCGATGGATTGTCACAAAGCCCCAGCTTGAGGCAAAGTTACAGGCTTATTGCATGGCTAAACCTGTTAATACGCTAAAAAAGCGGAGTCCGGGGTAGGTTTCCCTGACTTCTGGCACGGGTCAGCCAAAAACTTTTTCAGGCAGCCTTTATAACCCTAACAATCTCAAGGAATGGTATACTATACAAATGTGAGGCTCTGACCCGATATCCGCTTGAATGTCTATTCAGAAAACGACATTTCCAGATTTCTCCCAAAAAGAATTTAACCCGGCAAAAAGGTAAAAATCGGAGACTGGAGATGTAAAAGGAAACCGTATTAATTCCGTCAGTATCGTTTTGTGGCAATATTCAAAGATGGCATCCAGACCCCTTAAGGCTCTAAAACTGAAGACCGCCAGCACGGTTCTGGTATCAGGCGCCTTGGGCCTGAAAGCACACGCTTTAAGCAGTTCAACTGCCAAAATGTCCTCCCTTGAGCTGTATCTGTGGGTGGCCATCATGGTGGCCTTGATCGAATTTGTCGCGCTTTTTTGGCTCCGGAAAAAGTACAACCAACTCAAAGCGGACGTGGAGATTTCCAGCCAGAAAACCAAGCACGCCATGCTCCAGTTTGAAAGCCAGGCCTTCTATGATCCACTCACCCAACTTCCCAATCGTCGGTTATTTCGGGATGGCTTGTTACAGACCATTAAACTGGCCAACCGGAACAAGAGCCGCTTTTGCGTGATCATGGCCGATCTGGATAAATTTAAGCCCATCAACGATACCCTGGGCCATGAAGCTGGCGACGCCTTGCTTAAACAAGTGGTGGGCCGCTTGAAGGATGTGGTTCGGGAATCTGATACCATTGCCCGTTATGGCGGCGATGAATTCGCCTTTGTATGCCCCAGCCTACAGGAGCGAGGGGCGATCGCCACCTTGTGTATGCGTATTTTAAGCGCCATTCAGGCCCCATTTACCCTGCAGGGCAAAGAATACGTCATTGGTATCAGTCTGGGCATCGCTGTATTCCCCGAGCATGGACTGGATGAGGAAGTGCTGATCCGTCATGCGGATACCGCCTTGTATCGGGCCAAAGAAAAGCGAAACACCTTTGTGATTTACGATCCCGTTCAGGACAGCAAAATAAACTGAACGGACTGTCAACGAAGTCAAAAAGCCCGGCGCAATGATGCTGTTTTTTTCATTATCAGGCTGAACCACTCCTTCCCCCAGACCGTGGCAAGACGGGCTGCTTCAGTCGTTTCCCAGACTAATTGACAGGCAATTTTAAAAAAAGACTCTTTTTTATAGGACTCTGTGGTTTTGTTATACTGCTAGCAGTAAAAATATGGGTTATTTACGATGGTTCTGAATGGGGTTTCTCCAACTCGCACAACCACTGCAAGGCCGCTGGGCCTGCCGGTACCCGCCAGCGCCCGGCGACATTCCACAGTCTCCGGTAGGGTGAGCTTCAGCGGCAACCCCAACCACGCTCAGCAGGCCAAGCCGTCGTTTCAGGAAAAACTGACGCTGGGATTTCAACTGCTCAAGAAGGAACTTCAGGACCCCAAGAGCCGAAGCTACCTCATTTCAGGGTATATTACCACCGGGCTAACCCCCGCTTTACTATTGGGCGCCATGCTGGTGCCGGTGGCCGCTCCAGCACTATGGCCAATGGCGGCGCTGAGCGGATTTTGGTCTGGTGTCATTCTGTGGGAGAGTTTTCAGATTGTCCATGGGCCGTTTAAGACTAAAAAATAGGAAAACCCGGCAGCCCGACAAACAAGCCCGACCGGTCACCCAGGCCCCGCACAGGCCCTGCCAGTGACCCTTAGCCGACCAATTGACCCAAGCGCTGTTGCAGGGCTTGCCAGCCAATACGCCACAGAAACCAGGGGTTGCCCAGAATATAGCGGCCAAACATACGGCGAGGCTCTACCAGAAAGCGGAATAGCCACTCCAGTCCATTTTCACCCATCCAGGCCGGACAACGGGGCACTTTGCGGGTCAAATAGTCCAGCGTGGCCCCAATGGGATAGAACACGGACACGTTTAAGGCATCCTTGTGCCGTTGAATCCATTCTTCCTGCAGAGGACAGCCAAAGCCCACGAATAAAACATCGGGCTGCAGGGCGTTGATGCGATCCATGACCTCCCGTTCCAGCGCTGCGTCTTGCAGAATAAAGCCGTGATGAACACCCAGAATGGTGTGTTGCGGCATGC
>DAIDMR010000019.1 GCA_027448865.1 Vampirovibrio sp.
TGCTTTCCTGACGCTGAATGGCCGCAAAGGCCGCTTCCTCTCCATCAAAGACCTTGGCAGGCCCCCGGTGAACCCGACGGCTCAGACCGGCTACTTTGACCACGGCCCCTTCGGTGGCCAGATTGCCATAGAGAATCTTCAGGCCACCGGAGGGACTGATGGGGCAGATAGCCGGATAGACCACATCCTGATCGGCAGGCAGGATCACGTCCTTCAGGTTTTCGGCCATGGTTTTTCCGGTGACGGTCAGACAGTCTCCGTGCAGCAACCCGGCATCCAGCAAGGCTTTCAGCAGGACAGGAATCCCGCCGATGCGGAACAGGTCGTTCATCACGTACTTGCCGCCCGGTTTTAAATCGGCCAGCGTGGGTGTTTCATTGAAGATCCGGTCAATCAGGCTCAAGGGCAGGTCAATGCCCAACTCATGGGCGATGGCGGGAAGGTGCAGACAGGCGTTGGTTGAGCCTCCCGTGGCGGCCACCACCCGGATGGCGTTCTCAAAGGCCTTACGGGTCATAATGTCGCTGGGACGAAGGTTTTCTTGAAGCAGGCGCATAATGGCCTCGCCGCATTGCTCGTTCACCGTCACCCGGGCGGGGTCTAACGCCGGATACCCATTGCTACCGGGCAGGGCCATACCCATGGCCTCGGCCACACAGGCCATGGTGTTGGCGGTAAATTGTCCTCCGCAGGAACCCGCCCCCGGGCAGGCGGAACATTCGATGTCGTAAAGTTCCTGTTCCGTGATTTTGCCCGTCGTAAAGGCACCCACTGCCTCATAGACGTCCACAATGGTCAAGTCCTTGCCGCCCAGACGCCCCGGCATAATGGTGCCGCCGTATAAAAACAGGGAAGGCACATTCAGGCGGGCCATGCTCATTAAAATACCGGGCAAAGACTTATCACATCCGGCAACGCCTACCAGCGCGTCGTACTGGTGGGCATGCATAACCAGCTCAATGGAATCGGCAATCACTTCCCGGCTCACCAGAGAAGCCTTCATGCCCTCATGCCCCATGGCAATCCCGTCACTGACGGCAATGGTGTTGAACTCACGGGAAATGCCACCGTTGGCGTCCACTCCCCGCTTGATGTGAGCGGCCTGATCCCGCAAGGTGATATTGCAGGGTGTGACTTCATTCCAGGTGGTGGCAATGCCCACCAGCGGCTTCTGAAAGTCCTCATCTTTCAGTCCCATAGCCCGATAAAAGGCCCGATGCGGGGCACGGGCAGGCCCATCCATCACGTGACGGCTTTTGTGTCTCAAATCGTTGGTGGACATCAATCAAATCCTTCCTGACAGATAAAAGATAAATAAAAGCAAAATTGAAATGCGCTCAAACCTTAGAGTAAGAAAGCATGGCAACCGAGCCCAGTATAAACGAACGCAGGAAGTAAAAACCACCACCGTCTGAAAGCCGGGGGATTTCTAGCCGGCCTCCCCGGAAGCTATCTGGCCGGAACCTGTCTGGCCGGACGCTGTGTCTCTGGAATGATCCAGGACATAGGGGGCCATGGTTTCCCAATGCTGGGGAAACACCCGCCGCACCAGGGCGGGTGTGGCCAATTCCCGATCCCGGTAGTCAAAGCCGGGACAAACCGCTTCGCTGATTAAGCCGAATTCGCCTGCCCCCAGGAACGAGGCTTTCCAGTAGCCACCGGGCACAGTCATCTGAAACACGTGCCCTTGAGCAGGATCGGGCCCCATCACCACCGTACTGAGTTCACCGTCCGGACTGATCAGAAAATAGGTGAGCGGGTGCCCGGCGTGGAAAAAGTGGACGATATCCGATTGGTTGCGATGCAAGTGGCCCTTCGGACTGTCGGCAGTGAGCAGGTAATAAATGGTATTCAGCCCGTAACGCGATTCACCCTCCCGGTCGGTCGGCACCGTCCAGTCCGACTGGTACATTTGCCGAAAATACCCCCCTTCATCATGGGCCACGAGCCCCAGGGCTTCAATTAGCGCGGGCACAGAGAGCGTTGTAAGGGGCAGGTTCGCGGGCAGCATGATGGGTACCTCGTTTTCAAGGGACGTAAAGGGACTTTCAGAGACAGGTCTGGGTGAATGTCCATAAAATAACACTGATCATCGGCCAAAAAAATGACAAAAAAAATTGGAAGCGCTACAATATGGACGTGAGTTTCATACAATATTTTCTCTCCATCGGTTTTTATTAAATTAAAGCAGTCAGGAACAAAGCATCTTCGCTTCGTCATTTCACAACAGCATTTGTACCGCAGAGGTTTTTTTACATCATGCCGATGTCACCCATCGATAGACCCGATAACACCATCAACCCCTTTGAAAAGTCTCGACTGTTCAAGGCGGCGGCTTCGGCATTGGAAAAAACCAATACCACCCCGGAGTTACCCCCTGTACCGGTCAAAAAGCCCGCTGATGAAAGCGCTCCCAGCTTCCCGAGTCGTTCCGAAAATAACCGGCTGGACATCAGCACCCGGGCCATTTTGAACCTGATTCAGCGTTTTCGCCTGAGAACCCTGACCTTTGAGCAACTCAAGGCCCTGCCTCTGTCTCAGTTGAGCCAGGAAGAAAAAGACTTTGTGCTGTTTATGCGCAAAAACCCACAGGTGTTTCAGCGTATCTCCAACATGGACGGGGTAAAGGACAGCCTGAGCGCCCGGGATGTCAAACTGGCCGCCCAACTGGCAAAGGACTCCCTGCAGCTCTCCAACGAAGATCTCAATTACCTGCAAGGCTCTCCGCTGCCGGCGCCTGCAGCGCCCCGCCCGCTGGTGGGCGCTCCGACGGCCCGGTTTGGACAACTGCAAACCCAGGACTTACTGGAAACCTTGCAACTACTCCTCAAGCCCGGCCAGACCGGTCTGCCCTTTGATGCCTTGATGACCATGTCCGCCATTGCCAGCGGCCTGAGAGGCCGCCAGCTGGAAGCCCTCCGCTTTTTGCAAACCACCACGGTGTCCAAGGTGCTGGAAAAAATCGCCGCGCCAAACAACGGGCTGGTCACCCCGGAGGCCCTGCGGGTTTTAACCAGCCTGCTGTGGAACCCCTCCATTTACGGCTCGGCGCCCATCGTGTTCTTCAAATCGGGCCCGTCTCACCCGGATATGGAAACCATCCACGGGATCGACACCGTAGACACCGTAGACGCCGTTGACGACCACAAGCACGAGCAGATTCGCCCCACCCAACGCAAACCGTCCTTGCGTCTGGAAGCCCATTGCATGCTGGAGATTTTACACAACATCAGTGGCGATATCGCCGAGGCCACCCTGG
>DAIDMR010000020.1 GCA_027448865.1 Vampirovibrio sp.
CTATTCGTCCCGCCTGAAGCGTTCAGGGCCATTGGTTGACGTGTTTAATTCTCCAGAATGAAAGTCACCAGGCCAGCGTAACAGTCGATCAAAGCATCGTGGGACAGATTGATCGCGGGTTGCTGGTGCTATTTGGCGTGGAAAAAGACGATGACGCCAGTCAACTGGATTACCACGTGGGCAAGCTACTCAAACTGCGGATTTTTCCCGATGAGCAGGGCAAGATGAACCGCTCGGTGCAGGACATTCAGGGCGGTATTCTGGTGGTGTCCCAATTCACCTTGGCCGGAGATTGTCGCAAAGGGAATCGCCCCGGCTTTGATAACGCCAAAGCCCCTCAGGAAGCCGAGCAACTGTACTTGCAACTGGTTGAAAAGCTGCGTCAATCCAGCACCCTGACCGTAGAAACCGGGGTCTTTGGGGCCGATATGCAAGTCTCACTGGTCAACGATGGCCCGGTGACTTTCATTCTGGAGAATTAAACACGTCAACCAATGGCCCTGAACGCTTCAGGCGGGACGAATAGTATCCAAAATTGCTTTCCCGCCTTGCCGCAAGAGATCCTGAGCCAATCGTTGCCCCGCTGACACTGCTTCCGGGGCCTCAAACGTGGTATAGGCATAAACAGCCTCAAGCCCATCTAGGGATAAGACCACACCTTTCATCTCATAGCCTTGCTCGCAGGAACGACAGTAAGCGCCCAAAGGCAATTGACAGCCTCCCGCCAAAGTGGTTAAAACGGCCCGCTCGGCCAGCCGGGCAACTTCCACCGCAGGACGCTGTAAAGGCTGAATCAGGTTGAGAATCCGGCCATCCTCCACTCGAAATTCCAGCCCCAAAATCCCTTGGGCCACAGCAGGAATGCTCTGCTCCCATGCGTCAAAGGCCTGAGTGATGCGATCCTGCCAGCCCAATCGTCGAATCCCGGCGGCAGCCAGCACAATGGCCTCATAGGGCCCTTCTTCCAGTTTTCGGTAACGGGTTTGCAGGTTTCCCCGAATCACCTGATAGGTCAAATCGGGCCGTAATCGGCGCAATTGGGCTTCTCGCCGCAGGGACGAAGTGCCCACCACGGCCCCGGCAGGCAGCGCCTCGAAGGGTACCTGATGTTTGCTGAGCAAGACATCCCGGGCGTCTTCCCGCTCCCCAAAGGAAACCAAAGCCAAGCCATCGGGCAAGTCACCCGGCATATCCTTCATGCTATGCACGGCCACATCAATCTGGCGCTCTAGCAAGGCTATTTCCAGCTCCTTGACGAACAGACCCTTGTCTCCCGCCTTGGACAAAGCGGTATCCAGAATGATATCCCCCTGGGTCTTGAAGGTGTGAATTTCCACTTGCAGCGCTGGCCACTGCTGACGCAGGGCTTCGGCCACCTGATAGGTTTGCGCCAAAGCCAAAGGACTCTCCCGGCTGCCCAGCCGCACCAATTGTTCAGTCGTCATCCGTTAATCCCTTTAGGCCGATGCCGTATTGTCCCACAAAGGCGCGGACTCCGCCGGTGCGTTATCAACATCGGGACTCAAATCAATATCAAAGAGGTGACTCAGGACAGAAGCCTGCTGATAGATTTCCGCCAAATTGCGCGAACTCTTCAGGCGCACCGTGGGGTCGTGCAGAATCTTGCGGATGAGGTTTTTGGACACCACGTCAATCAGTTCATACTGCTTGCCCAGAGATGGATTGGCCGCCAATTCAGCCTGACGAATGCTCTCCACCTTCTCCCGCAGGCGGGTGAGGGTAGGCACCACCGATAGGGACATACGCCATTGCTGGAAGGCGATACACTCTTCTTCCAGGATGGACTGAGCCTGCTGCTTGATTTGACGCTGAGCCTCGCCGGAAAAGCCGTTGACTCCAGCCAAATCATCGGTATTAAACAGTTGGATTTCACCCAGTTCAGCCACTCGGGCATCAACATTCCGTGGAACCGCAATGTCGATAACCAATTTGGGGCCACGCCCTTCAAAGTCCGCTTTTCCCAGAACCACATGAGGGGCTCCGGTAGCCACAAACAACACTTCAGCGTGTTCCAGAACCGTATCGAGCTGATCCCAGGTGTAACCCCGGTATCCGTAACGGTTGCACAACTCATCCAGGCGGGCCTGACTGCGATTGAGCACCACCACATTGGCCTGTTGCTCAGGGGTCATACCCTGCTTGAACAGAGACATCATGATTTCAGCCATCTTGCCGCCACCGATTAAAGCGATTCGACGATCCATCAGCTGGGCGTCCTGCTGTTTGGCAAAGTGAAACGCGGCCAGAGAGACGCTGACATCCTTGTTAGACAAACCCGTCTCCGTGCGTACCCGCTTGCCTACGCTTAAGGCGGCTTTGAAGAGCTTGTCTAGGAGCAACCCCACTGTTTTTTCGCGCTGGGCCAGGGCCAAGGTTTCCTTGACCTGCCCCATAATCTGTCCTTCACCGATAATCAGGCTATCCAGGCCGGATGCCACCCGAAACAGGTGAGACACGGCGTCCTCATGGAGCAAATTAAACGTATACTGGCGATAGGGAACAATATCCAGCCCCTTAAAAATTCTGTAAAACTGCTGCACAGACTGCAAGCCCAACTCCGTATCCCGGACTACCGCATAAATTTCGGTACGGTTGCAGGTGGTCAGAATGGCGCATTCCTCAATGCCCGCACACGCCCTCAGCACTTTCAACGCGGCAGAAACCTCGCCCTCAAGCAGGGCGAACTTTTCCCGCACCTCAATAGGGGCTGTACGATGTCTGACGCCGCTAACCAGTATGTGCATTGACTGTTTTAACACCTCAAAACGGGGAAAGGCTGATTCAATTGAGTTGGACAGTGAAAACGCCTGAATTAAGAGCGAGTAATAAATCAATCGTGCGCCGCAAGCAATATTACAATGCTAACACATCACGCATCTTTATTGTATCGCTCTCTCTAGATCAAAGTATATGAGCAAAATTAAAAACACTCAATCCGCAAGGGCCGCAGGATTGAGTGTTTTTTACAATTAAAACGCCGCCAAGTGGCGGAGAGCCGGAATAAAAAGCCTAAACGGCAGCAGCCACAGGCTTTTCAGACACACGGGAAGCGGTCGCCTGACGCAGGGCCTCCACTTTGTCCAGACGCTCCCAGGGCAAATCCAGATCCGGACGGCCCAGGTGACCATAGGCAGCCACGTTGTGGTAGAAACGGCCATTGTGCTTGGCGGGCAACCCTTGCAGATCAAAGTTCTGGATGATGGCAGCCGGGCGCAGATCAAAGTGCTGCTCCACCAGTGCGGCCAGCTCACTGTCGCTCAGCTTACCGGTGCCCCAGGTGTTCACGTTAATGGACATGGGACGGGCCACCCCAATGGCATAACCAATCTGGATTTCGCATTTTTCAGCCAAACCGGCGGCCACCATATTTTTGGCCACATAGCGAGCGGCATAGGCAGCGGAGCGATCCACTTTGGTGGGATCTTTACCGGAGAAAGCACCGCCACCGTGACGGGCATAACCGCCGTAGGTATCCACAATGATTTTACGGCCCGTCAAGCCCGCATCGCCCTGAGGGCCACCAATGACAAAGCGGCCACTCGGGTTGATGAAGTATTTGGTCTGCGCATCCGGCTTCACATCAAAATTCTTGAATACTTCGTCAATGACGAATTTACGCAGGTCAGCATCAATCCGTTGCTGAATTTTGGTGTTGTCGGCTTCGCCGCCAATTACCGGGTCGTGCTGGGTGCTGATCACAACCGTATCGATGCGATGTGGTTTGTCATTGACGTACTCCACCGTCACCTGAGATTTACCGTCGGGACGCAGGTAGGGCAAGGTGCCGTTTTTACGCACGGTGGTCAACTGACGGGCCAGAGCGTGAGCCACCTGAATGGGCAAGGGCATCAACTCCTTGGTTTCGTTGCAAGCGAAACCAAACATAATGCCCTGATCGCCAGCGCCAATCTTGTCAATCTCGTCATCGGACAGCTTGCCCCGCACTTCGTGAGCCTGATCCACGCCACCGGCGATATCGACAGACTGCTCATCAATGCTCAGCAATACAGCGCAGGTTTTACCATCAAAGCCACCGGAGGATTCTCCCACGTAGCCAATATCCTGAACGGTTTTACGCACCACGGAAGCGATATCCACATAACAGTTCGCCGTAATCTCCCCGCTGACCAGCACCAAACCCGTGGTGACCGACGTTTCAGCGGCAACACGGGCCTTGGGGTCTTGGGTTAAAAAAGCGTCCAGAATGGAATCGGAGATCTGATCGCAAATTTTATCGGGATGCCCTTCGGTCACGGACTCGGAGGTAAATAGGTAGCGAGAAGTGGACATGCCTTGGTGACTCCTTGATTATACGGATTTAGACGTTGCTAAATCCCGGCAACATGTGTCTATGGGTGTCTTTGAGTAATTCACAACCACACTTTGAAAGAAAGCATGAATGAATAGCGATTTATTGTAGGGCAGGGGCAATCCAGATGCAAATTGTGCCAGTGTAAATTTTGAGTCCGGCGGCTGTGGGTTATGACAAACCCGATGCTGCGGCCTGCACGAAACGCCGGGTAATCTCATGCGGGCGAGTCACCGCCGAGCCTATGACCACGGCAAAAGCACCCAGCGCAAAGGCCTTGGTGACTTCAGCGGGCTCCCACAAACGGCCTTCCATAATCACCGGAATCTCCACGGCGGCCACCAAGCGCTGCAATAACTCAAAATCCGGCCCCTGATCTTTTCGGGACAACGTTTCGGTCGTATAGCCGGACAAGGTGGTGCCAATCACATCAAAGCCCAGTGCTTGCGCGTTCAACCCCTCTTCTAACGTTGCGACATCCGCCATCAGCAACAACTCCGGGTAAGCCGCACGAGCCTGATCCACGATCTCCGCCAAGGATTCGCCAGACGGCCGCTGCCGAAGAGTGGCATCCAGGGCCACAATGTCGCAGCAACCGGCGATGCGTTGCACATCGGCAAAGCCGGGGGTGATATACACCAAGTCATGGGCATTTTCCGGAATTTGGTGTGGCTTGGTAATGCCAATGACCGGCACTTGTGGGTGCTGGCGCTTGAAGTACTCCATATTGTTGGGTTGGGCCATGCGCACGGCGCAGGCCCCACCACTTAAAGCGGATTCGGCCAGTGCGCAAAGAATCTCGGGACGATCCAGCGGCTCC
>DAIDMR010000021.1 GCA_027448865.1 Vampirovibrio sp.
TTGGCGTCGGTGTGGGCGTTGGCGTCGGTGTGGGCGTTGGCGTCGGGGGTAGCTTCACATTTCTCAAAATCGCCAGAAGAGACTGTAAAAAGGACAACAACATCTGCAAAATAATCGGTGAAGAAAAGGCTTGAGAACCTCTTCGACCGGCAGTGTTGCGTTGCCGGGTTAAAAGATCCGCAGCCTGCGAAGTCGGGGCATTGAGCGCCGCATTGGCGCTATTGGGGGTGGGCGTTGTCACCGGTTTACGATTGAACGCCGAGATGCTCGGGTTGATGTTGACCATAGCCTATATCCTCGGAGTTGGGAACAAGAAGGTATATATTTAATATAAAAATTTAAAATAACAATTATTGCCCCCGAGTCCAAAATTTGAGGTTGCCTTGCTACGCGGCAACCCAAAAAGGCAGACATGCATGGCCCGCCATCAGGGCCTTAGGCCCGTATCAGCCGTGTCGTCAGGATGCCCGATATCCGATTAAAGTACTATTTCCCAAAAAATCCCGGCGGGAACTTACTCCCTTTGGGCATTTTGGGCATTTTCAGCTTGGATAAATCCGGCATTCCCCCACCCGCGGAAGGCATTCCGGGCATTCCTGGGAAACCGCCACTGCCCATGCCCTGCATCATCTCGGCCATGGGGTCTTTTTTCTTCTTCTTGATGCTACGCGGCATTTTCAAGCCGCCTGAACTCCCGACGGCACTCTCCGGCTCCGGCTTCATGCTGTCGGTAAACCGGGTGAGTTGCTTCATGACCATGCGCATTTGCTCAAACTGGCGTAAAAAAGCCTCCAGCTCAGCGTCTTTCATGCCACAGCCCCTGGCGATGCGCTGGCGGCGGCTTTCGTTAATCAGCTCGGGCTTGCGGCGCTCGGCCAGGGTCATGCTGGAGATCATGGCCTCCACCTTCTTCATCTGGCCTTCACCACTGTGGGAGATCATCTCCCGCATTTCCTTGGTGATGCCCGGAATGGGCAGCATACCCAAAATCTGCTCCATGGAACCCAGCATTTTAAAGGACTTCTGAATCTTCAGGAAATCCTCGAAGGAGAAAGCGTCCTTGCGCATTTTTTCTTCCAGCCGCTGGGCTTCTTCCATATCAAACGCTTCCTGAGCCCGCTCCACCAGACTGACCACATCGCCCATGCCCAAAATGCGGGTGGCCATGCGATCCGGGTGAAACACTTCCAGTCCGGTCAGCTTTTCGCTGGTACCAATCAGCTTGATGGGCTTGCCGGTCACTTCCACCACGGAAAGCGCCGCCCCGCCCCGGGCGTCCCCGTCCAGCTTGGTGACCACAATGCCGGTGAGTTCCAGTTGGGCGTTGAAGGTCTCGGCCACGGCCACCGCTTCCTGCCCAGTCATGGCGTCAATCACCAGCAGTTTTTCCTGCGGTTGCAGCACTCGCTCCACCAGCAGAAGTTCGGCCATCATGTCGGTATCCACCTGTAGGCGCCCGGCGGTGTCCACGATGACCGTGTCACAGCCATCCGCTTTGGCCCGATCCACCCCGCTGCGGGCAATCTCCAGCACGTCTCTGGAGCCGTCAATGGTAAAAGTCGGGATATCAATCTGCTTGCCCAGGGTGATCAACTGCTGAATGGCCGCCGGACGGTACACATCCGCCGCCACCAGCAACACCTTGCGGCCTTCCTTACGCAGTTTTAAAGCCAGTTTGCCCGCTGTGGTGGTTTTTCCGGAGCCCTGCAACCCAAATAGCACAATGATATTGGGCTGCCCCGAGAGGTTGAGCGCTTGGGTCTCGCCACCCATCAGGATGACCAGCTCGTCATGGACAATTTTAATCAACTGCTGGCCGGGCTCTACACTTTTCAGAACCGCCTCACCCACGGCCCGGTCTTTCACCCGGGAGATAAACGCCTTAATGACCCGCAAGCTGACGTCCGCTTCCAGCAAGGCCCGACGCACTTCCCGCAGGGCGTCCTCCATGTTCTCTTCCGTCAGCTGTCGATCGCCCCTGAAATTGGCAAAGACATCCTGTAAACGGTCGGAAAGCTGATCAAACATGCGTGAGGATTCCTAAAAGTTAATCGCTGGATTTATGATTTTACCGCAAAAAAACGTTTCCCTCAGCGACAAAAAACACCCACTGACGCCGCATGACCGTGGAGCCAGAAATTTTAAAGTTTTACCTGACCTTGCCGATAAAAAATTACATTCAGACCCATTTGCCTCCTCGGGAGACTATCCATTTGTCGATACAGATCTAAAAGAGGTCAAAAAAAGCACAATTTTGTTGCATATCCCTGCACGGAGTTTCAGTCGATGTATGAAGACAGACAGACAGACAGACAGACAGACAGACAGACAGACAGACAGACAGACAAAACAAGCCTAAGCGTTTCCCGTTAAGCTTACAAGGCTTTACACTGGCCGAGCTACTGGTCTCTCTACTGATTCTGGCCGAGATTGCCACCTTTACCATCCCTAAAATATTAACCACTCAGCAAAATGGCCGCCACAATGCCGCGGCTAAAGAAGTTGCCGCCATGTTATCCGGCGCTTACATGTCCTATCAGCTATCTGGCAACGATGCCAACACCATGAGAGCGAGAGACCTGGTGCCTTACCTGAATTACACCAGGCTGGA
>DAIDMR010000022.1 GCA_027448865.1 Vampirovibrio sp.
CCTACCCGGGGCCTATGTTGTCCGAGGCAGGTCTGATGAGTGAAGCCTTGCGCAACAGTGGCGGGGGGCTGGAGGTGGATGGGCGTCAGCACGAATTCTGGCTGGACCCGGCCAGCGAGAAGGGCCGTACTTTCCTGCTGAGCGTTTACCGGGAGATCGTCAGCCGTTACGAAGTGGATGGCCTGCAACTGGATTACATTCGCTATCCGTTCCAGACCAGTGGAACCCGTATGGGTTACGATCCCGTCGGTCGGGATCGGTTTTACCGGGCCACCGGGCAGTCGCTGGACAATCTGGATGACTACACCGCCAGGCTGTGGATTGTCTGGAAGACCTATCAGGTCAGCTCTTTTGTGCAGCAGGTTTCCAGTACCTTGCGCGGGCTCAGGCCGACCCTCAAGATTTCGGCGGCAGTGTTCCCCATGCGCCGGGAAAGCCGCATTGTGACCATTCAGCAGGACTGGGAAACCTGGATTGAAAATGGCTGGGTGGATACCTTGAGTCCCATGTCCTACACCACCGACCCAGAACGCTTGCAGGGCATGTTTGACTATGTGCAGTCCTCTCCCCAGAAGCGCTCCCTGATTTATCCGGGCATTGCCCTGCACCGCCTGGATGGCGGGCAATTGGTGCAGCATCTGGAAGCCTTGCGGGATCGGGGCGGATTGGGGGTTACCCTGTTCGCCGGGGCCCATCTGGATTCGGAAAAAATTGAAGTGCTGGGCAATGGCCCCTTTAAGGCCGCCAACAGTTTGCCGCCCCATCGGGATGTGGTCAAATCCCTGCAGTTGATTCTGGATGATTATCATCAAAAATTCAGCATGCTCCAGTCCAGGGGCGCGCTGGCCAACCTGCCAGCCGCGCAAGCCCAGGCCATTGAGAGCAGTGTTTCCCAACTGGCATCGCAGTTGCGGATTTTAGCCCCCTTTAAAAATCCCGCCACCATGCCTCCCGATCACCTGATGGCAGCCCAGCAAGCCCTGAGTGGGCTGCAAACGGCCACCAGCAGTTGGCTGCAAACCGAAACCGAAAATCGCTACCGGGTTCGCTATTTCAACCATAAGGTTCAACTCTTGAGCGAGTTATTAGGCTATGTGGTTGATAAAAGTACCCCGGTGACAAAGGCTTTTCGTCCTGCCCCCCGGGATGGCCTGAGTCAGGCCTCATCGGCTGCTGTTACCAAGGACTAGCCAGTCCATTCCTTGCAAGCGGATGCCCAGTATCTAAAAGCGGGAGGTCTATACAGGCCTCCCGCTTTCGGTATTGAGTCTGGAAAAAATGCTTATGCCAGCGCTGGGGCGCCCAGTTTCTTGGCGATGGTTTCACCCATTTCGGCGGGGCTAACCACCACGGTGATACCAGCGGCTTCCAGTGCCTTCATTTTTTCGGCGGCGGTGCCTTTGCCCCCGGAGATGATAGCGCCAGCGTGGCCCATACGCTTCCCGGTGGGGGCGGTTTGCCCGGCGATAAAGCACACGATGGGCTTGGTCACGTTGTGCTTGGCGAACTCGGCCGCTTCTTCCTCTGCGGAACCACCAATTTCACCAATCATCATGATGGCCTTGGTTTCCGGATCGGCTTCAAACAAGGTCAGGGCATCGATGAAGTTGGTGCCGTTGATGGGGTCTCCACCAATGCCGATGCAGGTGGATTGGCCAATGCCACGCTGGGTCAGCTGATCCACGGCCTCATACGTCAAGGTGCCAGAGCGGGAGACCACACCCACCGGGCCTTTTTTGTGGATAGGGCCGGGCATAATGCCGATCTTGGCCAGCTCGGGTGAAATCACGCCGGGGCAGTTGGGGCCAATCAGGCGGGTGTTGGGGTAATCGCGCATGAACTGCTTGACCTTCATCATGTCGTTCACCGGAATGCCTTCCGTGATGCAGATAACCAGCTCGATGCCAGCGGCGGTGGCTTCCATGACCGCGTCGGCGGCGAATGGCGGGGGCACGAAGATCATGGTGGCGTTGGCCCCGGTGGCCTCCCGGGCTTCCCGCACGGTGTTGAACACGGGGATTTGCTTGCCGTCTAGCGTCACGCTGGTGCCGCCCTTGCCGGGGGGTGACGCCGCCCACTAAGTTGGTGCCGTATTTCATGCAGCCTTCCGCGTGGAAAGAGCCTTCTTTCCCGGTAATGCCCTGTACGAGTAATTTGGTATTTTTATCAACTAAAACTGCCATAGATGTTGTTCCTTATGGTTATTAAGTGCAGACTGGTGTCTAACTGTCATTCCCGCGAAGGCGGGAATCCACTGCACCGCTTGCCAAGGAAGGGTATAAGTCATCCCAATGAGGATTGCTTTCTTCAATCAGGCGGTGCTTCCAGCTTCTGTTCCATTTTTTGATTTGCTTTTCGCGTTGAATGGCTGACTCAATTTCCGAAAACGCTTCAAACCATACCAGCCGATGGACATTGTACTTTTGAGTAAATCCTGTAATAAGCCCGGATTTATGTTCAAAGATCCGACGTATCAAGTTGGATGTAACACCGGTGTACAAGGTTCCACGCTCTTTACTAGTCACGATGTAACAGTAATAAGCTTTTGCGTTCATCGGCTCGATGGATTCCCGCCTTCGCGGGAATGACAGTCTGGTTTGAGTCCGAAAAAGTGCAGTCGGCCATTCAACACCATCACAGCTTGCGTTAAGCGACGGGTTGCTTCAGGAAGCTGGCCACTTTGCTGGCGGCGGCTTCCAGGGTTTCCTCCACGGCGTATTGAATGCCGGAGTCCGCCAGGATTTGCTTGCCCTGCTCCACGTTGGTGCCTTTCATCCGGATGACCAAGGGCAGTCGCATTTCCAGCTTACGAGCGGCTTTGACCACCCCTTCGGCCAGTTTGTCGCACCGCAGAATACCGCCGAAGATGTTGATAAACACCACTTCCACGGTTTCATCGGACAACAGAATGCGGAAGGCGTTTTCCAGC
>DAIDMR010000023.1 GCA_027448865.1 Vampirovibrio sp.
TGTTCAGCATTATGGCACCGGTAGCACCGCCTCCCGGTTGATTGGGGGTACCAATCCCCTGGTGCTGGCACTGGAATCCAGGGTGGCCACCTTCAAGCAGGCGGAGGCCGCTTTGGTATTCAACTCCGGCTATCAGGCCAACGTGGCCATTTTACAGGCCATTTTGGGCCCGGATGATTGGGTGTTCAGTGATCGCCTGAACCATGCCAGCCTGATTGATGGCTGCCTGCTTTCTAAAGCCCGCTGGACCCGGTATCGCCATCTGGATTTGGGCCATTTGGCGGAAAAATTGGCCCAGGCCCCTGTGGGCGTCCGTAAGTGGGTGGTCACCGATAGCGTGTTCTCCATGGATGGGGACTATCCGGATTTAAAGGCGCTGGTGGAAGTTGCTGAGCGTTACGGGGCCTTGGTGATGGTGGATGAGGCCCATGCCACCGGTCTGTTTGGCCATGGTGGGGCAGGGTTGTGCCAGCAGTTTGGGGTCAGTGACCGGGTGGCCTTGCAAATGGGCACTTTCAGCAAGGCCTTGGGCGGATCGGGTGCTTACGTGGCCGGGCCCATGGTATTAATGGACTGGTTGGTCAATCAGGCCCGAGGCTTTATTTATTCCACGGCCCAGCCGCCGGCGGTGCTGGGTGCTTCTTTGGCGTCTCTGGACTTGCTTCAGGAGGAGCCTTTGTGGCGGGAGCGCTTGTGGCACAACGTGCGCACCCTGGAGCAAGGGGTGCTGGCCCACAGCCTGGAAGACTGGATTCCCCTTCCCCTCAAGAGCGCCATAGTCCCTGTGCTGATTGGAGATAGCGCCCGCACCGTGGCCATCAGTGAGGCCCTTTTGGCGGCGGGCTATTTTGTGCAGGGCATTCGTCCACCCACCGTGCCACCCAAAACGGCCCGCCTGCGGATTGCCCTGTCCGCCGCCCACACCGATGTTCAGATTGAAAGCCTGTGCGCTGCGTTGGCGATTTTATTGCGGGCGACTTGATTGCGCTCCAATTGATGCCTTCCCCTTTGGCTGACAACCTCACAGGTCGCTTTGCTGCCACTTAAATTTGCAGTTAGCCGCAGCGCTCGTTTAAAAAACGCCCACCGGTGAGAACTTCCGCGGATGTTTTTAACGGAGGCAACCAAAGAGAAAGCACAGTATAAAAAAGGTGTGAATGGCGTTTCGTCATCAGCACCTATCTTAGGTTGTAACAACCCAAAGTTTAAAAACATCCGCGGAAGTTCTCACCGGTGGGCGCTCTGTTGTGTTGAAATAACCTTCTGCTGGCGCGGCGCGGGTCTAACGCCCAAAAACGCCGGGGTTCACCGGCAGAGGTTGGGGCATTCCCATGGGATTCATCGGGTTGGGGGCGTTCAAAGGCACCCCCATAAACAGGCTGCCCACCCCTCGCCCCAGCTTGGCTCCCTTGCTTTGGCCCAGTAATTTGCTGACCGCTTGCAGGCGATAGGTTTTTTCCAGATTGGCCAGACGCTCTGATTCGGGGAGAGCGGGGTAGATTTGCCCCAGCAGGGAGGATTCCAGACGCCCCAAACGTACCGGAACTGCTTCCACGGTATTGACCTGTTGAAACACATTGATCTCCAGCTGGTTCAGGCTTTGTAAAAAGGCAGGATCGCCCACATAGTAGGGCGCTGGGTATCCGCTGGTGCTTGTTTCCAGGGTGGTTTGCCCCCCGTAGGGCTGAATCACGGTGGTGGACTGGCTTTGGGTAACAGTGCCGTTCGGGCCGCTGTAATAGTTGTAAGTCTGGATGGGAGCGTTACCGTAGGTCTGAAAGCCTGAACTGGAACCGGCGCTCCCCAGACTTTGCCGCTCAATGACCACGGTGCCGGGGGAGCCGATCACGGTCCCGCCGCTGGTGGTTCCGCCCAGTTGAGAACGGACCTGCGGTGGGAGCATGGACATCATTTCGGGGCTGAAGCTGTAGCTGCTGTTGCTGCTGAACCCGCCCCCGATTTGAATGTTCTGGCGCGGCGCACCATTGGTGCTAGTGCTAGTGCTAGTGGCCGACTGCCAGTTGGAAGAGGGGTTTTGATAACCGGGGCGGGGCTGAAAACCCGGGCGATTGAGGCTACTCTGGTCGCTCGGTGTATTTCGGTTGGCGGTACGGTTGCTTTGGTAGGGACTCAGCAGACGAGCCACCCGGTTATCCACCGACTGCCCGTTGAAGGTTTGTCCATAGGCCTTTAATTCCAGCCGATCCAGTCGTTCCGTAATCAGGGCGTTGGGGGTGCTTTGGCCGTTGAAGTGATGCTGCTCCAGCGCGTCAAGTTTGCTGTAAATGTCTCGCTGACTGCTGGTAAACTGAGCGGGATCATCCGGCAGGCTTTGCAGGGCGGGGCTGACAGCGCTGGGACGCACAGTGATCACGTCTGGCGCGGTGCTGGCGCTGGCCATCACATTGGGATATCGGGAGAGCAGGCTGTCTACCCGGTCGGCCAGCGGTCGGTTGGGATTGGCCTGACCGAACACCTTTTTCTCCAGACGGTTCAGCCGGACTTGTACATCATCCCGGGTAAAGTCCCGGCCAAAAACCTGCCGCTCCAGAGCGGTTACGGTGGGATAGTCGGTGGCGTCCGGAATGGCGGGCGGCGCTGCTCCGGAATAATCCCCGGCATAGCCCCCGGCGGCGACCGGATTGACGCCAGAAGGGGCTGACTGCGTCGGTGTGGCGTTCAGGGATGATGCTGGCTGTGGAGGACTGGGGGCCAACAGATTTTTCAATACCCCCTGCAGGCGGGCGCTACGGTTGCTGTCCGTACCGGTTTGCACTTCCCCAAACACCCGTTGCTCCAGTCGATCCAGTCGTCGGGTTCTGTTGTCCTGGGGGTATGTGATGGAAAATAAACGTTGTTCCAGTTCGTCCAGGGTGGCTTCCGCACAGGCGTAAAGAAGTCCAGACTGGCAGCACAGGACGGCCATGAGGGCCAGAGCAAAGCGAATTTTGAGGGGCGTCGGGCGCATGCTTCCTGCTAATTGTTTACTTATTCAAACTA
>DAIDMR010000024.1 GCA_027448865.1 Vampirovibrio sp.
CTTCTTCCCCCTCCTTGCTCATGTCAAAGCCTTCCGGGATTTCACCTTCCTCCTCGTCAAGCTCGTCAGGCGATCGCTGAAGCGGAGCTTCCGGCGGAGTGTAGAGCGGATACTTCTCGTTGATGGCCAGTTCCAGCTGGAAATCGACAAAGCTCATGGTGGTTTTCAGGTTCAGCACAAAGCTTTCCTCCAGAACCACCGTATCAAAACCGCCTCCAAAGTCTGTGTAGTTGACCCGTTCCATCGTCCGCACCTTCATTCCGCAAAACTGTACCAGTTTCTATTATACGCGTTGCGGGCGGGTATGGGGGATTCCGGGTTCAGCTCGTCGGCGGGTCGGTTCGTTCAACTGTAGGTGAGGCTGCCCTCACAACCCGTTTGTAACTGTTTGAGTACAGCGAGTTCAAAAAGAATGCCTGGCATACTGGCCATAAGCGCTCTCTATTGGTTTGATCTGCACGCAGTTTTACAAACGGGTTGTGAGAGCAGCCTCACTTAACTGTAATACTTCAGGGTGAACTGTTTGTAGGCAATCATCCCGAAAATGCCCACAGCAGGCAGGGCGAAGATGTAACTGTCCACATCGGTGGTTAGGAAGCGGGGCATAAAGCGGGAGTAAAGCCCGCCAATGGTGTGAATGTCCTGGTAAGATAACCAGCCAAACAACAGCAGGGCCAGCAGGGCCAGGATAAACAGACCCAGCCCGCCACTTTCATCTTCCATTTTTTGCCGGATTAAAACACCGGATATAAACGTACTGAACAGCAGCAGGGTGGGCGGCATCCAGCTTTCCGTGTAAAAGGTGTTCTGGGTAAAGAAGTACACGGCCCAGTTGACGATAATGACCGTTAATACTGGTAGCAAAAAGAAGTAGAACAGCAGAAAGACACTCCTCAGGAATGAGGTCAAAAAGCCTTGGGCGGAGTCTTTCTCCGTCCGGTTGCTCGCTGAATGTGGCGTCCTCAACAAGCCAGGAACTCCTTCAGGATCGTTTTTCTGTTGCAGGTATAATAATGGGCAAAGTGATCATAGCTGTTTTCTAAGTTCCTTATTCGGCACTTTTTTAATCGACTTTAATTCATTTTTTCAGTTCCCTTACCCAATTCAGGAATCCCGTTTATGTTTCGTTCCGGTTTTGCCGCTCTGCTGGGTCGGCCCAATGTGGGAAAATCCACGCTGCTCAACCGTTTAGTCGGCCAAAAAATAGCCATCACCAGCCCGGTGGCCCAAACCACCCGTCACCGCATCAAAGGCGTGGTGACCACTGAAAAAGGACAGGTCGTGTTTCTGGACACTCCCGGCTTTTCCAAGCCGCTGGACAAGCTGGGCACCTATCTGACGGATGAGAGTCTGGCCGCTTTATCGGAAGCCGACGTGTTCATGATGGTGGTGGATGTCTCTCAGTCGCCGGGCAAGGGGGATGAGTGGGTGGCTGCCCAGATTCGGGAGACCGGAAAGTTTGTCCTGTTGGTGCTCAACAAAAGCGATGTACTGAAAAACAAGCCGGTGAAGCTGCTGGCGCATCGCAAGGCTTATAATGAGCTGTTTACTGGCTATCCCAAGATCAAAGCCCTGAGTGTTTCGGCCAAAACCGGCAAGAATATGAGCGAACTGATTGAAACCATCATCCGCAAGCTGCCGGAAGGCCCTGCCTATTATCCGGAAGACGCGGTGACCGATCAGCGACTGCGTGAAATTACCGCTGAAATCATCCGGGAAAAAGTGCTGCTGAACACCCGGGAGGAGATTCCGCACAGTGTGGCAGTTGGTATTGAAAGCTTTAACGAGAGCGATCCCACCATTACCCACATTGAAGCCACTTTATACGTGGATCAAAAGTCCCAAAAGGGGATATTGATCGGGCAGGCGGGCAGCATGATCAAGGAAATCGGAATCCAGGCCCGAGTGGAGATTGAAACGCTGCTGGAGCAGAAAGTCCATTTGGCCCTGAACGTGAAACTGAAGGAAAACTGGCGCAAGGATAAAATTTTCCTGAAATCCCTGGGACTGGCCCCACCAGAGCAATAGGCCACGCTCGGCCATTCGCTTTTCAGCATCATTTACCCAGTCATTCTCGTCTTTCCGTTAAAATAAACAAAACTTTTCGGTTTACGGGCAACATTGCCAGCAACCACGTCGACCCCCTGGCCCGCCCGAATCATTTCCAGCCCACCGGACAAGCAAAGGAACCCGCTTATATGACTATTTCTATCCTTCGAGACTCCAAACGGTTTGTGGCTCCGGCCTTATTGCTGGTGGCCCTGCTTGCTGTAGGCGCTACCCCATGGGCCCTGGGTCAAAATCTGCCTGGCCAGCCCACCATGGCTCCGGCCATTAAAGCCGGCGGCATTATGGCGCTGGATTTACCCGACAGCAGCGCCCAGTCGGTCTCTCTGGATATTGTCAAAGGCCGCTTTTCGGATTATTCGGTGGGGCGCATTGTCCTGACCGGTTCCGGCATTGATTTTCGCAACGGGACTTTGCAGGGCCTAAAAGCCAAC
>DAIDMR010000025.1 GCA_027448865.1 Vampirovibrio sp.
AGAAGTAGCGCAAGAAGCGGTACAAGTGGCCCAGGCGCTGGATGCCATCCAGGGGCACCGAGCCCAATTAGCTGAGCACTTAGAGCAACTCAGTTATTTTACCCAAACCCAGTACGATCCGGAAACCACCACCTTGTCCGATTTTGCGGGCGATCCCCAAGCCCAGACCCTGACGGTGTCGCTTACCCAGAGCCCTGAGGCCCGGCAATATGATGCCCAGATTCGGGCCAAGCAAGCGGAGATGGAATTGCTGCGTCGCCAGGCTTTGCCCCAAGTGTCCTTGTATTCCTATTACAATTTATACGGATTTGATCCCGAACGGCCGGGTTCTGCCTTGAGCAATCTGCGCCAGCGCACGGTGTCGGTGGGGTTGAACGTGGCCATGCCCCTGTTTGACGGGTTCAAGACCCGGGGGCAATTGCAAAAAGCGCAACTGGAACAAGAAAAATTGCGCTTGCAAAAAGCCGAAAAGTTGGCCCAGCTAAAGCAACAAGCCGATTTGTACCAGACCCAGGTGAGTGGACGCTTAGTGAGCTTAAAGACCAAGGTGATTGTCTTGAACAGTGCTCAGGATAAATTGCAGTTGGTGGAGCGTTTGACCGAAAGCCAGGTGGTGGACGCTGCTCAGGAAATTCAAGCCCAACTGAGTCGGGCGCAGCAGCAGATGGCGGCGGAAAAAGCCTTGATCGAGCAGATGGCCGCCCTCAAAAAACTGCAGATTCTGGCGGAAGGATAACGGCATGCAAACGGGATTGATCTGTATCGAGCTAGCGGCCAAGCTGAATCAGGTGTCAGTCGATACCCGGGCCTTGGTGCGGGAATATGGCTTAAGCGAGGCGGAGTTGAGCGTTGCTGAGATGGTGCGGATTCTGAAGCACCAGGGGTTTACCAGCAAGGCTAAGCGCTTGCATGTTTCACAAATCCAAAAATACCCCTTGCCCGCCATTGTGCAACTGGCTGAGGGTAGCGGCTATGCGGTCCTGCTGAAATTAAACCCGTCAGCTCAAAAATTACTCATCTTCCGGCCAGAACACAAACAGCCCGAAGAACTCAGTTATACGGACTTGCTGAATCAAAGTACGGGTACGGTGATTGTGCTCAAGCACAAGTTACTGACCGCACAAATTAAGTTTGGCTTCCAGTGGTTTTTCAAAGAAATTCTGCATTACAAGCGCATTATTGGGGAAGTGCTGCTGGGGTCTTTTGTCATTCAGTTGTTTGGCTTGATTACGCCTTTATTCACCCAAGTGATTCTGGATAAGGTGATTGTGCACCATGCCATGACCACACTCGATGTCTTGGGCGTGGCCTTTTTGGCGGTGATGGTCTTTGAGTTTCTGCTGAATTTGAGTCGCAATTACATTTTCACCCACACCGCCAACAAGATTGACGCTAAACTCGGGGCCAAACTCTTCAAGCATTTGTTTGGCTTGCCGTTTCTGTATTTTGAATCGCGGAAAGTAGGGAATATTGTTTCCCGGATTCGGGAACTGGATAACATCCGGGACTTTATTACCAATAAATCAGTCTCCGTAATTATCGACACGTTATTCTCAGTCGTTTTCTTTGCCATGATGCTCCTGTACAGCTGGAAGCTGGCCTTGATGGTCCTGGGCTTTATTGTCTTAATTGCCTTGCTTTATGTGGGAGTGACCCCGGTGTTCCGTTCTCGGTTGGAAGAGAAGTTTCAGATGGGGGCGCAATCCAATTCTTATCTAGTGGAAACGGTGACAGGCGTTCAAACGGTCAAATCTCTGGCCATTGAAGGATCCATGCAAAAGAAATGGGAAGACTATCTGGGCACGTATATCCAATCCAGTTTCAAGCTCAATAACGTAAACAATTGGGCGAAAGCCGCGTCGAATTTATTACAGAAGGCCATGACCATTGCCATTCTCTATTTTGGGGTGAAGCAAGTCATTCACAACCAGATGACGGTGGGGCAGTTGATTGCCTTTCAGATGTTTTCCAACCAGTTGACCAGCCCCATCTTGCGCCTGGTGGGCCTGTGGCATGAGTTCCAGCAGACCTTGCTGGCCGTGGATCGCTTGGGGGATATTTTGAATCATCCGGTGGAGGTACAATCAGCTCAAGCCATTACTTTGCCTCAATTGCAAGGCTCGGTGCGGTTTGAAAAGATTTCCTTTCGCTACGGATTAGACACGCCCCATGTCTTAAACCAGGTGAGTTTCACGGTTCCTCCCAGTAGCAGCATTGGCCTAGTGGGTCGTTCGGGGAGTGGGAAGAGTACCATTACCAAACTGATCCAGCGTTTGTATTTGCCGCAAGAAGGCGCTATCTATATCGATGATGTGGACAGTCGGCACATGAATCCGTTGTGGCTCAGGAATCACATCGGGGTGGTGTTGCAAGAGAATTATTTATTCTCAGGCACCATTCGGGAAAACATTGCCCTCCCTCGGCCGGATGCCTCTATTGAGTTGGTGATTCAGGCGGCCCAGATTGCGGGGGCGCATGATTTTATCAAGGAATTGCCGGAAGGGTATGACACTGTGGTGGGAGAGCGGGGCTCAACCTTGTCGGGCGGACAGCGTCAGCGAGTGGCCATTGCCCGGGCTTTGATTACCAACCCGCGGATTCTGATCTTCGATGAAGCCACGTCTGCTTTGGATTATGAATCGGAGCGCATTATCCAAAATAACCTTTCTAAGATTAAGCAAGGGCGGACGGTGTTTATCATTGCGCACCGCTTATCGACGGTGCGGGATTGTACGCAGATTTTGGCCATGGATCGGGGGCAGATTGTGGAAGCGGGTACGCATGCGGAACTCATGTTGAAGCGAGGGTATTACCATAGGTTGGCTTCTCAGCAAGAACAAGAGATCCCGGAGGTGGATGATGCCGTTGAGATTGCTTAAGTCGATCCCCTTGAAATGTAATTACAATGTGATAACATGGGATGGTAAGCCGTTTAATTTAGGGTTTTTTGGGGTATGAAAGCAAAATTACAAAAGATCGGCAATTCCAAGGGTATTCGCATTCCCAAGGCCATTATTGATGA
>DAIDMR010000026.1 GCA_027448865.1 Vampirovibrio sp.
GAACCGTCCTTCTCTACACCTGGGGTGAGGGTTGGCACAACAATCACCACGCCCATGCCCGTTCCGCCAAAATGGGTTTTGTCTGGTACGAGCTGGATGTGACTTACTGGATCATCGCCCTGTTCCGTAAGCTGGGGCTGGCCACTCAGGTGGTGGGCTCCCCGCTGGATCGTGAAGCGGAACGCCAGAAACAGCAGCGACTTCCAGTCACTTTCCAGACCATTAAATCTCAGCCCTTAAAAGAGACGCTGACCCTCCGTTGATGGAACGCCCCCGGTAAAGCGGCAGCGCAAAAACGACTTGTATTTTGCCCGACTGTTGTTTTGACCGCGGATTCCCGTTTGGATGCCGGTTAAGCGGCGGTTAACAGTGTAACCCCGGTGCGGGTAACCACCATGGAATGTTCGTACTGGGCGGTGACGAAATGCGGCGCGGTGTACAGTGTCCAGCCATCCTCGGCCTGGGCGGCGTCCCAGGCCCCGTTGGAAATAAAGGGTTCTATGGTGATGACCATGCCTTCCTCCAGCACTCGGGTATCAGCGGCATCGAAGTACGGGGGAATAAAAAAGGGTTCTTCATGCAATGCGGTGCCTACCCCGTGGCTGCCCAGGTTTAAAATAATGCTGCAACCCGCCTTCTGGGCGGTGGTTTCTATGGCCCGGCCAATGGCGTTGAGAGGGCTTCCTGCGCGCACTGTGGCAATGGCCCGGTTTAAGGCTTTTTGGGCCGTTCGAGTAACCGCCCGCTTGACGTCGGACACCGGCCCTACCAAAAAGGAGTGCCCGCTGTCGGCAAAGTAACCGTCCAGTTCCGCGGAGACATCAATGTTCACTAGGTCGCCGGGTTGAATGCGCCGATTCCCGGGCACCCCGTGGGCCACTTCGTGATTGACGCTGATGCAGGTGGCGCCGGGAAACTGGTAAATCAGTTCCGGGGCGGAGCGCGCCCCTTGGGATTCTAGATACTGGCGGCCAATGGCATCCAGTTCCAGCGTGGTCACGCCGGGTTGGATGTGCCTGCCCATCAGTTGAATGGTCTGGGCCACAATCCGGCCAATTTTTCGGAGGCTGAGGAGTTGTTCCGGAGTTTCAACGGTCATACACAAGGCGCTCTGCAATCAGGGATCTTCTTCATTGTACAGTGCCTGCGGAAGATTTGAAGCGGTTGCTTGAGTCGGGTACAGACGTGGAGGGAGAGTCGGGCCGTTTTGCCTTTTTTCCACGCGGTGGGGTGTGCGGTGCAAAACCTGTGCAGGGCGCTTGCGGAAAGCGGGAGGGTATGGCTTAAAAACAGTTGGGGTGTAGAGAAGGACGGTTCGATACGCCTCATCTCTTGAAGTATGACTGCAGCATGAGGAAAGAATGAACCCCGGCACGGGTACAGTTGCCGGGGTTCTGTGGATGGATTTTAAGGGAACGGCGTTTATCCGTGCAGGATCTAGCCGTGCAGGATCATAGTTTTCAGACGGGCGTCCACCACAGCCCAGTTCACGTTGTTCATGAAGGCCTGTAGGTAGGCGGGACGCTTGGTGCCAAAGTCGATCATGTAGGCATGCTCGTAAACATCCAGCACTAGCAGGGGAATGACATTCACCGGCACGCCCTGATTGTGCAGATCCAGCCCGTAGTTATGCACCCGGTGATCGCGCATGTTGTAGCCGGTTAAGGCCCACCCCCGGGAGGACTTGCCCACCGCCAGCAGGTGATTGACGTAATTCTCCCAGCTGCCGAATTCCTGAGTGAAAATTTTATGCACCAACTCGGTGGCAGTGGCCGCAGTCTTGGCCCCGCCGATGTTCTCAAAGTAATACTCGTGCAAAATGACCCCGTTCAGGGCGTAGGTTTGTTCGGCATGGAGTTCCCGATAAGGGCTGTAGGTGGCGTTCATTTTCTCCAGATCTGGCTGCATGGCGCTGATCTGGCTTTCAATATCATTGATTTTGCTGACGTAGCCCTTGTATAGGCCCAGATGCTGCTCCAGCTGATTCTGGCTGATGCCTTCCACGGTGGACAGGTTCTCGAAGGTCTTGGCCTGAATGGCTTCCTTGGCATCATAAGGGTGCATGGGGTGATCTTTGGGCGCGCCCTTGCCGGGCATACTTTTGGGGGTGGGCTTGGCGGCAGCTTGGGCCTCCATGCGAAACTGGCTCAGGGCCAGGGCGCTGCCACCGACCGCAGCGGCCAGCTTTAAAAACTCCCGGCGGGCCATGGGCTGGGCCGTTTGCACCATCAAATCTTCATGAGACTGGGTCATTGCTACTCTCCTCCTAATCAACACACACGCAAACAGGTATGTCGCCATAAAAACGATCAGTCTTTATTGTGCCCTAAACGGTCAGCGCTGCCTATGCTCCAACGCAGAATGGACAAGCAAAAATCAGTCCAAAGAAGCCCTGCCCTGGATTCAAACCGCTTTTATTAATGCTGAACGTCCAGCTTTTCCTTCAGCAAGGTCAGGGCGCTGTAGTTGGAAAGGTTGTAATGCACCGGGGACACAGCCACCATATTGTTGCGAATGGCTTCTACGTCGGTCCCTTCGGCCTCGCCGGTTTCAATGACTTCCCCGGCCAGCCAGTAATACACGCCGCCACGGGGATCCACCCGACGTTCGTAGCTATCGGTGTACATACGGGTGCCCAGTTCCGTAATTTGCACGCCCGCAAAATGGTGTTTGGATACCGCCGGGATGTTCACATTTAAAATACTTTTGGCCGGAATGCCCACTTTCATGGCGGTGGGTAAAAATTCGGCGATAAATTCCGCCCCGTGGGTAAAGTCCGCCAGCTTGTCCGAGCCGTTGACCAGAGACACCGCCATACTGGGAATGCCGTGAATGGCCCCTTCCAGAGCCGCGCTGACCGTACCGGAATATATGACATCGGAACCCAGATTGGGGCCGTGGTTAATGCCAGAGACCACCACGTCGATTTTTACATCCAGCAGGGCGTTTAAGGCCAGCTTGACGCAATCGCTAGGGGTGCCACTGGTGGAAAAGGCCTTGGCCACCGGAAATTTCATTTCCACTTCGTCAATACGGATGGGTTTGTGCAGGGTCAGGGCGTGGCCCATAGCGCTACGCTCCCGATCGGGAGCCACCACGTAGACTTCATAATGCTGGGACAACTTGGCTGCCAAGGTTTGCAGGCCGGTGGCGTAAATGCCATCGTCGTTGGAGATCAGAACTTTAAGCATTCACCTAGTTTAATACAGCCAAGGCTTTTGAGGGAAGTATATCTCTCCGAAATAATTGCTCCTAGTAGCTGTGGTGAAACAGCCATTTCACCCGAACGCTGACAAAAGGGTTTCTGAACTGCGGGAACCAGTTGGTGATTGGGTTGAGGTTAAACATCTTAGGTGCCCTCTCTTTTTTTGGGTCATATTCAAATCATAGTCAAAATCTCGTATCAAAATGACCACCGCATGGCCGAAATTTGGAAGGGCCCATGATTGATCCATCGGTGGATGTCAGGGGCAAAGCCCCTCAGACCGACAATAAAGAATCCCCGCCAATGAGCGAATTGATGGGGATTCACATTTAAAAGACTGAATTAGCGAACAATGGCCGCCAATACCGCTTTTTGGGCGTGCAAGCGGTTTTCGGCCTGCTCAAAAATTACATCGGCGTGCTTCTCCAGTACCTCGGCAGTGATTTCCTCGCCCCGGTGCGCGGGCAGGCAGTGCAGCACAATGGCCTCCGGCAAGGCCAGCGCCAGATTCTCGGCATTGACCTGATAGGCCTTGAAGACCTGCTTGCGGGCCTCGGCTTCGGCTTCCTGCCCCATGCTGGCCCATACATCGGTGTACACCACGGAAGCGTCTTTCACCGCCGCCTTCACATCATCCGACACCGCCACAGTGGCTCCGCTTTGGGCGGCAATGCTTTGGGCTTTTTCCACAATGGCAGGCTGGGGCTGGTACCCGGAGGGGCTGGCAATGGTGACATCCATGCCCACCATGGCGCAGCCCAGCATCAGGCTGTTGGCCATATTGTTCCCATCGCCCACATAGGTCAGTTTACGGCCCTTAAAGCTGCCGAAGCGCTCTTGCACGGTCAACAGATCGGCCAGCACCTGGCAGGGGTGGTAATCATCAGTCAGCCCGTTAATGACAGGCACATCGGCCCACTGGGCCAGCTCTTCCACGTCCTTTTGGGCAAAGGTACGAATCATAATGCAATCCACGTACCGGGACAGGGTGCGGGCGGTGTCGGCAATGGTTTCCCGCACCCCCAGATTGATTTCATCCTTACGCAACATGAAGGGATGCGCCCCCAGATCGTAGATGCCCACCTCAAAACTGACCCGGGTGCGGTTGCTGGGCTTTTCAAAGTACATGGCCACACTCAGGCCTTCCAGCAATTTATGCGGAATGCGGTTCCGCTTGAGCTGCTTGAGCTGGGCCGCCAGGGTCAACAATTCCTGCAATTCTTCAGGGGAATATTCCAGAAAGGTTAAAAAATCCCGGCCTTTTAAATATTCCGGTAGTACGGGGGCACTCAGGGTGGCAGACATAAAATAAAGCCTCGCGCTCACAAAATAAAACGGATTCAGGGGCATTTTACCTGAAAACGAACAAAAAAACGCAGCGCCTTCTGCCAATCAGTTCAGGTATCTGTCCACGGTTTGGCGGTATTTCCGATACACTATAGACGACAGGCCGTAGGCCCCATACCCCGATTCAGCAGACCTCGGTAGACCACTATTTTCACCCCGGAAAACTTCTACCCCAAAAAGTGCCGGGTGGCACCGTTTTATAAGGAGTCCTCCCCATGAGAAATAAAGCCCTGATTGCGCTGGCTCTGGCGTTTACCCTGATTACCCTCTATCAGCAGGGACAACTCAAACAGCTTCGTGACGAGTACAAGGTCATTAATAGTCAAAATCTGGACTTGCTGAACCGCCTGCGAGATCTGGAAGCCCAGAATGAGCAAACGCAGGCGCAACTGGAGCAGATTAATGCCCGGCTTGGCTATATGGACAGTAAGGTGGCAAAAGTGATTGACAAGCGAGTGGCCAGCGAACGATTGCGCCAGACTGACGATGCGACGGCTGAATCATCGGATGACACCGAGGAAACGCATCCCGAAAGACAGTCAGGGGGGATTTTGGACAGTTTGCAACAACTTTTTCATTAACTAAAAAGACTGGCCGGGCTGCATGGGATGTTAACCTTGAACGACAATCCGACAATTCAGGCGTCGGTTTTGTTTTCTAGTAAATGCCCGAGCCTGAGACGGTTTTATTAATATCGGCCATTCGTCCAAAGGAGATGCCTTATGACAGATACCCAACCCCCCGCCGCTTCCAACGTAAAACCGGTAACCCACCCTGCCGTCCCCCAGTTTAGCCCTGCCGCTCAGGAGATTCGCCCGGGCAAACAGTCCAGCTATGTTTTGGCAGGCCTTGCTGTGGCCCTTGTCTTGCTGGTGGCTTATCAGCAGTTCCAGATTAGCCAGTTGTCTGGCCAGCTGGCCACCGTAAACGACTCCCTGAAAAGCAGTGACGTCCAAAACCGCCTGGAATCTCAAGAGCAATCGCTGGGTGAGTTGAACAGTCGGCTGGCTTACCTGGATTCCAAAATTGAGGCCACCAATCGTACCGCTCAGGAGGCTTTGAAGCGCATTAAAACCCACGAGGATAAGGACATCATTGGCAAGTGGGTGGATGGACTGAAACAGGCCATGGGACTGCCTTAGGCTCCGTTTCAGGTTCATTTGTGATCCCTTGTAAAACACCACAGGAGTTTCGGCAGAACGTCATGATTACGTTTTCCCACCGGTCAAGCCCCCTTGCTTTTGCACAGACATCCAATCCCAGTCGCTCAAAATCTCCCTTGCCAAAGTCTCCCTTCTTTGGCGCAAATGGGCCTGCGGTTGCCAGTCCTTCTGAAGCGTCCCGGGTTTCCAGCACCCCGCGCCACCGTTTTCAGCAAGCGTTGAATTACAGGGACTGGGAACGGAACCACATTGAATTTTTAAACGCCATGCACCAGGCTGATCTCCCCAGTATTCTGAGGATTCTTAGAACACAGTCTTCCGTGGTACGGCAGAGTAGTTTATTTAACACGGCGGAGGATGTCGCAAACCAGACAGCGCTACACTTTTTGGCCAACGGACGACTTTTACAGTCGGAGCGTTCCTTTGAGACGCTGCGCAGCATTATCCGGTTGTGCAAAACTTTTGGCGCTGACTTTAACGCCCGGGACTGGTGTGGAAGAACCCCTTTGATGTGGGCGTCCCTGCACGGCAATGTTACGCTGGCCAATCTTCTGCTGGAGAATGGGGCCAAGGCTCAGCAAAAGGATCATGAAGGTCACACTGCCGCTGATTATGCCCGAGTCAACCCTTCTGCGGCGGCCCAGGAATTGTCAGTGTGGCTGGAGCAATACGAACAGAACAGCCCGTAGTCGCCTCTCTTTTTCTCTTGGATTTGTGGGATTGTCTCTGCCCCGGATGCTGTCCGGCCTTGATTTGGGGTTTCCGTTTGTTGTGCATATAATGGGTCGTGTAAGGTAGCGGCAGCCTTTGCATGCCCCTATGCTGATCCACCCGGGTCAGGCCTGTTATTAATCAGCAAGAAACGGCGATGGTTCCCATGACAAGCAGTATTCAGGTAAAACTTCCCGATGGTAGCGTGAGAGAATTGGCCCAGGGGGCTACCGTGCAGGATCTGGCGGCCTCCATTGGCGCTGGACTGGCCCGAGCGGCCATGGCTTCCGTGATTAACGGCACTGTGCGGGATTTGCGAACGCCCTTGAACAATGGGGACACCGTGCGCATCCTCACCAAAAAAGATCCTGAAGCGCTGGAGGTGCTGCGCCATTCCGCCGCGCATATTTTGGCCCAAGCGGTGCAAACCCTGTGGCCGGGAACCAAAGTGGCCACCGGCCCGGCCATTGAAACCGGCTTTTACTACGATTTGGATATTCCCAACCACAAGCTCAGCCCGGATGATTTCCCCAAAATTGAAGCGGAAATGCAGCGCATCGCCAAAGAAGGGCAACTGTTTGAACGCTATGTCATCCCCGATGTGGAGGCCAAAATCGCTGAATTTAAAAACACCGGGGAGCGCTACAAGGCCGAGATTCTGGAAAAGTATAAAGACGCCCCGGAAAGCACCCTGTACATCAATAAAGACGCCA
>DAIDMR010000027.1 GCA_027448865.1 Vampirovibrio sp.
GGAGTGGCGGTCAGGCCGACCAGCAGACTGTCGAAATAATCGAAGATGGCCTTGTACTTGCGGTAGATGGAGCGATGCGCCTCATCAATAATAATCAGGTCAAAATGACCGGGCCCAAAGCGGCGAGTTCCGCTTTTCATCTCATCAATCAGGCTCATCATGGTGGGGTAAGTGGAGACATACACCCGACCTTGCGCGGCTTTATCCGTGACCAGATTGACCGGGGACACCTGGGGCAGAAACTTCTTGAAGGCATTGGTGGCCTGATTGACCAAAGCCACCCGATCCGCCAGAAATAAAATGCGTCTGGCCCAATTGGCCCGCATCAGCAAATCCGATAAGGCAATGACCGTGCGGGTTTTGCCGGCACCCGTGGCCATCACCAACAGGGCTTTGCGATCATGATCCGTTTCAAACGCCTCGCACACCCGGCGAATGGCCCGCGTTTGGTAGAATCGCTCCACAATGGCCGGGTCGATATTCTCCGGGGCCAGCGGCCGCAGCGTGGCCCGCCGCTGCATGAGCAATTCCAGCTCGTCTTTTTTATAGAAGCCTTGTACGGGTCTTGGCGGATACCGCCGGTCGTCCCACATCCAATGTTCGTAGCCGTTGGTGTAATAAATCACGGGACGCTGGCCAAATTGCTGCTCCAGACAATTGGCATACAGTTCCGCCTGACGTTGCCCCGCCCGGGCGTCCCGCCGGGTGCGCTTGGCTTCCACCACCGCCAAAGGACGACCATCATCGCCCCACAGCACGTAATCCACAAAGCCGTTCCCGGAATTGCTGGGCATGCCGGTGACCGGAAACTCCCGATCCCGGGCCTGATCCAACGGCCATCCGGCCTCATGCAACAGCAAATCGATAAAAGCGTCTCGGGTTTGCTCCTCGTTGTAGTTGTGGGTGTCCGGGGTGGCCGCGTTGGCCTTTTTAATTTTGGCAATTTCATCCCGCAGCTGCTTCAGTTCCGATTCCAGAGAGAGTCGCTCGGCCTCCACTTTGAGCCGTTCCTGCTCCGCCGCCTCTCGGGCTTTGCGGGTTTCCTCCACCCGCTTGGCGATTTCCTGAAGCCGTCGGGTTTCCACCTGCTCCGTTTGGGGCAGGTTTTCCGGAGAGAAGGTTATGGCGGGCGAGGGTTTTTCCCCTTTGGCGTAGGTATGCACCAGCCAATAGGCAAAATGGAACAGTTCCCGCAGGCTGGTGATGGCCCGCTGGGGACTCACCGCCTTGGTTTCGTGCACGGCCAGATTGCCCAGATCCTTGATAATGCGGGCTTTGGTCACTAAGCCATCGCCGACCAGTTTGCGAAAGGTCGGTTCATGAATGAGGGCGGACAAATTGGTTTCATAGGGCGAGCGCAGGCTGCCATCATGCTTATACAGCCATTGCACGCTGATTTCCAGAGTCAGCCGGGCGTAAAAGCAGGCGGAGCGAGGATCGGACAGGGCCAGTGTTTCCGCCTTGCGGGCGTGTTCAAAGATTTCCGCAAATTCCACTTGAAGAAAAGAGAACTGAGACATAAGGGGTTCCCATCCACGAAACGCGTTAACCCATTATTATAGCTGAGCCATTTCCCGGACGCCACTCAATTCTCCCCGAAATGCCCGTTTCTGGAGGGAATTGAAGAGAGTATCCAGTTTGTTAAAATGCTCATCAGCAAGGCAGTAATTAACTTTTATATAATTGATTTTCTCTTCAAAAGCCTTTTGAAGTGGCTCTGGAGGTTCAGGGATTGGAAGTTTTCTTAAATCTCCAAGTGCAACAAATTTTTGTGTTCCACCACGCTTAGAGCTACCAACTATTTGCTCTAAATATGGGCTTGATAGCAATGCATGAATATAACTGGCTTTTACTGGGGATTTATTGAACTTTATTAATGCGACATTCTTTATCGCAAAACTAGAACCCTTTGCAAAAGTTAGTCGTCATTCTTCCAATCAACTTGGAGGGATGGCGCAATGTATATGCAGCTCAGCGACAAACAATGGGAAGCCATTCGGGATTATTTACCGCCTGTAAACATGAATGGACGCCCCCGGA
>DAIDMR010000028.1 GCA_027448865.1 Vampirovibrio sp.
TGATGGTCAGCAAAATGGGCTTGCCGCTGCGACGGAGCTGTTCGGCAATATCCTCGTCCACAGAAGTGATTCCGGCCTGGCCATCCAGCAGAAATACCACCAAGTCGGCTTCCGCCAGGGCCACTTCCACCTGCATATTGATCAATTCCGCAAAAGGATGCTCTTCCAAATCGGCATCCGGCATGACCCCGCCGGTATCCACCAGCGTAAACGCTTTCCCTTGCCAATCCGCATCGTAATAGGAGCGATCCCGGGTTACCCCCGGGGTATCGTCCACAATGGCCTTACGGGAGCCAATGATGCGGTTGACTAGCGTGGATTTGCCCACATTGGGGCGACCAATAATAGCGACAGTCGGTTTTTTCATAAGGTGTTGTCCATTCTTGAAGGGAATCCGTTTCTCCAATAAAAAGCGGAGCGGGTTCCGGTTTGCGTTTGGGCTCAAACCGAGCCTGTTTGGAAACGTTCTGGTTTGGACGGGCTAACGCGAGGGCTTAGGAATAGGAATTGGGCTGTAGAAACTGCGGACGAGTCTCCAAATATTTTCTGCACACGGACGCTGTGAGAAGAAGGGCTTCCGTATTAGAATATGGCTATGTTATCGGAAATATTTCAAAAACCCAAACCCATTATCGGTCGGGTGCAATTGTTGGCCCTACCCGGCTCCCCGGACTGGGACGGTAACTGGGATACTCTCATCACCCGCGCCGAGCAAGAAGCCACCGCTTTGGCCACCGCTGGCGTGGATGGTCTGATTTTAGAGAACTTCCACGATACCCCCTTCTCCCGGGAGCGCATGGATGTGGCCGGGGCCATTGCCATGGCCTTGCTGACCAAGCGACTCAAGCAATTCACCCACCTGCCCGTAGGTATTTCCGTATTGCGGAACGACCCGGAAACCGCCTTGGCCATTGCCCTGAACACCGGCGCTGATTTTCTCAGACTCTCGGTCCTCAGTGGCGCTTTTGTTTCCGAGAGCGGTGTGGTTAACAGCCGTTTGAACGAGTTGCTGCATTACAAAAACCGGCTGAAAGCCGATCTCCCCCCCTTGCTGGTGGATCTTTCCCCTCAGCATCTGACCACCGGCATTAACCAAGCCACCAACAGGCAAGCCCACACACTGACGCACCTATTGACGCTGGCCCAGGAGCTGCCGACCAACTTTGGCCCCATTAGCCTGGCCATTTCCAGCCAATCCCTTCAGCCTGAAGCCTTAATCGCTTTCAAGCAACAAACCCGTTTGCCGGTTTGGGTGGAGCATGAAAGTCCCCATACCGAGCCGGATGACTGGTATGAATCCGCCGACGGCCTGATTCTGGAAACGGGCATTCGCAAGGCCAGTGCCCTGCACCCGGATTTGCCGCCCACGATTGACATGCCCCAGGTAGAGGAACTGGTCAATCGCCTGCGGGGGATTAAAACGGTTCAGGAAATGGACCCTGATATTTTTCTGCAACGGTAAACAGGCCCACCCATTGAGTCTTGCGTCAAGCCCTTTTGAGAGCGGTTCATTCCAGCTACAATAGTGTAAGCAATTCAGCGCAAAACGAGTGCGAAAAGAGAGGGTCAGGCCATGCAAACATCCACAGCTGTATCCGTTCAGGCGTTTCAGGCGCTGGTAAATGAAATCCACGATCTCTCGGCCACCCAGGCCATACTGAGCTGGGATTTGGAAACCTGCATGCCAGAGCAAGGCGGCCCCTTGCGGGCCAAGCAAATGGCCACCCTGGCCAAAATCTCTCACAATATGATGACCAGCCCGGAAATGTCCGAACACTTACGCAGCCTGCGCCAGCCCGGCGTGCTGGAAAAGCTGGACACCATGAGTCAGGCACTGGTGCGGGAAGTGGGCCGGAATTTCGACAAAAGCCAGAAAACCCCCATTGAACTGTTGCAGGAAATTGTGGAAACCACGGCTGAGGCCCACAAAATCTGGGTGGAGGCCCGAGCCAATAAAAACTTCAAGCAGTTTGAGCCGGTCTTGCGCAAAATCGTCTCCCTCAATCAGCGCATGGCTGAAGCTCAAGGCTATGAGGACTCTCCTTACGACGCCTTGCTGGATGACTATGAACCGGGTCTGACCGTGAAGGAGCTGGATCCCCAGTTTCAACAACTGAAAGCGGAACTGGTACCCCTGCTCAAGGCCATTCAAAACCGTGGATACACCCCGCAAACCGATTTCCTGCATCAGGGCCCCTTCCCGCAAAGCGATCAACTGGCCTTCTCCGAGCAAGTGCTGAAAGATATGGGCTTTGATTTTGCCGCTGGCCGTCTGGACTTGGCCCCGCACCCCTTCTCCTCCGGAACCAGCTCCATGGATGTCCGCCTGACCACCCGAGTGGACGAGCATGACGTGTTCTCCGCCCTGTCCTCGTCCATGCACGAAGGGGGACACGGCATGTATGAGCAAGGGGTCAACCCGGCCCTGAACCGCACCCCGCTGGCCGAGGGCACCTCGTTGGGCATTCACGAATCCCAATCCCGCATGTGGGAAAACCTCGTGGGGCGCTCCAAATCGTTCTGGAGCCATTATCTCCCCAAGCTGCAAGCAAGTTTTCCCGCTCTGCAAGGCGTCAGCCTGGAGCAGTTTTACCACGCCATCAACCGGGTGCGGCCCTCTTTCATTCGGGTGGAAGCCGATGAAGTGACCTACAACCTGCACATTATGGTGCGCTATGAAATTGAGAAAGCCCTTATTGAAGGCATCATGAAGGTGGATGAAGTGCCGGAGGCATGGGCCGCCAAAATGCAGGACTATTTGGGCATTACCCCGACCAACGACGCCGAGGGGGCCTTGCAGGACATTCACTGGTCCCACGGATCGTTTGGGTACTTCCCCACTTACACGCTGGGAAACTTGTATTCCGCCCAATTTTTTAACACCGCCAAGCGGCAAAACCCAACGTTGGAACAAGACATCGCCCAGGGAAACCTACTGACCCTGAAAAACTGGCTGA
>DAIDMR010000029.1 GCA_027448865.1 Vampirovibrio sp.
AAGCGGCAGCCAGGGCGGCCCTGAAAAACGAGGATCTGATGGCTGCTCTGGAAACCCGTGGGTCGCTCTCTTTTGATGAGTTGCAGGCTTTTGCCGACGGGGCCCGGGCGGATGAAAATTATGTACCGCCGACCAAGCCTAAATTTAAAAACGCTCAGGACGCTTACGCGGTTCTGGCAAAGGCCATTAATAACGGCACCTTGGCCACCGGGAACTGGAGCAAGGATGGCGTCTGGACGGGTGACCTCAAGGATGGCTCCGGAAAATTTGTGGATATCAAAACCATTAAAGCCATTGCCGACGGCACTCTGGATGCGCCTTACGAGCTGAAGGAAGCCTGCAAGTGGATCCTGAAGAATACTTCGGAAGCCAAGAAGCTGGAAATGTATGAAAACATGGACGGCTTTGATGATGACGCCCTGCAAGTGGACTTGATTCAAGCGGTGGCCAATGGGCCGGTTGAGGAGAATTTCGGGCTGGATGTGGGCAATCAGGGCGTTGTTTCCGCGGAGGATAAAAAGAAAGCACGGGAAATTTTTGCCCGCAACGATAACGCCTTGCTCAAGAAAATTGATGCCATTCAGGGCGGTAATCCGGATGGCGTGATTAGCAACGACGATATGTGGGCCGCTGTCCATGATCGAACCGGGATGTTCACGGTGGAAGAGAAGCGGGCCATCCTGACCGTCATTGGCGGCGATGATGGAAACGTGGATGGCAGCATTTGGGACAACATTAACGATGATGATGAAATAGCCACCTATGATGAGTTCTTCCGCGATATTGAGCAGTAGGAAGCACCCGTCGTCTGATCGCTTTAACCACAAAGCGCCGGTGCAAGTCATCGGTGCTTTGAAGGTTCGCAGTGCGTGGTAGTCGCTTTCAGATGCCGCTATCTGCCGATGGAAAGATGCATAAAGCCCGGTCAAACTGTCATGCCGCTTTTTCTAGAAATGACAGATTGAGTCCCTTTGAGTGGTTCAGGCAGGTTTTATAAAATAAGCCTGAAAAATATCTCAGAACAGGCAATTGCATCGTTAAAATTGTTTTTATTTTAGTGTTGGGAATGTTTCTATCGGGATGGAAGTGATACACGTCAGTGTTAGACCGCATTAGGGCTACACCGGTCGTTCAATGGGAGATGGTTGGGCATGAGTTATGCAATGAGTGGGTTTAATCCTTTGGCGGCCAGCAGTTTGCCGCAATTGTTGGGCGTGGCGCAATCCATTGTGCCGGGCATGTTTAATGGGTCAGCTGGCGCTTATGCGATGTCGCCCGGCTATGGATACGGCGCTATGCACGACGCGTATGGAATGCCCCCCGGATATGCCGCGATGCCTCCCGGCTATGTGGTGACCCAGCAAACGACTTATTACGCCATGAGTCCGGGCAGTCCGTACGCAATGGGCTGCAGCTCGGGGATGTGCGGCACCATGATCATGCAGCCTCAGGCTATGCCATATCAGGCTGGCTGGGGCGGCAGTAATTACCCCGCTTATTAATAGGTTTCATAAAATTCTATTGGCAGCGGATCCCTTCTCAACCGGGAAGGCCCGTGGGGGATGGCTTAAAGCTTCACCCGGCCGCCTTTTTCCCGGTTAAGGTGGATGGTGTCCACAAAGCGCACTAACCCGGATTGATAGGCCATAATCAGGCTGTGGGTGCGGGCCCCGTTGCCAAAATAATTCACGCCTTTCAGCGTATCGCCGGTGGTAATGCCGCAGGCCGCGAATACCAGTTCGTTGGCCGGAGCCAAATCATCGGTGCGATAAATCCTGTCTTCGGACAGATCGATGTTCATGTGGGCGGCCCGTTCTTTTTCCACCGCGTCTCGCCAGCGCAGGCGGGCCTGAATTTCGCCCCCCAAACATTTCACGGCGGCGGCGGTTAAAACCGCTTCCGGGGCGCCGCCGGTGCCCATGACCGCATGGATGCCGCTGCCAATCAGGGCGGCGGAAACCGCGGGCATTAAATCCCCGTCGCTGATTAGTTTAATGCGGGCCCCGGCCTCCCGGACATCCTGGATTAATTGGGCGTGGCGGGGCCGATCCAGAATGACAATGGTTAAATCCTGTACCTCTCGTTGCAGGGACATCGCCAGGATGCTGAGGTTATACTTCACCGGGGCATTGATATCCACTTTTCCCTTGGCGTCGGGGCCCACCACCAGTTTTTCCATGTAGGTGTCCGGGGCATGGAACAGTCCGCCTTTGGGGGCCAGGGCCAAAGTAGCCACTGCGCCCGGCAGGCCATGGGCCACCAGATTGGTGCCTTCCAGCGGATCCACCGCAATATCCACTTCCGGCAGGCCCGGTTGGGTTTTGCCCACCTTTTCCCCGATGTATAACATGGGGGCTTCATCCCG
>DAIDMR010000030.1 GCA_027448865.1 Vampirovibrio sp.
CGACGGTTGCCCACGGCAAAAGCCCACACCCAGGCATGCACTTCCATGCCCAGACGGTGTCCCTCTTCAACCGCCACTTTCAGCGGGTCCCAATCCTGAATCAGCGGGTTACTCTTCAAAATGGCGCTGGGGTAAATGGGAAAACCGGCGTTGAGCGTTTCAAAGTAAACGATATTAATGCCCGCCTGATGCAGTTTCTGGATGACTTTTTTCAGGCCCTCCGGATTCTGGGCACTGACAATGGTGCCCCGATCCAGCCAAATGGCCCGCCCTTCCACCCGAGGCGAATCACTGGTCAGGGCCAGCGCCTTCAGGGTCAATCGGCGGGCTTCCGCATAAGCATCCAGACCGGCCTGGGTCTGACCGTTCAGATATAGAGATTCAAACTTGCGTTTGTGTTGATGGGCTTCCCACAACAGTTTGCGGATTTTTTCATCCGGGATCTCCATGGACAGTTGCTTGGCCGTCTCCGTGGCCTCGTGGATACGTCGCCGATAATCGTCCAGCACCCGTAAATTGTAGGAATAGGTCCCGTAATCAAACTCCGGCGCAATGACCGAGGCCGCCTCCGGGTCTAAAAAACTGAAACGTTTCTGAGGTTGGCCCTGCTCCCCTGTTTTTGGCCCGGTGCCAGCAGGCGTGTCAGTGGTAGCCGGGGGAGCGCCTTGTTCGGGTCGGCCCAAAATGTTATCCAGCACCTCCGCTTCAGCGTCCGGGGTTTGGGCAGCTGCACCGGGCTTGGCAGCGGATTTGGTCTCCGCCTGGGCGATTTCAAGGGCTTTTCTGGAGGGTGTCTGGCTGGGAAATAGACTGTCTCGCAACGCGCTGGGCAATGTGGCAATAAACCGCTCGGGGGTTTCTTCCGCCACAGCCAGAGCGGCCTGCGGAGGAACAGCCGAAGCCGTTTCAGACTGGGTCAACAAAGGGGCAGTTGACCCGTTGGGCGCGGGGCTCAGGGTCAGCACCCGTCTGGACAAAGCGTCAGAGGCAGTATCCGGAGAATTCGAGTCAGAGGCAGTGTCCGGAGAATTCGAACCTGCGGCAGGCTGAGTAGCGGCCTGTGGCAGTGTTTTCCCCTGAGAGGACAAGGGGCCGTTCATCAAGGCCGCAGGCTGAAGCGGATAGGCCGCTCGCACCGAAAATCCGTTTTTCCCGGCCTTGAGTACCACCGAATCCGGCGGAGCCAGGGGCATGGACTTGGCCAAAGCCATCATCAGGGTAGGTCGGGAAAGCCGTTGTCCCGATGGCCAATTGAGTAAGGCCCCCTTGGGGGTGGTAATGACCGCCGGGTACTGCTCTCCCCAGGTGGCCAGAACCGACTGTCCCACCACGGGTTGCAAACGCAGCAAGCGGCTACCCGCGCGTAATACGTCATCGCTGGACTGGGAGGCCCCATTCCAGAACAGAGGCTGCTCCTCTGCAATCGCTTCCGAGCCTGTCAACTTCAGACCGACCATCTCGACCAGACGCTGAGCGGACGGTGACAACGGCAACTGGCCCGGAAATAGCACCAGGTGGCCCCCGGCTTGCAAATAGCGGTTTAACATGGCCAGGGCAGAAGCGTCCAACTGGCCACTCAGGGGAACCAGCACATATGGGGCGCTTCCAGGGCTTACAGAAAACAGGAAATCATCACCCTTCACCCGATGAGGCTGATAGCCGATATCTTCCAGCGATTTCAGGATGCGACCCTGCCCGCCACTTCCCGCGGAAGACCCGGCATCGTAAACCGGGAGCCGCTGCGCGGCCAATACTTTTAACTGACACCACCCGCTCAGTTGAAATGCCAGCATCAAGAGTACTAGAATAAAAGAGCGGCCTTGACTCTGGCGATTGCGCCAGCCAGATGCTTGCGTTATGTTCAAAGGATGCTTCACTTTCTTTTAATCCGCTAATCCGCGCCAGACAAAACAATGCGTTCCCGGAACAACTGTACCCAAAGCGTTTGAAATCGATTTCCAGAAGGTTTGCTCACATGTCGGATGATATATCGCCCATTGAAACTGCTATAAGTATTTTAAAGCAAAAATCATATCCGCCATCCAGCCGAATGAATGCCATTCTCTATATGTTGGAAAAATTCGAGCCCAAGTGCCTCCCCGTACTGGAGGAAATTTTAAACGACTCGGAAGAGGAGCCGGATGTCCGGAGCGCAGCCGCGCTGGCACTGGGGAAAGTGGGCGGTGACCGGGCTTTCGACGTACTCAAGCAAATGGCCCACAATGAGGATAATACGGTCAAAAACTACGCCGTCCAGGCGCTGGGCATGACGGGTCGTGAGGAGACCATTCCCATTCTGCTGAATGCCCTGAAAGATCAGGACAACGCCGTCTTTGCCTCCGCGGCGGAAGCCTTGGGACAAATCGGCAAACCCGTGGTGCCTCATCTCATCAACCTGCTGCAAACCAGCAAGGCGGAAGACGCCCGCTGCATCGCGGCCTGGCAACTGGGAACCCTGCGCTACACGGAAGCGGTGCCCACGCTGGTGGAGGTCATTCGCACCGATAGCAATACCGAACTGATCGCTCTGGCCATCTGGGCTTTGGGAGAAATCGGCTTTGGCCCGCCGGAGGTACTGGAATTACTTCAGCAGCAACGGGCCAACCAGGACCCCACCATCAACAAACGGGCGGAAATGGCCATTAAAAAAATCACCCGCCACGTCAATTAAGCGCCTCCGGAATTCCGTTCCTCACTCATGAAACCCAGCAATTAGCTGGTTGGCTAATTGTGACTGGCTCAACTTTAGCCAATACTAGGCCCATTAATATCAAGCGCAATCGCAACAGGCATCATGAACGGCAGTTATCCAGCCTCCCAAAGCCCCCGCCCTGAATACCGAAAACTGACCTTGTGTGGGTTATTGGCTTTCGCCGTTGTGTGTTCCAGTGCCCAACCCTTGCGGGCCGAGATCCAGTGGCGGGATATTCCCGATGATTTCTGGGCCAAATCGGCCATTGAAAGATTGAGTGAGCGGGGCATCCTCAGCGAAAGCGACGATCAGCGCTTCTACCCCTACCGGGCTATCACCCGTGCGGAATTCGCCAGTATTTTAGCCAAAGCATTGCCTCAAAAAACGATCGCCACAGCGCCTCAACGTTTTTCTGATGTTCCGAAACATCATTGGGCGGCCCAAGCTGTCCAAACCGTGGTCAGTCAGGGCTGGATGAGCGGCGTTACCCAGCAACAATTTCGGCCCAACCAGATTTTAACCATGGGAGAACTGTACGCCACTCTGAGCAATATCCAGCCCCTCACCGTGGAGACCGAGCAAGCCAACCGGATTCTGGCGGCCTATCAGGATCAAGATCAGTTGCCAGAATGGGCCAGAGTTCCGGTGGCTCAAGCCATTGCCAGTGGCCTCACCCTGAGGGAGCGTTCCAAGACCCGGTTGTCTCCCAATATACCGGCTACCCGAGCCAGTGTGGCCGCCTGTGTGGCCAAAGCCTTACAGAGCGATCAACCCATCCAGACCACGACGCCGGATACGGCGGCCCCAACAGCCCCCCATAAACCTGTTTCAGGCAGCACCCAACTTGCCCTGACCCAACCAGCCCCTGTGGAAGAAGCCCTGCCTGCCGCCAACGTGGTGGGTCAATTGGCAGCCGGAGAAGAGCCTGATTCCTGGCAATTGATCCGGGCCGATGGCAAGCGTTTTCGTCTGGACACCCAAGCGCTGAGCCAGACTGATCGGGCAGACTGGCAAGTGGGGCAAGCCGTTCGTGTCACCGGAAATCTGGACGCCCTGCGTGGAACGGCGGATGATCCCGTTTTGGTGGTGCAAACCTGCCATCCGGTGGCGGTTTTCATTCCGGCTAAAACGGTCTCCCCGGCGTTGGAAACCCACCCCGAGGCCGGCCAAAATGCCGAGGCTGACACGGCTCCCGTGACGACCGCGAATACTGTCCCTAAGGTGATATCAGAAACGGCACCTGAACCCTCAAAAGCATCCGTCGAATTGAAGTTGTACTTCCCCAATCTGGCCAATCTGGTCAGCGATCCCAGCCTGATGCTGGGCGAAGCGGTGGCCCGTGAGGGGCTAACAAGCATGAATCCCCGTCAGGCGGTTGAGGCCATCCTCGGTGGGCCTATCGAATCCGAAAAGCGGGCCGGTTACTTTATGGATCAGGA
>DAIDMR010000031.1 GCA_027448865.1 Vampirovibrio sp.
ATGGCCTTGAGCGACAGCGGCTGGACAGAGCAGGACGAGCCCTTCAAGAACCTGCTGACCCAGGGCATGGTGCTGAAAGACGGCGCCAAAATGAGCAAGTCCAAGGGCAATATTGTCGATCCCGACGCTATTTTCAAGGAATTCGGGGCGGATACGGCCCGATTCTTCATCCTCAGCGATTCGCCCCCCCAAGCGGATTTTGACTGGAAGGAATCCGCCGTGGAAGGGTGTTATAAGTTCCTGTGTCGGGTGTGGCGTTGTGTCACCGAGCATCAGAACGCCATCAGCTTCAGTTTGCCGCTGCCTGCCTACGAGGAGATGTCCGGCGAGACCCGGGAACTGTTCCAGTGGACGAACCGCACCATTGGCGGCATTACCACCGATATTGAGACCCAGTTTCAGTTCAACACGGTCATCAGCAAAATTCGGGAATTTGTGAATTATCTCAGCAAATTTGAGCCCGGTGAGGAGCCCAATGCGGTTTACAGCCACGCTATTGCCGCTTTGTTAAAGCTAATGGCCCCCATTACCCCCCACTTGGCCCAGGAACTGTGGGTCATCTCTGGCGGGGATGGTGCCCTGTACACCCAAAGCTGGCCCAAGTGGGACCCGGTGGCCACTCAGGCCGACACGGTGGAAATCGTGGTGCAGGTGAACGGCAAGGTGCGCGACAAGTTCACCGTGGCCAGCGGCTTGCCGCAAGCGACACTGGAAGAAATGGCCCGTCAGCGTCCCAAAGTCATTCAGCAAATGGGCGATCAGCAAGTGGTCAAGGTGATTGTGGTGCCTAACAAGCTGGTTAACCTGGTGGTGAAATAACCTCCTGAATCCGGTGGATTATTGTGCCTCAGAGGTAAATGGTTTGTCTCCCGAACGTCCCCCACATATCCCGGTTTTGCTCGATTCGGTCTTGGAATGCCTTCAGCCGGAGCCGGGAAAGACCTACGTGGATGCCACCTTGGGCGCAGGCGGTCATGCGGAGGCCATGTTGCAGCACATTCAACCAAACGGCACCCTGTTTGGGATTGATCAGGACCCCAGCGCCTTAAAACTGGCCGCCGACCGCCTATCTCCTTTTGGCAGTGCTTTCCAGCCGCTGGCCGGTAACTTTTCAGAGATCGCCCGCTTGATGCCGCCTGAGGCCTTGCCCATTACCGGCGGCATTCTGGCCGATATCGGGGTGTCTTCCATGCAACTGGATCAGGCGGAACGGGGCTTCAGCTTCAACAAGCAAGCCCCGCTGGACATGCGAATGAACCCCCAGGGCGCCTTAACCGCCGCCGAGGTCATTAATACTTACAGCGAAGGCGATTTGGTGCGGATTTTCTCCGAATACGGAGAAGAGCATATGTCCAAAACCCTGGCCCGAGAGATTGTAAGCTATCGCAAGACCAGCCCGTTTGAAACCACGCTGGACTTGGCGAATTTCATCGCCGATCAATACAAGCGGGTGGGCAAGCACGAGAAGATCCATCCGGCCACCCGGGTGTTTCAGGCCTTGCGCATTGAAGTGAACGATGAACTGGGCAGCCTGCGGCGTTTTTTGGAGCAGGTACCGCCCTTGCTGGCCCCCGGGGCCAAGCTGCTGGTGATCAGTTTTCATTCGCTGGAAGATCGCATTGTAAAAGACTTTTTGAAAACCCAGAGCCGGGATTGCATTTGCCCGCCCCGGCTGCCCATTTGCCAATGCGGTCACCGGGCTACCTTCAAGCTGCCCAAAGGTCAGCCACTGGCTGCCACCCCTGAGGAGCTGAAGCTCAATCCCCGGGCCCGCAGCGCCAAGTT
>DAIDMR010000032.1 GCA_027448865.1 Vampirovibrio sp.
GGAGAGATAGTAGCTTTCCGCCATTTTGTCGGCGGCGATTTTACTGGCCGAATAAGGGGATTGACCCTGCAAGGGGTGGGCCTCATCAATGGGCGTGTACAAGGCCGTCCCGTACGTTTCACTGGTGGAGGTATGCACCAGTTTTTGCACGCCCTCACTGCGGCAGGCTTCCAGCACGTTCAGCGTCCCTTGCACGTTGACGTTCACATAATGCTGCGGGGCCACATAGGAGTACGGAATTCCAATCAGGGCGGCCAGGTGAAAGACCGCCGCACAGCCTTTGACCGCCTGACGCACCAGAAAGGGATCGGTGATATCTCCGCTGATGATTTCCAGTTGGGCCTGTGACTCCGGAGGCAGTTGCTCCAGATTGCCCCAGTCGTTGCGGGAGTTGTACTTGATCAAGGCCCGTACTTGACAGCCTTTGGCCAGCAAGGCCTCCACCAGGTGGCTGCCAATAAAGCCACCCGCGCCGGTCACCAGAACTGTTTGATTGCTTAAATCCATCTCAAAAAGCCTTTTAGCCAATGAATGTTACGAAAATGAATGCGATGAAGAGGACTTCCCCCTATCGACTGTCTGATCAACATTGGTTCGCCAGTATGCAAGTTCCTGCTTCAAACCAGTGTTCAAGTCCACTTGCGGACGCCAACCGGTCTGTTCCTGAATTTTGGTAATATTGGCCCAGCTTCGATCTTCCTGCTGCAAGCCGTGAAAGATGAATTGCAACTGCTGGTGCTGATCAGCGGTCAGGGTGGAATGGGACAGCAGCAAATCCAGAATGGTACTCAGGGCGGTAGACTGCCCGGATGCGATGTTGTAGACCTGCCCAGCCAGCGCTTTCTGGCTAATCAGCCTGCCGATTGCCGTCAGGGCGCTAACCACGTCATCAATGTGGATGAAATCCCGGTAGCTTTTCAGGTTGAACACGTTGAGTTCCGCAGGGGAAGGCAAAACCACTTCGGCCTGCGCGATTTGGGCCGCCAGAGAAGCCACGGCCAACTGTCGCCCGGTTTGCCCGTACACGTTAAACACCCGCCCGATGACCACCGGCAAATCGTAGCGCCGGGCAAAACTTTGGGCGATATGGGTCTGAGCCAGCTTGGCAATGCCATACTCCCCTTGGGGCTGACAGAGGGTATTTTCATCCACCGGCGCATCCCGTAGGCCGTATTCGGCGGCGGAACCCACCACGATCACCCCGGGTCGCAAATCTGTGTCCACCAACGCCTGCAACAGGCGTCGGGTGCCTTCGGCGTTGACCCGCAGTTGATGCTCAAAAGGGGCTTTGGGGCTGGCACCAATGCAGTGATAGATCACATCGGGTTGGATTTGGCCCAGCCAGCCGGTGAGGTCGGCTTCCAGTACGTCTCCTTTCAGGCTGTGCTTGGGGGCTAGTTTGCTGTCACAGCCCTGATTCAAGCCAAACAACTCCGTGTCGGCAAGCGTAAGGAGATGCCGGGTCAAGTGCCCGCCAATATAGCCGTTGCTGCCGGTCACCAGAATCCGCTGCGCCATAGACTAGCTGGTGACCTCTGGCTGTTCTGTTGGGAGTAGCAGTTCCCGCTTGGTTTTGAAGTCATTGACGGCGGTTTCGTAATCATCCACCCGGCCAATATCCAGCCAGTAGCTATTGAACGGATAAGCCTGAATGGCTTGCCCTTGCTGAATCAGCGTTTTCATCAGTTGATCGAAGCCAAAAAAGGTATTCTCAGGAATAAATTCCCGCACGGCCCGGTTGAATACGTAGATGCCCATGCTCACGGAATGCTCCAGCATGGGTTTTTCAATAAAGTTGTGGATACGGTGACTCACACTGTCGAATTCCAGCACCCCGAAGTCAATTTTGGAGGTGCGTCGGTACACGGCAATGGTGGCCAGATTGGGAGGCTGATTCGGGCGGGTTTGGCAGTGGAAATCAAACAAGGCTCGGAAGTTGATATCGGAGACGATATCGGCGTTCATTACCAGAAAATTTTCCGGCAAATCCTGCAAAGCCCGCAGAGGCCCGGCGGTACCCAGGGGCTGATCTTCCCGGGCGTAGGTTATGGAAATGCCCAGCTTGCGTCCATCGCCGAAGAAGGCCTCAATGAGTTCGCTGAGGTGGCCGACGGCCAGCGTGATGTCTGTAAACCCGT
>DAIDMR010000033.1 GCA_027448865.1 Vampirovibrio sp.
CGGCCACAATGACCACTTCCCCGTTGCGAATGGCCTCGATGGCCGCTTCCACGGTGCTGAAAATGCTGTGGCTGTCATCGGATGGCTGCGAGTCGGTATGGGGGTCTGTCATGTGGGCACTCCTTGAAGCGATACCGGGAACCGGCAGCGAGGCCGGATAACGGGGGTGGGGAACCTATTCCGGATCGTGATTGAACCAGCTACCCGTGTGAATTTGAGCGGTGGCGGGCGGCTTACGGGTTAAGCCAATGGAATTCATGGCCGGGGCCAGAGAGGGGGCATCAATGGAAATGTTGTCCTCCACGGTGGCGTGGGTGGGGTACACCGAGGTCAACTCCGGCTGTAGGGCTGGCTCGCTCAAGCCATCCCGCGGGGAGGCACAGTAAGGGTTTTCTCCGGCCTGCTGACCACTCATGAGGCGTTGCACGTATTTACCCAAGAGATCCGTTTCGATATTCACCGCATCACCCGGTTGATAATCCCCCAGATTGGTATGACTGAGGGTATGGGGAATGATGGCCACCGTAAAACGATTCTCGCTGACCGTGTTGACCGTCAGGCTGATGCCCAGTATGGCCACAGAGCCCTTGGGCACCAGCAGGGCGGCCATCGCTTCCGAGGGCACCTCAAAGGTAAAGACGATGCTGTTGCCCTGCGCCTCCCGGGAGAGGACTTTACCCAGCCCGTCAACGTGCCCGGTGACGTAATGCCCGCCAATACGGCTGCTGGGGGTGAGGGGACGTTCCAGATTGACCCGCTTGCCGGGCTGAAAACTGGAAAAATTGGTTTTGGACAGGCTTTCTGGCGAGGCCTCAAAGGTAAAGCTGGTCTCATCAAAAGCGATGACGGTCATGCAGGCCCCATCCACGGCAACGCTGTCGCCCAGAGCGACGTTTTCCAGAACGCGCTGGGCCTGCACCCGGATGCGACTGCCCGCGGCGTTGGCTTCCACCTGGGCAATACAGCCCACTTCTTCAATCAGTCCTGTGAACATGGGGATGGATCTCTTTCACGGCGGTTCTTATTTTCAGCGGTTCTTCAGTTTTCCCTTGGAGACTATTGTAATGAAAACAAACCCGAACCGATACCCGAATTTTCTCCTGAAAATATTCAGCGCCTTGAGAAAAGCCCTGACTCAATCCAGCGTTCAAAGGACTGACCGCGCTTTCATGCCATTCCGACAGAAGCCTAGGGAAGGGCTTTGACCCGCTCACGGGCGTATTTCACAAAGTCATCCTCGTTGCTGCCGGACAGGGCCAAAAAGCGTTCAAAGGCGGTTTTGGCCCCGGGAATATCCTTGGCCGTGTCCAGCGCCACGCCCAAAGCGTAGTAGGCATCGGTAAAGTCCGGGTTGTACTGAATGGCCTGACGGTAACTCTGAGCCGCCAGCGCGGGCTTTTTCTGCCCATCCAGAATCAGACCCTTGTAGTAGTGCGCCATGGCATCCTTGCCATTTTTAGCCAAGGCCTGATTCACCAGCGTCAACGCCTGTGGATAGCGTTGCTGATTGTAGGCTTCTATGGCCTTTTCCAAATCCTGGGAAGCAGCCTGTTGCTCAATGGAGGCCAAAGCCTGCCGGGCTTCCGGGTAGCCCGGCTTCAGGCTCAAGGCCTTCTGGTAAGCGGCCTGAGCCTTGGCCAGATCCTTCTTCTGGTGGTAAGCCGTCCCCAGGTAATAAGCATAGTCGGGCTCCTTGGCATCCTGGGCCATGGCCTTCTGGTACTCGGCAATGGCCGCATCCAGTTCGCCAGCGGATTGCAAACTGATACCATAGGCGGCGTGGATTTCGGGCGTATCATCAAAGCTCAGGGCCTTTTGGAACAGCGGAAGGGCCTCTTTGGCCTTGCCCTGCTGCTGCAAGGCCACAGCCTGCTGATAGGCCTCGTACCCCAGACCTTGCCGGGCCGATTGGGCCAGTTGCTTGAACGTCTCGTTGGCCGGATCCAAAGCCTGCGCCTTTTGGAAGGCCTCCGCACTGAGGTCGGGCTTCCCTTGCGTCTGGTAAATGGCCCCCAGATTGGCCCAGGTACCCGCCAGCTTGGGGTCCAGCTTTAAAGCCCGCTGATAGAAGAAGACGGCGTTGTCCAAATCCTTGCGGTTATGAAACTCTTCTCCAATCTGGGCTTGCACGGTGGCGCTGCCGGGAAAGCGATCCGCGTATTGCCTGAGCCCTGCGGCCAGACGGGCCGGATCGCCTTGTTGCTTGATCAGGGCCAGCAGTTTTTCCTGAGCCGGTTTGTAATCAGGATCAATGGTCAGCACCTGATTGTACCCCTGAATGGCCCCGTCCACATTCCCGGACTCCTGAAACACGGTGGCCTTGTAAAAGCTGGCCAGCAGATTGCGGGGATCCACCTGTAACACGGTGTTGTAGGCGCTTAAAGCCTTTTGATAGTCCTTTTGTTGCTGAAACAGGGTGCCCATGTTCAGCCGAATCATCTTTTTCACCTCAAACGGGGTGTTGCGATCCATCTCCGCGAAATGCTCGGCGGCGTTGTACTGCTGATACGCCTGCTCGAACATCTTCTTTTTCTGGAAGACGCTGCCCAGGTTAGCATGGCCCAGCACGCTGTTGGGGTTGAATTTAATCTCGTTCTGCCAGATTTTTTCCAGCATGTTCAGGGCGCTGACATTGGTGGGATCCACGGTCAAGGCCTTGTCAAAGTTGACCACGGCCTTGTCGATTTCCCCGGTTTTATACTGGGCGTTGCCCAGTTGCACCAGCGTATCCGCCTGGGAGATGCCTGGGGCGGCCTTGGCCCCGGCAGGACTGGCCGCCTCATTCACCACCAGCGCATAGTACTTTTTGGACTTTTCCGGCAGGTTGACCACCGTAAACAAGTCTCCCAGGGCCTTGGCCGCTACCGCATCCTTTTTGTCCACTTCCAGGGTCAGCTCGTATTCCACAATGGCTTCCGGGAATTTGCCCTGCAGGCGCAGTTGCTTGGCCATCTCCAGGTGCTTGCTTTTATCCGCCCCGTTGACGCCCAGATTGCGATAGGCAATGTTCAGATTATCTCGGGCCACTTGCCGGTTTTTCTCGTGCAGGGGCTTGCGCTCGGCGCCTTCCGGCCAGGCGGAGTTGAGGTAAAAATAGGCCTTGCGAAAATCATTCAGGGCGTTTTGATCCTGTCGCAACTTATCGTGGAAATAATTGCCCCGCTTGATGTAAACCACGGCCAGATTGTTATACACCACCGGCAGACTGGGCTCCGGGGCCACGGTCAAGGCCCGTTCAAAGGCTTCGATTGCCTGGGTCAATTGTCCTTTGTTGAAGGCATCGCTGCCCTGCTGGGAAAACTGGGCGTATTCATCCAGGTTCCCGGTGCTGCTGTAATCATCCGGCGGGGTATAGGAGGGCGGCACGGCAGGCTGGGCGAAGGCCCCACCCGAAGCGGAAAGCAGGGGCACCCCGAAAGCGGCGGCCAACAGGGCCAGACACAGGAGACGCCTGGCCACAGCGGGAGTTCGTACAAAGAACATAATCATCAAAAGCAGCCTCTCTAACAGGACAAGCCAGCCGAAGCAAGCGGACAAAGCCTATTATATAACAGCGTGGGCCTTCCCATCATTGTCCACCAGGACAACCCTCTCCGAACCGGACGCCCGCAAAAAAGGGCGTCCCCAACCCAAGGCCTCGGCGTCTTGTGCCTGCCCGATTGGCTTTACCCTGTTCGATTGGCTTGAATCAGTGTCCAGAATCCGCATCCGGAATTGGCAACAAGGCTTCCACCTGATGGGCCAAGGCCACATCCAGCGCGCTGACCCCATGGAGGGTATGCGTCCAGTAACGAATGATCAGGGTTTTCCAGTTCAGCTGCAAATCGGGGTGATGATCGGCGGCCTCGGCATGGCGGGCCACCACGTTCAGGGTTTCCAGCGCCTGCAAGTAATTGGCGCCCTCATACACCCGCTGCAAGGCATTCTGGTGCAATTGCCACTGGGGCAAATCACGCAGGGCGACTTCAATTTCAGCCGGACTGAGGGCCTGGGTGGTGTTGGGGGGACCGGGCATGGCTAAGCTCCTTTTCTGCAGATTGAACGATGGGGAGGCGGCCTCACCCAAGGAGTATCCCGCTAGAGATTGTCCAGGGCCTTGTAGGCAGAGGCCCGCACATCGTAGCGAAACACCTGCAAGGTCTCAGAACCCGCCTTCAGGGCAATATCGGCCCAGCCCCGGTTGCGGGTGGGCAGTAAGGCGATTTGACGACCTCGGCCAAAGAAAATTTCCCGACCGTTTTTCACAATGGAAATATCCAGCAAGCCATCGGACTGCTTGGCGTTCTGGATAA
>DAIDMR010000034.1 GCA_027448865.1 Vampirovibrio sp.
GAATTGGCCCGCTATAAAGCCTTTTTCGGGGAGCTTCCAGAATTATCCACCCCAGCAACGGAGGGGCCTACCGACCAAAACCAGCCCCTTACCACTGCCAGCCCTGAAGATGCTGATAAGTTCGGTTGAGTTGCAGAGAAACGGGGGGCAAGGAAGGGCCGGTGGTCAGATAGGCTCCCGGTTGCAGCGTCTCTGAGCCGACCCGGCCAATGACATGGAAGTGGGCCAATATATCAGCGTCCACCGCCGGCACCGTGGCCACCAGTTGGAAGTCCTCGCCGCCGTATAGCACGGTATCCAGCGCCACTTGCTCGGCATTTATGGCTTCGTTCTGGCTGGACTGTTGCTGGGCGTAGGCGCTCACTTCCGGGTGAATGGGCAATTTGCGCTGCTCCACCACCAAAGGCTGCTTGCTGCTGAGGCCGATTTTGATGAGCGCGTCGGCCAGCCCGTCGCTGCTGTCCATCAGGGCATAGCGCTCAAACTTGCCAGCCAGAACATGTCCGGCTTGTATCTGGGGAAGTGGACGCAAGTGGGCTTGCTTGCTGGTGTTGTAGTCTGACCAGTGGTGGGTCAAGGCTTCCAGTCCCACTTTGCTGAGACCGTGATAGCCAGTGGCGATTATCCAATCCCCGGCCTGGGCCGCAAATCGACGGCCCGGATTTGTTCCTTCTGGACAGGTACCGATGGCGGTCACGTTGAGGGTCAGGGTGGGGCTGCCAACGGTATCCCCACCCGCGATAAACCCGTCGAATTGCTGGCAGGCACTTTGAAACCCCTGATAAAGCTCACGGACAAAGGTTAAAGGCAGGTGTTCCGGCAAGCCCAGGGAGATGAGAACACATTTCAGTTGGGCGCCCATGCCTGCGAGATCGCTGATATTGACCGCCGCCGCTTTCCAGCCCAAATCCTGTGGGGTAAAGTAGGCCAGGCTGAAATGCCGGTTTTCCACCAGCATGTCGGTGGTGTACACCAGTCGGGCGGACTCGTCCCAGTAGGCGTCATCGGCCATGGCTTCGGTTTGCCCGGATAATTGGGCGATGAGGTCAATGATGGCAAGTTCTTTGGACATGGGGGCCGTGCTTTTTGGAGGAAAACCGTCAAAAACGGGAGATTGAAACAATCTCCCGAGCATATCTTATCACGGTTGCCGGTTTAGCCCATGGCAAACAGGCGCTGCCCTTGACCCACAGGTGGTATTGGCGGATTGTTCAGATTGGGTTGAATGATCCCATGCTGGAGGGCGCTTTTAAATTGCGCGAAACCATCTCCAGCATTGGGTTGCCCACTGCTGTGACCAGCGGCAGATGAAGGGCCACTCTGCGGCTGGCCCTTAATAGCTGGTAATGACCCTTGGGTTTTGGAAAAGGGATTCAATTTGTTGAGTCCGCTCATAATGATCCTCGATTACTCAAAAGACAATCTTTGGTAAGTATTTAAATAAAAACAATTGGGGTGCAATTGTTGCTAAAACTTTGTTGGTAAAATCCTATTGAAGGGCGTACTTTTTTGGATAGTCCGATGTGCATATTAAAAAAAGTCAAAAACACAGGGCTTTTGACTTTTTTTAATGTTGATATTAATCAATCGGTTAGGCGACCCAACTTTTGGTGGCCGTGTACGGCAAGGCTGGCTGGTTCAGGTTGGAGCGAATCTCGCCATTTTTCAGCATAGCGCTGAAGCCGCTCAGGGCATCGACAGCTTTTTTAGGGCCACCGGTGGAGGGCTGCGACGGTTGACCCACCTTGGACTTGGCTGGCATCTGAATCATTTGGCTTAGCATCGCTTTAATATCAGCCATAATGGTACCTTCTTTAGTAGCTGCTTACTTCAGTAACTGCTTAAATGCTTGACTTTGACTGAATGCTTCAGGCTTCATTTTCCAGACGAGACTGGAGAACGCCAATAAAGTTTGTACATTCTGACAGGGTCATTAAAGCAGAAGAGGAGCCACTTGTCTACGGTGCAAGCGCTCCTCCTGTGATAAGGCTGGGTGGGCTCAGGCCAGGGTGGTGTGTCCCGGGCGCACGGCTTCCTGGTATTCCGGGTGGGTGACCAGTTTGGGGCGGTTTTCCGGCGATGCGGAGTCGTTGATGGTGGCCTTGAGATCCTCGGTGATCTGGGAGGCCCGGACGGCAGAGTTGGCTGCTGCTTTGGCCATATCCTGAGCGCCATGATTTAATTCTTCCAGGTTTTGATTGATTTGGGCAAAGGCCACTTTGGACTCTTCCACGCTGGTCGCCACATCATTGGCCAGCGCTGTGGAAACACTGATGTTTTGGGCCACATCTTGCGCCGCCCTTGCGGTCTCTGTGATGTTTTTGGCGATTTCATTGGAGGTGGCGGTTTGCTCTTCAACCGCTCCGGCAATGGTGTGGTTAATTTCATTCATTTGTTCAATGATTTCGGTGATTTCATTAATGGCCTGAATCGAGGTTCGGGTGTTGCCCTGCATTTCCTCGACCTGATTGCGGATGGTTTCAGAGGCTTGAGCGGATTGTTTGGCTAACGCCTTGACCTCGTTGGCCACCACGGCGAAGCCTTTGCCGGCCTCCCCGGCACTTGCCGCCTCAATAGTGGCATTCAGGGCCAGCAGGTTGGTCTGGGAGGCAATGTCTTTAATGATGCCCACGATCTTGCCGATTTCATCGGCGGAAATACCAAGCTGTCCCACGGTGGATTTGGTGCTTTCCGCCTTAGATACGGCGCTACTGGCTACACTGGAGGCCTTAGCCGCATTGCTGGAAACCTCTTTTAGGGAGGCCTCCATCTGCTCCATGGCTGCGGCCACGGTGTTGATGGCCATGGACATTTCTTCAGTCGCCGCAGACACGGTTTGCATGTTGTCGGAAACCTGATTGGCGCTGTGGCCTACATCGTTGACGTTTTGCTCGACTTTCCCGCTGGATTCCAGTATCTGGCGTATGTTTGCCGTCGATTCTTCCACCGCGCTGGCCAGCGTGGTTACATTTTCGTCCACTTCGGACACCTTGCCCAGCACTTCGTTCAGAGAGCTGGACAGCTTTTCGGCAGCGGTTTTCTTGACCGTTTCGTTGTAAATACTGATGGCCATATCCATATCGAGGAAGGCGGCTTTCAGGATGCTTTGCATGGCTGGCAGGAAGTCCTGCTGCTTCTTGCCTTTCTGGGAGTAATGGTCAAACACGGTGGTCATCAATTTGGTCAGGGCAAAACAATAGCCCCCCAGGTAAAAGCGGGGCTCAATGGCCTTTTGCTCGTGGGTCTTTCCAACGACGGTGATTCGTTCCATATAGAGGCTGTCGAAGCGCCCGGAAAACAGCATTTTCCAGTGTTCGGCCTGCGCTTTTTTCGCGTAGGTCACTCTGGCCTCATTAGGAAATTTTGCCTTCAATTCCGGCCACTGGAATATGTGGTTGTAGAATTCGTCCAGCACTTTGTCCAGCTGAGTCTCTAGAACTGGAGAGATCTCCTGGAGGTTTTGGCAGGCTTGAGAATCAATTTTCAAAAAGCTAAGGCGTGCTTCCCGATCGGTGCTGGCTTGCATTAATAGACTCCCTTAAATTTCACAATCACTTCAGTAAAAATAATCGGTGGGTGCAGACATCTCCCACGCGCTGGCTTTACCGGGTTATTTAGGTTGCTTTAAAACACTTTTGCGAGAACGAAAGCGGTTGATTTTGACACCGGGATATAGAAATATGATGGATTGTAAAAATATATAAACAACATACAAGAAGTTTTAAA
>DAIDMR010000035.1 GCA_027448865.1 Vampirovibrio sp.
GGCCACAATTTGCGTTCCAGATCTCCCGGAATGACGGCGATCGTATTACAATATCTACGAACCCTGTCGCAATTCAGAATAACCACCATGGCCATTCATCCCCTGACCAATCCCACCCTCACCCCTGAAAGCCTCAAAACCGCTCCGGTGCAGGAAGTTTTTTCCTCCATTCAGGGCGAGGGAATTTACGTGGGCAAGCGGCAGGTGTTCGTGCGGTTTGCCCATTGCCATCTCAAATGCGCCTACTGCGACACCCCCATGACTTCACCGACCGGGCAATGTCATGTAGAAACTCCGCCCGGAAGCGGACAAATCGAATATCACCACAACCCCTTGTCCGCGGAAACGCTGGTGGACATTATCCAATCTCTGTTACAAACCGCGAAACACCACAGCGTCAGCTTTACCGGTGGGGAGCCCCTGCTCTATCACCAGTTTTTGCAACGGGTGTTCCCTGAAATTCAGAAGCACTGCAAAACTTACCTGGAAACCAGCGGCACCCAAGCCGACTTTCTGGAAAGCGTACTGCCCTGGACGGATATTATCGCCATGGATATCAAATTGCCCTCAGCCACCGGCGAAGCGGCCCAATTTGAAAACCACGCCCGGTTTTACGCCCAAGCCCAAGGCAACCCAACCACGGAATGCTTCATCAAGCTGGTCTTCAACCAGCGCACCACCCTAGCAGAGCTGGCCGAGGTGCGGGGCATTGTCACCAACCGGCAAACCCCCATTATTCTGCAACCGGAAACCAGCCTGACCGACCGCACCGTCTCTATCCTGCCCAGTCAGGTGTTTGCCGCCGAAAACTACCTGACCCGATACTTCGATGACGTGCGGGTCATTCCTCAAACCCATAAAATGCTGAACGTCTTATAGCGTCCTCTAAGCTGTAAAAGCCAAGGGCTTACGGGGACGATACGCGTTTGGATCGGCCTGACCCCCAAAGGCGCTGGAGCCAGAGCCTGCTCCCAGCCCTCCGCCGGAGCCCATAAAAGGGTTGGCGTTGGCAAAGCCGGATTCTTCACCGCTGGAGCGTTGAAACGGAACGTAACTGCCGCCCTTGCCCTTGCGGCTCATGGCGTCTGCCACAGCGGCTCCCATTTCAAAACCACCGGCGTTCCCCAGGCCGCCACTTCCGGCATTGGCCGATTGCCCGCTCATCCAAGGGGAACCCGCTATTTTTCCGTTCATGACCTGATCCATTCTGGGGGCAAAAGCGCTGGCATAGCTCTCAGACTGTTTATTGGCGTTAATGAGCCCCACCACACTGGCCTGAAAGTCCTGACTGGTGTTCACACCAAAACCAGCCCGGTTGGCGGCCAACTGCTGACCTTCCGTGGCGGCGCCCAGAGCTTGCGCCGTCAGGTTCGGCAAAGGGTCCACGGAGGCCAATTGGTCCAGTTGCTCAAGGCGCTGCAACAGGGCAGTCAGATTGGCCGACTCCGGATCGAGAGACCGTAAGGCCTGCAACGCCTGTTCCTGCAACTTAAAAATACCGGCACTGCGCTCTCTGGTATTTAAATTCAGTGCGTCAGCCCCAGTGGGCAAACTTTGCACCGGGCTTGGCTTGTTGGCAATCATCGGGCTCGCCATGGCCGGGCCCGTGTCAATGGAAAGATCAGTCACCTTGAAAGTGGCGCCCGTGGTAATTTCCGCCCGATTCAGCCCGCCAAAATCCGGATTAGTGGCATCCAGCGGGAGGCGAGTCCCATACATACTCGGGGAAATAGAGACGGTGTCCACACTGCCTTGCCCATCAGTAGTCACCTTCAAGCCCAGTCCAATATTGGACAGGCGAAAATCCGGCAAAGAAAGCAGCTCCGTCATGTTCAACTCGCTGACCGCCAGCAACCGCTCAGCGGCCTTGAACACATTGGGGATTTCAGGGGCCACCGCCGGAACAGAAGCCCGTTTTAAGCTGCCTACCACCGTGGCGTCAAAACCCAAAGGCGTGT
>DAIDMR010000036.1 GCA_027448865.1 Vampirovibrio sp.
TGGTCTGGATCGCCATTACCATTATTGTGGCCGACTTTTTCCTCACCTGGATCTTCTTTGGCACCTCGTACAATGGATGAAGTAAGGCTATGAATCATATTCTCCTGATACCCACCTACCCCCAATCACAGAAGCCGCATCCTGCCTACACGGCCTACGATGCCCGTCCGTCCATTTCGCCGGTGCAGGTAATGCCTTGCTGGCGTTATGAAAGCCCCAATTCCAAATCGCGCCCGGTGCCCAAACCCCTGCCTATGCTACTGGCCTTACAGGGCGCGGGGATTCACCCGGCAGAAGGCAGCTGGATTTTGTATCAACTGGGCAAGGAGGGAGATAGGCCCTACCACGCCGCCTTGTTAATGAACGGAAAAGCCTGTGTCATCAGCCAGAATGATCAGGTTTTCTACGGGCCACCCGGGAAACTGAAGCGTGAAAAAGTTCTGGAATCCTGGCGTACCAAATGCCTGAATGAACAAACCCGCTATCTGAAGACCGAAAGCGGTCTGGAGATTAATATCAAGGTTCAAAATGGCTCCAAAACCGTCACATTCAGCAGGCAGATCAGAGGCCCCATCCGCTTTCCATTGTTCCCAAAAGCCGAAGCCAGCCTGCCCGGTTTTGCGGGGCGGCCTATAGAGGCCTAGCACAGCCAAACACAGTCCACATCAACTTGCGCCAATAGCAGTCCACATTGATAAACCCGCTTTGGGTCAGCCATCTGAAGTGATCGCTCAGTGGGGCATAGTGATCATACTGTTCGGCATGCTCGGTCCACAGGTTAATATCGCTGTCCTGCGCCCCGTTTTGGCGAGCCCATACCGCCCAACGTGCCATGTTTTCATCCTGAATGGAACGAGGAACGTTCAGGGTTTCATCGGCACAACGAAACAGACCGCCCGGTTTCAGCCACTGAAACATGCGCTGATACAGCACCGGCTTTTCATCATCCATTAAGTGGTGCAAAGCCACACTGGAAATCACCATGTCAAACTGCCCCGGCTCAAGGGATAAGTCCATAAAGCCACTTTGCACCAGACGGATTTGCGCACCCTCCCCACCCAGTTTGTCCGAGGCCTGCTTCAGCATGTCCGCCGACAAATCCACCAGTGTCAGCCGAGCTTGAGGAAAGCGTTCTTTCAGCAATACCGATAAATTTCCGGTGCCACAGCCCAATTCCAGAATCTGAAGCGGTTTATCCGTGGCAAAAAAGCAATACCCCAACAGGGCGTCAAACATCTCCAAATAGGGCGGGATGGCCTTGCGAATACTATCGTCATAAGCCTGACTGACTTGATCGAAAAAGCTACCCACTGAAACAGAAGTAAACTTTAATGACTGTGAAGAATCCGCCGTCATGGATGATATTTCCTTCATCTTGTTTCTAATCCGCCAAATTTTCATAGTAGCCCTGCTCAAGAGTATGCGCAAGAGCTAACGAAAACCGCCTGCACCTTGTATCGTGCAAGCGGCTTCTGTCTAATCAGTCTGAGAGTGCCAACTAGTTACCGGGGTAACCCTTGAAGATCAGGGACGCATTGTGCCCCCCAAATCCAAAGGAATTGGACATGGCCACCTCCAGCGTATCCAGTTTACGAGCCTTGTGCGGGGTGTAATCCAGATCACATTGCTCATCCGGGTTATCCAGGTTGATGGTCGGCGGTACGGTTTTATTCTGAATGGCCATCATGGAAATAACCGCTTCAACCGCGCCAGTCGCACCCAGCATGTGACCCGTCATACTCTTGGTGGAGCTGAGAACCAGACCTTGCTGCGCATGCTCTCCAAACACCCGCTTCACAGCCAGGGTTTCGGCCACATCACCCAAAGGGGTGCTGGTACCATGAACGTTGATGTAATCCACTTTCTCAGCGTCCAGCCCGGCATCCTGCAGGGCTAACTGCATGGCGCGAGCGGCACCGTTTCCATCGGCGCAAGGAGCGACGATGTCATTGGCGTCGGCAGTTCGCCCGTAACCAATAATTTCGCCCAGGATATTGGCGCCACGGGCCCTGGCATGCTCCAATTCTTCCAGAACCACAACGCCTGCGCCTTCAGAGATTACAAAGCCATCCCGATCCTTATCAAAAGGGCGACTGGCCAACAAGGGCTCATCGTAACGCTGGGACAAAGCCCGCATGGTAGTAAATCCGGCCACGGACAGGGAGGTAATGGGCGCTTCCGCACCACCGGCCATAATCACATCCGCTTCCCCATACTGGATCATGCGGAAGGCATCACCGATAGAATTAGCGCCGGTGGCACAGGCGGTAACCACGGACTGGTTTGGCCCTTTGGCGTTATACTCAATGGCAATCCAGCCACCGGCAATGTCACAGATCATCATGGGAACCAGAAATGGACTGCACTTATTGAAGCCCCGATCCAGCGAATTCTTCATCTGGACTTCAATCGTTCCAATCCCACCCGCAGCACTACTGACGACCACGCCAAAGCGGTTGGGGTCCACAGCGCCTTCGTACAGCCCTGACTGCTCGTAAGCCATCTTGGCAGCGGCAACGGCAAACTGGGTGTAGCGATCCATACGCCGGGATTCTTTTTTGTCCATGTAGTTCTCGGGGACAAAATCTGTGCAAATGCCCGCAATTTTGCAGGTCATCTCTTCCGGAGGAACCAGGGTATTTTCCCCGATCCCGGAGCGACCATTCACCAGATTATCCCACATGGTTTCCAGAGTGCTGCCAACCGGGGTCACAACACCCATACCGGTTACCACAACACGGCGCTTTCCAAAGTTTGCCATGATCTTTTAACAGGACCTTATCGTTGATGTGAAATACAATCGGTGCAAGCTCAAATTGAGCCCAACCGTGTAGAAGCGTTGATTACTTCTGGTTTTTTTCGATGTAGCTGACTGCGTCTTGAACGGTCTGGATTTTCTCGGCTTCTTCATCCGGAATTTCGGTACCGAACTCTTCTTCAAAAGCCATAACCAATTCAACGGTATCCAGAGAGTCAGCACCTAAGTCCTGACTGAAGTTGGCTTCCGGAGTGACTTCAGCCTCATCAACACTCAATTGCTCAACGATGACTTTTTTAACGCGCTCGAAAACGGTTTGAGTGGCGTTGCCCATTGTCTTAGTCTCCAAATTACAGATTATTAACAGTAAAACCTAACGAGTTGGCATAAGTGAAACTAATGATTTGACTGGCTTTTACCAACGGAAGCTCAGCACAACAAAGTCTTTTGAGAAGATTTAAAAAACCAGACCACCATCCACGTGGATGACCTGGCCGGTTATATAATCCCCAGATGTTATCAAAAAGAGAACGGCCTTGGCAATATCTTCCGGCGCGCCCAGTCGGCCCAGCGGAATATGCTGCAGCAACTGTTCCTTGGGAACGCTTTCGGTCATGTCGGTTTCGATGAAGCCCGGGGCCACCACATTGGCAGTGACACCACGGCTCCCAAACTCCTTGGCCAGAGACTTCGTAAAGCCAATCAACCCGGCTTTACTGGCGGCGTAGTTGGCTTGTCCGGCATTCCCAAACACGCCCACCACGCTGGAAATATTCACAATGGCACCAGAGCGTTGCTTCAACATAATACGAGAAGCGGCTCGACAGGTGTAAAAGGCCCCCGCCAGATTGGTATCGATGACCTTGGCCCAGTCCTCGTCACTCATGCGCATCAACAAGCCATCACGGGTAATACCGGCGTTGTTGACCAATGCGTCAATGCGACCAAAGCGCTTGTGGGCCTGCTCAATCAAAGCCTGAGCGTCTGTCACACTTGCAGCATCCGATTTAACAGCCAACGCATCCACGCCAAAGCCCTTAACCATGGCTTCCACTTCCTCAGCGGCGGCCTGGTTGGACGCATAACTAAAAGCCACATTGTAGCCAGCCTCAGCCAGTGCCTTCACGATGGCCCGGCCAATACCACGGCTGCCGCCGGTCACAATGGCTGATTTACCTGATTGATTGCTCATACTCTTGCACTGCTTTCCTTGACAAACTTGATTGAAAAGAGGCCTTAACTCAAGCTAGGCGCTGACCAGAGCCGCGTTCAGCTCGGTACTGACCGCCTCCAGCGAGGCCATATCCAGCACGTTATAAATACGCACATCCGGGAACATTTTTTTGACCATCCCGGTCAACACCTTGCCCGGCCCGAACTCGATTACCGTATCCACGCCTTCGCCCTGAATCATGCGGGTCATGGTCTGAGTCCACCGCACCGAGTGGTCGATTTGCTGACCTAGTTTTTTCTGAGCCTCCGGGCCCGCCGTAGTCAAAGCGGCATCCACGTTGGTAATGACGGGAACAGCCGCATTCTCAAACGTAAAGTCGGTTAAATAACCCGCAAAAGACTCGGCTGCGGGGGTCATCAGCGGAGAGTGAAAAGCGCCGCCCACCGGCAAAGGCATGACCCGTTTAGCCCCAGCCTCTTTCAGCTTCACCGAAACTTCTTCCACCGCTTGCGGCGTGCCTGAAATAACCACTTGGCCATCGGTGTTGTAATTGGCCACGGCAATAACCGACTGGCTGGCTTGACGATAAGCCGCCACCACGGCATCCACCGCATCTCCATCCAAGCCCAACACGGCACTCATGGAACCAGTGGGTGCCGCTTCCATCAATTCGGAGCGACGTTTGACCAACTGCGCAGCCGTTTCCAGAGAAATCACGCCCGCAGCGTACAAGGCGCCATATTCCCCCAGACTATGCCCAGCCAGCACGGAGGGCTGGAGTTGGCATCTTTCCCGAAATAAATCCAGAGCGGCGATAGAAGTAGCCAAAATGGCTGGCTGGGTGTACAAAGTGCGTCGCAACTCCGTCTCCGGCCCGTCAAAGCAAACCTGGCTGAGATTGGAAGCCACAATACGGTCAAAAATCTCATAGACCGCGCGGCCAGTCGGCGTTTCCGCGAAATCCCGACCCATACCAACCGACTGAGAACCCTGACCGGGAAACACAAAGGCGACTTTACTCATCACGCTAAACCTTTTTAAAAACTAAACGGAGGCGGTTTCCCGCTGTTTCAAATTGTTGCGGTGCTGATTCATCTCATCCTTCAAGTGCTGAGGCAAGCGCTGATCCACCGCCGTCCAGCGCATCACGCTGGTGGCCCAGGCCAAACCGGCGCCAAAACCGCACATCACCATTAAATCACCGGGCTTCACCCGCCCTTGCAACACCGCCTCATTCAAGGCAATGGGAATAGACGCGGCGGAGGTGTTACCGAATCGATCCAGATTCACAATCAGGCGCTCTTCCGGAATATTCAACTTCTCGGACATGGCCTGCATAATGCGAATGTTGGCCTGGTGCAGAATAACGTGATCGATTTCCTCAATCTTCAGTCCGGCCCGATTCAGCACCTCCTGAATGGACTTGGGCACCACGCCCACGGCGAATTTAAAGACTTCCCGACCGTTCATATAAACATAATCGTTCACCGGGGTTTTCGGCTCCACCAACGGGCAGTTCTCAGCCTGAGTAAACAGGGTTAACTCCATACCCTTAGTGCCATCCAAATGCAGATCGCTGGCGAGAATGTTGTCGGGAGCGCCATGCTCTGCCTTTAGCAGGGCCGCCCCAGCCCCATCCCCAAAGAGAATGCAGGTGTTACGGTCGTGCCAGTTAGTGTAGCGGGAATGAATATCGGCCCCAATCACAAGCGCCGTCTTGCACATGCCCGTTTTCAGAAACTGCTGGGCCACAATGAGACCGTAAACAAAACCGGAGCAGGCCAGAGCCATATCGAAACCGGCGGCATTCACCGCGCCAATGGCAGTTTGCACCTGACAGGCCACCGCCGGGTAAATGGTATCGGGCGTTGAAGAGGCCACGATAATCAGTTCCACTTCGGAGCCTTGCATGCCCGCGCTGGCCAATGCCTGAGTGGCAGCTTCGATGGCCAGATCGGCCACACTTTCATCGCCAGAAACCACGTAACGGGTTTTGATTCCGGTTCTGGACTGAATCCACTCATCGGACGTGTCCACCAGGGTGGCAATGTCATCGTTACTGATGCAGCGGGCAGGGACGTGCGCCCCGATACCGGCCAGACTAATACCGTACCCAAAGGGGTTGGTTAAAGACGCCTGACCGTTTGACGCAGCCTGGTTCAACTCTCTATTAGGAGTGGTCATGAATTTCAATCCCTTCCTGTATCTGCTTGCTGATTTTCCCGAGCACGTCGGCCACCACAGCTTCCTTAGCCACCCGGATGGCGTTTTTAATTCCCCGCGCCCGGCTGCCCCCGTGACTGATGACGCAAATACCCTTAATTCCCAGAAGCAAGGCCCCTCCGAATTCTTCCGAATCGACCTCTTTCATGGCGCCACGCAGGGCAGGCTCCGCCAACAAAGCACCTGCCTTGGTTCTCAGGCTGCTTTTAAGCTGCGATTTTAAAACGGAGCCAAACATACGCATGACCCCTTCCGCGGACTTCAGGGCCACGTTTCCCGTAAACCCATCAGTCACCGCCACATCGGCAGAACCGTTGAACAGCTCCTTGCCTTCCACGTTACCGATAAACTCAAACCGCTCATCCTTTTCCAGCAACTGAAAAGCGGTATGGGCAAACGCATTTCCCTTGCCCTGCTCTTCGCCGATGTTGAGAAGACCCACCCGCGGCTTTTCCACGTTGTAGACATTGTGCATAAACACATTGCCCATAACCGCGAACTGGGTCAGCATCTCTGGGGTGCAATCGGCATTGGCCCCGGCATCAATCAGCAAGCAATGGGTGCTGGTCGATGAAGGCAGGCGAACCCCAATAGCCGGACGCTCCACCCCATCAATGCGGCCCACGTAAAGCAAGGCCGAAGCCATGGCCGCCCCGGTGCTACCGGCAGCCACCATCCCTTGGGCCTGACCATTTTTAACGCATTTGGCCGTCACTATAATGGAGGCGTCTTTTTTCTTGCGCAAACCGGTGGCGGGAGACTCGCCCATTTCAATGACTTCAGAGGCAGGTACCACTTCAATGCTCAAGCCTTGGGTGTCGTGCTTTTTTAGCTCACGCTCAACATCATAGGGCTTGCCCACCAAAAGAATACCAACCCCATGTTCGCGTGCACCCTGCACAGAACCGTCAACAATTTCATGGGGCGCATAATCGCCACCCATAGCATCAACGGCGATTCGAATGGGAGAAGTGGCCATCAGATTAATTCTTTACAAAATCAAAAACTAAAACCGAGCGCTTTGATTAATGTTCGTGATGAGCGTGGAATTTCTCACTGACCACACGGCCATTGTAGAAACCACAGGCAACGCACATGTGATGAGGCATTTTAACGGCGCCGCAATGAGGGCAAGTGGTGCGAGCAGCAAGAGTAGCTTTCCAGTTGGCACGGCGGTGCGCCTGATCAGAATGGCCGACTCGTTTCTTGGGAACTGGCATGGGGATAAACCTCTAGTGTTAATGAATTGAGATCTGGTAGACAGATCGGAGGACACAAAAATACGTGGTAATGATTCTTACAAAAAAGTACCTGGCTTACAAGAGGCTCAGGCAAATCGGCACTCTGCACGCTCACAGTTGGGATGATTCAGGGATTCCAGAATCAAAAACTGTTGAGCCAAATCTTTTAAATCCAGCTCCCCTTCTTCATCTAAAACCTCGTAAAAGTCCTCGGACTGCAACTCCCGTTCCTTGTCCTTGGAGGTGAGCGAATCCTCAAACACAAAGCGCTCATTGACTTGCAGGTCAACAGGAACCTGATAAGGTTCCAGACAGCGGGCGCACTCCAGATTCAAGCAGCCCTTGAGTTCGCCATAAACGGTCAGCCCCACATGCTCTTTATGAAAACGCCAATGACACTGCACCGGGCCATCCGTCTTGATATCGGCAAAGCTGTATTGCGCCTGAAGCTGGGTAATGGGGTGTTTCTGCCGGCTAATTTCCAGCACTTTAACACGTTCTACCGACTGGGCGGATAGTGGGATATCGGGTGAGGGTTCCATCATCTTGATTCTCCTGACCAAACCGGCACCTTTCAAGACTTGGCAAGCCGGGGTAGTTTGGTTTTTTATAAAGGATAACATCTCAAAATAAAAAGCCCATTTTCAATCTCCATGCATTGAGCCCAACCCAAACAAAAGGCCCGTTATTGATGCAAGCCGCCACCGTTCAACCCGATTACCAGCTGGCCTTATCGGAGCTTCCACTTCCGGCGATATCCGATGAGGGGGCTTTAATTCGGGTATTGGGCTGTGGGCTGTGTGGTTCTGACCTGGATAAGGTTGTTAACAGCAAGGCCCAACCCGGCAGTGTGCTGGGGCATGAAATCGTGGGCATCATCGAAGCGCTGGCGCCCAACGCCCCGACGGACTGGTCGGTGGGCGACCGACTGGTCAGCGCTCATCATGTACCCTGCGGCACTTGCCATTACTGCCTGAGTGACAGTGAATCCATGTGTCGCCAGTTCAAGTCCACCAATTTCTCGCCGGGCGGTTTTGCCCAATACCTCAGCCTGACCCGGCAGCATCTGGAAAAAACCGCCTTCAAAGTCCCGAACGGCATTACCGACGCTGAAGCCTCCTGCGTGGAGCCCTTGGCCTGCGTGTTACGGGGGCTTCGCCGGGGTAGGCAACAAAACCAAAAATCTGTGGCCGTGGTGGGCCTGGGCTTTATTGGCCTGATGGCGGCGCAGGTTTACCAGAATCAGGGCAGCACCGTTTATGGCATTGATTTGGCCGAAAGCAGACTGAAGCTGGCCGAAGCCGAGTGCTTTGTCAAAAAAGCCTTTCATCCCATCCAGCAGGCGGATGATATCAAGGAGATCCTGACAGCGGATACCCCAACCGGGCAAGTGGATACGGTCTTTTTGAGCGTGGTCAACAACAACACCCTGGACTTGGCCCTGGAACTGGTTCGGGACGGGGGGAACCTGATCATCTTTACCAGCGGCCCCGCCGGAACCAGCTTGGACCCCAGCCGTCTTTACTTCCGGGAGATTAACCTGATTACCACTTACTCCCCGGCCCTGCTGGATTTAAAGAATGCCGCCGACATGGTATTCAACCGAAAAATCCGCCTGCAGCCCCTGTTGAGCCATGAACTTCCCCTGCGGGACATTCAGCAGGGCGTTGACCTATACCAGCAGGCACAGGCCCTTAAAGTGTTTATTCGTATGAACGGTGCCTGACCATGAATTATTCCGCGAACCATTCCGCCGCCACTGAAAACGCCAATGCGCTGTCTGGCACCATGAAAGCGGCCCTGTTCTATCAGCCCAACGATGTGCGGTACGAAGATACACCCATTCCGGCCATTGGGCCGGGTGAGCTTTTAATTCGGGTGGAAAGCGCCCTGACTTGCGGGACCGACGTGAAATGCTACCGTCGGGGCCATCCGGTGTTACTCAAAAACTTCCCTTCCCCCTTTGGGCACGAATTTTCAGGGACGGTGGTGCAGGTACAGCCTGCGGAGGGGGAGCCCCCTCGTTTTCAGGTGGGGGATCGGGTGGTGTCAGCCAACTCCGCCCCGTGTTACCAGTGTTTTTACTGCCATAAAGGGCAAACCAACCTGTGCGAACAGTTGGACTTACTGAACGGGGCCTACGCCGAATACATCCGGGTCCCCGCCCAAATTGCCCGGCACAATACCTACCTGCTGCCAGCGCATTTGCCCTTTGAAATTGCCGCCTTTAGCGAGCCGTTGGCGGTTTGCCTGCACGGACTGGCCCAGTCCCGCATTGGGGCAGGAGATCACGTGGCCGTGATGGGCCTGGGCCCCATTGGGCAGTTGATGGTTCGGGCGGCCAAACTCAAAGGGGCCAAAGTCACCGCCATGGCCAGAACCCCCAACAAACTGGCGCTGGCCCAGCAGTTTGGTCAGGCGGATCAGGTGGTCAATCTGCGGGAGCATGAAAACCCTGACGCCTTACGAGCCACCTTTACCGAGGAAGGGCGTGGCTTTGATGTGGTCATTGAGGCCATCGGCAAACCGGAAACTTGGGAAAAAGCAGTTTCTCTGGTCCGCAAAGGGGGAACCGTCAATTTATTCGGGGGTTGTCCGGGGGGCAGTTCCGTGACCTTCGATACCCGTCGCCTGCATTATGATGAAATCACACTGGTCAGCTCATTTCACCACACTCCCCGCCATTTTCAGGCCGCGCTGGAACTCCTCGGCAGCGGGCAGGTCGATCCTCGCCCCCTCATCAGTAAAACCGCCCCCATGGCCGACTTCGAGTCGGCCCTGCAGCAGGTGGAAGCCGGACAGGCCATTAAAATCGTGCTTAAAAATCAGTGAGGATTAATTTAAACCGTTGGCCCTCCCCTTGCCAGCCCTTTGCCCTGGGTTCAGGGCGGTTCAAAACTGTGGGTTTTCTCGATACAGCAAATCAGAACGATCCAAAGAGTCCACGCACAAAAGAAAGACATGTGCGAATAAGGCAATTCTGAGATTTATACGGGTTTTATATCATTAAGATGCAAATCCAACCCAACAATGAGTCCATTTGTATGAAGCCCCAAAAGCCCCATTCTCAAACCCAAAACACTGAAACCCCAAACGGCGTTCCTCTCTCCGTCCCCCTGATGGAACTGGCCGCACTGGAAAATTTTGTACGGCTCCAACAGTCTCAGGCCCAATACCTGGAGTGGTTAGAGGCCAATGAACAAAAAGCCGGGCTAAATGGCTATATTTACAAGCAAATCCGCTAACCGACCCATCCACAGCAACAGGCTTAACAGCGTTGTGCTGGCCCCTTTACCCCCTTAATGATTTCCCTTCTAACATCACTCCCCCTCCTCACTAAAAAAAACACACACCCATAACGCAACCGAAACGCGTTAAAGCGCACAAGCCCCTGATACGCAGGGGCTTCCTTCCTGAAACCCGATTCTTGCCGACAGGCGGGAGTCGGGTTTTTGCTATGCGGAACACCTCACTGAAACCTGAGTCATAAGCCCATCAGCGACAATGTTAGCCACTTGATGAATTGCTCCAAACGCCAAAGAAGCGCATAATCAAACCCAGTGTTCTTCCCCGTCCAAACCAGAACTCACCCTGTTTTAGAGGTATTGACCCGTTAAACCGCCCCTGAAAATCAATAGTCATACGGCCCCCGAGGGGTAGTAATCCACTGAAGGGAGACATTTTATGATACTATCGGCGCTTTTATACTGGGTATTGACCGCCGCCATCCTGATGCTGGTCGATGCCATCACACCGGGCATTCATATCAGTGGCTTCGGCACCGCCTTGCTGGCGGCGTTTGTGATGGGCTTGGTCAACTTCTTTATTCGTCCCGTCCTGATGCTGCTGACTTTACCACTCAATTTGCTGACGCTGGGGTTATTTTCCTTTGTGATCAACGCCCTGCTGTTTGGCCTGGTGGCCTGGCTCATTCCCGGGTTTGAGGTCAGTAACTTCCTGAGCGCCCTGCTGGGCTCGCTATTCATGGCCATCATGACCAGCGTACTCAGTCTTGTTCTGGGCGATCGCAGCCGGTTTGCCTGATCGTGTCTGGCCCCAATACCGTTGCCCATTCAGCAATTAAAAAGCCCTCCAGCGTGCTGGAAGGCTTTTTAATTCGGAGAGGGAGGGATTCGAACCCTCGAGACAGGTTTAAGCCCGTCTAACTTCTTAGCAGGAAGCCGCTTTCGACCACTCAGCCACCTCTCCAGAAAAGAGCATCAAAAAAGGGAAGAAGTTGACCCTGAATTGATGCTTTCAATTATATCGCAAGCACAGGGATGTCAAGTTTCTGAATGACGAGCCTCAGGGCCGGAGCCTCCAAGGCAAATGGACTCCGAAATTGACTCCACTGGGGGCTTATCCTATACTGCCCATTGCTTTTGCAAAAGCGGTTTTTCAGGCAAATTTCCAGATGCGGGTTCGCCCCGGCGGGTTTTAAGGCCCTGACTGACCCTCTCAAACCCCACACAATCCCTTAGGAGGAACGCAAGGTTATGGCCAATGTAGTGATCGTCGGCGCCCAATGGGGTGATGAGGGCAAGGCAAAAATTACCGATCTGTTGGCCGCGCAGGCCGATGTGGTCATTCGCTGCCAGGGTGGTTGCAACGCCGGGCACACCGTGACCCACGGGGAGGAAGTGTTCAAATTTCACCTGGTCCCTTCCGGCATGCTGTACGAAAACAAGCTATGCATTATTGGCAACGGAACAGTCATCAACCCGCAAGTCCTGCTCAAGGAGATTCAGGAGCTCCAAAGCAAAGGATTCTCCACAGCCAACCTGAAACTGAGCGACCGAGCCCACCTGACCCTGCCGTTTCACACCAGCCTGGATCAGGCTCAGGAAAGCGCCATGGCCGAGAAAAAAATTGGCACCACTGGGCGCGGCATTGGGCCTACCTATATGGACAAAGTGGGTCGCTATGGCCTGCGGGTAGGCGATTTATACCTTGAGGACGCTGTCCTGAAAGAGCGCTTGGCCCAGATCGTCAGCCACAAAAACGAACTGCTGGAAAAATGCTACCCCACGCTTCCCCGCCTCACGGTGGAGGAGCTGTTTGACTGGTGCCTGCAATACCGGGAGCAACTGGCCACCGTGGTGGCCGACACCATCGCGCTGGCCCATGACGCGCTGGCCGAGGGCAAGAAGATTTTATTTGAAGGGGCCCAAGGCACCCTGCTGGATGTGGACTACGGCACCTATCCGTTCGTCACCAGTTCCAACGCCACGGCAGGCGGAGCCTGCACCGGATCGGGCATCGGCCCCACCCGGATTGATCGAGTCATTGGGGTGATGAAGGCCTACACCACCCGGGTGGGAGAAGGGCCTTTCCCCACCGAATTAAAAGACGCCACTGGCGCCCACCTGGGCGAGGTGGGACAGGAATTTGGCACCACCACGGGTCGAGCCCGTCGGTGCGGCTGGTTCGATGCGGTGATTGCCAAGTACAGCGTGCAGGTTAACGGGCTAGATGGCTTGGCCATCACCAAGCTGGATGTGTTTGATGGCATGTCGGAACTGAAAATCGGGGTGGGCTACCGAAACCGCCAAACCGGCGAAACAATCACCCACTTCCCCGCCCAACTGAACGTCCTGAACGCCGTGGACCCCATTTACGAAAGCTGGCCGGGATGGAAAGGCTCCGTGAAAGAAGCCCGCACCTTTCAGGAGTTGCCCGCCGAGGCGCAAGCCTACCTGAACCGCATCGCTCAGCTTATCGGTTGCCCGGTGGCCATTGTGAGCGTTGGCCCCGAACGCAATCAGACCATTATCGTGGAGAACCCCATGACCGCCTCCAAACGCTTATTTGGGGCCACAGAAAAAATACATGCGTAATCTTTTCTTGACGCTGGCGGTTGAACCCTTAAAATACTGAAAGTATCGAAGCTGAGTTGCTGCTTCGATTATCATCACCCCCCCAGCTTGCGAGTTTAGCTCAGCGGTAGAGCACTCCCCTTTTAAGGGATAGGTCCTGGGTTCGAATCCCAGAACTCGCACCAAAAGAGGACACAGTCTGTGTCCTCTTTTTTATTTCTTCCCCGAAAAGAACTCGAGACCGTTCCACACAAAATCAAATCCAAGCCCCTACCGCTCTCGCCAGTATGCGCCCTGAAGATCTACCCGGCCTCCGAAGCCTCCTCAGGAGAGTGAGAGAAGATAGCCGCAAGCGACTGCCTTTGAGCCTCCACAAGCGCCAGAATATCCTGAACATCGCCTTCTAAAAACTCGTTATCCTGTATGGCCTTCACTTGCCGGGTTGCTTTTAAACAGCGTTCCATCAAACCCGTGAGCGCTTTTTGCCACTGCCAATCATCAATCGTGGCCTTCACCGGGAACGTTTCGACCTCTCCCGGTTGACTGCGCATCAACGCCCGAAAGCGCTGATTGAGCTGAGCCTGATGGGGCTCAATCTGTCTGTAGTACAGGGTAATGAGCGGCGTCAACGCGGCTTCAGCCGGAGTCCCACTCACGATCAGCGAAGCTCCCTCCATGACGTTAAACTGCCAGGAAAGCTGTCGCTGGGATGAACGCAAGTCGGCATACGCCTTGCGACGGAGATAAACCGGACGACCCTCCACCGTCATTACGGCTGAAGGCTCCTGAAACCTGACCTTCTTGGAAACGGACGCCCGCTCAGCCGAGCCAGAGGGTAAACTTCGCTTCAGAATGGAGCGGGGCTGCGTCACTGCCGCCTCTGCCAGTAGCTGTAGCCCCTTATCGCCGTGATCATGGCAAGCGTTGGCGGAAAGGGCGGCCGACCGGGACGAAAACTCGACCGTATCGGAATCCGGGGGGCTTTTGGGTAACAAAATCACCAGTCCTCGGGGTGCGGTCTCTGGCAAACGCTGATGGGAGAGCTGGCTGGCGGGTCTTCCAGCGGGTTGGCTGGTGCAGGACACAGTGGACGAGGGCACCTGCTTCCCGGTTTTGTCCCGGTAGGCGCCTTTTCCAAAAGAGTCCCAATTCAGCATAGAAAACCTCTATTTCAATCAACAACCTGCTTAAAGCCACTAAAACCTCAGAGAATCCGATTGCCGTTAAGACAGCCACCAATCCAGAAACGGCGCTGACCTCCCCTACCAAACCCGCCGAAATAGAACGCCTTCCACCTGGGGGAGAAGGGATTTTGAAATGGTCTCCAGGCAGACTGGAGAGGCTTTAGGCCATTGTCCGCGGCTTTAAACCCAGTTTTTCCAGCAGATCCCGATCCCGATTCATGCCCGGGTTATCGGTGGTCAGTAATTTTTCGCCGGTAAAAATGGAATTGGCCCCCGCCATAAAGCACAAGGCCTGCGTCTCATCGTTCATACTCAAGCGACCGGCGGATAAACGCACCTTGGCTTCCGGCAAGAAAATGCGCACGGTGGCAATGGTGCGCACCAGATCGAAGGAATCCACGGGTGCCTGATTGGCCAATGGCGTCCCTTCAACCGGCACCAGACAGTTCACCGGCACGGATTCCGGCGGATGTTCCAGTTCGCACAGGGTTTTAATAAACTCCAGCCGATGCTCCAGCGTTTCCCCCATGCCCAGAATGCCACCACAGCAGACATCAATCCCGGCGTTGGCCACGTTTTTCAGGGTATCAAAGCGATCCTGAATGGTGCGGGTGGAAATCACCTCCGGGTAGAAGTTGGGAGAGGTATCAATATTGTGGTTGTAGGCTTTCAGGCCAGCGCCCTTCAGCGCTTTGGCCTGCTCGGCGTTGATCATGCCCAGGGTCACGCAGGCTTCCATCCCTTCATCGACCACGGTTTTGACCATATCCACCACATGATCAAAGGCCTTTTGGTGGGGCGGAGTGCGCCAGGCGGCGCCCATGCAGAAGCGGGTGGAGCCATTGGCCTTGGCCTCCTGGGCCTGCTGGCGAATTTCCTCCAGAGAGGGAAGCTCCCAGGTTTCGATACCGGTGTTATAACGGGCGCTTTGCGGACAGTAGGAACAATCTTCCGGGCAGTTGCCGGACTTGATATTGGCCAGTGTACACAGTTGCACTTCGTTGCGGGGATGGAAACGCCGCTGAATGTCCTGGGCCTGAAACACCAGATCCAGAAACGGCTGATGGTAGCACTGCCGGATGCGCTCCAGTAAGTCTTGGGGCTGTACGCTGGTTGGCGCTGTGCTATTTTGCGTCACGGATTCAGTCGGCATAACCTCTCACCTTCGTATTTCTAGTGGTCACGGAGAAAATGAACGGCCACAGAACATTATGGTTACTAACAATTGGCAGCAAATGAAACCATCTGCTTTCTCGGGTCTCATAATAAAATGAATACAGGCCAATGCCAAAACATGTAAAGGAATCTATGAACCGACGCTGGTACGATCAAGAAGCCTCCTGTCCCCGGCTTCTGGAACAAATCCGGGAGATCCCCCAGCCCGAAATCCGGGAATTTTGCGCCCGGGTTTTGATTAACTTTGGCGAAAAAGTTCGAAAAGAAATCAACGAGCGGGACAAGCGCAACCTGGCCGTCAACTCCATTGGTCAGCAGGGGCTGAACGCTCTGTATCGATACGGAGAGGAAAAACAACGCTGGTACGACAAAGATCCGGTTTTACACAAGGCCGTTGGCGTTTTTTACACCCTAAGCCCGGAAGGACTGGGCCTGGTAGGCTTTAAACTGGGCGATGCCTTCGGGCTACTGCAGGTTTACGGGGTGGTGTGCCAGCAATTGGGTCAGCCGCCCAATATGAAAGAAATGGCCCGCATTGCCACCACCGCCTTAAACACCGGCACCCAGGAGGCTGAGGAAATTTTAGTGGCTCTGGTTGGGGAGGACTTGTACAACTCTCTGGGCGGACGCACCTTCAAATCAAACCAGTAAACAAGCCTACGCAAACCAGCCCCCTAAAGCAGTAAACAAACCTTCCCAAGCACTGGGCGGGATACTTTCCGTTCAGGAGGGCTCTGGCAAATACAGCACAATGTCTTCCCAATAGGCCGTTTGCATCTCGGTGCCTTTCAAGCCAGCCGCCTTGGCCTCCAGTTTGGCCAGCATCTCGAATTCCTGTTCGGGGGCCAACCCGTTTTCCCCGTATAAAAACAGCATCATCTGCGCAGAGGCCAGCTCCGGCTGTGGGCCTTTGGCCACTCCCACCGTTTCCGCCAAGGCCCGAAAGCGGGTTTCGTACTCGTCCCAGCGCGGATCTTCAATATCCATCAAGCGACCTCCCGATACTTTCACCGATAGGGCTACTTTACCCCTTCCGGCCAACCGCTTCAAGCGGCCAGGCATCTTCCCCTGAGATAATAAAACAATAAGAATCCTCAACAATTCACCCATGCTGGTTTAACGCCCAAACCATCGGGGGCATAAACGTCTTAGAGATTATCCGAAAAGTTTTCAGGCCGGTGTGGATACAAGGCCCTCAAAATCAAGACAAGGAGAGCGCAAGCAAGGCGCTTATACTGAATAAGTAACGAAGCTGAGCAGCGCACAAACGCAGTAGACAAACGGTATGGAATTTTTTCGGATAATCTCGCAGGGAAATCAGCCGGAGATGTGGATGTGTCAGCCATTAGCGGAAACTACGGCGGCAGTTACAATACCAGCCTCAGCGGGCTACGGGATGCCGACTTGCGATTGCAAGCGGTTGCCAACAATATTGCTAATAGCACCACAGAAGGGTTTCGGCCGGATCGCGTTGACTCCAGCGCCGAGCGGCGGGGTGGTGTCCGGGGCATGGTGGTGGAGGCCAACGCCGCCATGGTGCTGAATCAAAAGATGCCATCCCAAACCGATGAAGCCACCGAAGCGATCAACCTGACCCTAGCTCGCCGGGCATTTGCGGCAAACCTGAAAGCCATACAGTCACAACGGGAAGCGGACGAGGCCACCCTGAACACTCTCGGTTAATGAATCATTGAAAAAAGACACGTAAGGTTGGGCCTGAATGGAACCCTGTCGGGCACTTTAGAGTTGGTTTCCGTTTTTGTATAAGGTAATATCGACTCTAGTACGGTTTGCTCAAAGGAGTTCTCACATGACCGATTACATTGGCTATACAGGCATTCAAACCACGGGATGCCAGGCTTATCAGCTGCCCGTCAGTAAACTGGTGGAGCTGGCTCTGGCCAATGGTGAAGGACTCTTGTCAGAAACGGGGGCGCTCTCGGTCAACACCGGCAAATTTACGGGCAGGGCTCCCAACGATCGCTTTATTGTGGACACACCCGATATCCACAGCGATATCGACTGGGGGAAAATCAATGTGGCCACCTCCCCCGAAGTGTTTGACAACGTGCTGACAAAAATGCAGGCCTATTTCAGCGACAAAAACGTATTTATCTTTGACGGGCTGGCTGGCGCCGACCCCAATTACGCCTTGAAAGTCCGCTTTATCAACGAGCTGGCCTCCCACAACCTGTTTGTACACCAAATGTTCGTGCGCCCCGACGCCCATCACCTGGAAGGATTTCAACCGGAGTTCACCGTTATTTGCGCCCCGCTACTGGAACTGAACCCCGCGACTGAGGGTACAAACTCCGAAGCGGTTATTCTGGTGAATTTTGAAAGAAAGATGGTGCTGATTGCCGGCACCCGCTACGCCGGGGAAATGAAAAAATCCATTTTCAGCGTGATGAACTACCTGATGCCGGAACGCAAGGTGTTCCCCATGCACTGCTCGGTCAATGTGGGCAAAGACGGCAAGTCCGCCATTTTCTTTGGCCTGTCCGGCACCGGAAAAACCACCCTCTCCGCCGATCCGGAACGCACCCTGATTGGGGATGACGAGCATGGCTGGTCTGACAAAGGCCTGTTTAATTTTGAGGGCGGCTGCTACGCCAAGGCCATTCGCCTCTCCAAGCAGAATGAGCCCGAGATCTGGGACGCCATCCGCTTTGGGGCCCTGACTGAAAATATCGTGCTGGACGCCAATACCCGCCAGTTCGACTACGACGATGCCCGCTACACCGAAAATAGCCGGGTGGCCTACCCCATTGATTTTATCCACAACGCCGATCCCAAGGGCGTGGCCGGTCACCCCAGCGCCATTATTTTTCTGACCGCCGATGCCTTTGGCGTTCTACCGGCCGTTTCCAAGCTCACGGAAGAACAGGCCCAATATCACTTTATCAGCGGCTACACCAGCAAAGTTGCCGGAACCGAGCAAGGCATCACCGAACCGGTAGCGGCGTTTTCCACCTGTTTCGGGGCGCCCTTTATGCCCCGCCCGGCTGCCGTCTACGCCCAAATGCTAACAGAGCGGATTCGCCAGCACCAGGTCAGCGTGTACCTGATTAACACCGGCTGGCAAGGCGGGCCTTACGGCGTGGGCAAACGGGTCAGCATCCCCCACACCCGGGCCATGGTAACCGCCGCCCTGAGTGGCAGTCTGGATCAGCAAACCTTTGAAACCCACCCCGTGTTCAACGTGCTGGTGCCCAAGGCTTGTCCGGGTGTCCCCGCCGAAGTGCTGGACGCCCGTGGTCAATGGGCCGATAAAACCGCCTATGATCAGACAGCC
>DAIDMR010000037.1 GCA_027448865.1 Vampirovibrio sp.
GGATCAGGTCGAGCCTGCTACTGGTGTGACGGAGCAGGCCGGAGCCACCCAGGGTGTGGAGTCTGTAGTGGATCAGGTCGAGCCTGCTACTGGTGTGACGGAACAGGACGGTGGTGACACCGTGGGGGAGCCTGTTTCTGGTGTGACGGAACCGGAACAAAGCCAGCAAACCACCGAGGATACCGATTCCGAGCAGAATGCCGAAGCTGCCGAGGAACCGGCAAACGAAGCCTCTGAGGACGTTCCGGTTATTTAAGGGTTGGGGGTTCGCCCCCTCCCTCCCCCTTTTTTAGAAGTTTTAGAGAGAAGAGAGATATAGAGCCATGGAAAAGAAAAAACGCGGATTCGCCGCAATGGATCCTGTGAAACAGCGGGCGATTGCCAGCATGGGTGGGAAACGTGCCCATGAGCTTGGTAGAGGGCACGAATTTACAAAAGAAGAGGCACTGGTTGCCGGAAAAAAAGGCGGCATTGCCAGCGGTAAAAGTCGGGCCGCGAAAGCCAAGGGCTGATGCACTGGGCCGCTTTCCGTCAGCCTATTAAGTGGGTGCGCCGTGGTCCTGAAATTTGCAGGATTTGCGGCGACCCCCTCAATATACCGGGCGATTACCGGGCCTTTGAGGGACGCATCCTGACCCACTGGAATTGCTGGGAAGAACTGCCCGAGTGCGCTGCCTGCGGCAAAGGTTTCTTGAGACTTTGTGAAGAGTGTAGCGCAAGGCGCTAGAAAGAGTGAAGCCGTGATCGATATTTCAAAATTAACTGAAACTGACAAATCAAAAACCGTGCTTTATAAAGCCTACTTAGAAGATCGCTTCCATAAAGCCAAAATCGTTGAATGGACAGAGGATACTGTCACTATCCAATTTTTTACTGGTTTTAAAAAAGTTACTTGCTACCCCAGCAATCTAATCTGGCCGGAAGCTCTACCCGACAAAGCAGAAATCACCCTTTATGTTCACGGCTCTTCTGAATCAGCGTGGAGTGTAGGGGAGCGCATTGGCCTGAATGAAGAGGCCTTGAGAGTCTTTTCACACGCTTCCAATGAACACGAAATGACCTACGAAGTGGATACAAGAACAGGGGAATCCACACTGATAAAAGTAGACGGGCGTGTTCTGCTGCCCACTGAAAGCCAATAGGTTAGAGCGAGAGAGTTAGCACGTGTCAGACGTTATTGATCAGATTAAACGGCTTGTTCCCATTGGCAGCCTGTTGAACACCACACAGAAACGGATCCCGTGTCCGCTGCCCAGCCACCCGGATAAAAAACCGTCGTGTGATGTTGACCACAATTTGAACCTTTGGCACTGCTGGCCATGCGACCTTGGTGGCTCTGTTTTTGATTTACTGATGCACCGGGATGGAATGACCTTTGCCAACGCTCTCAAATCCCTAGCGGACATTGCAGGCATCCAATTAGACGCTGATCGGGGGAAGGAAGCAACGCGCCGCTGGGAATCACAAAAGCGCATCGAGGCGGCCATGGCTTACGCCGCCGACTACTATCACCGCACTTTGCTGGAACACAAAGGCGGGCTGAAATACCTTGAATCACGGGGCTTTACGCTGGAAACCATTAAGCGCCTAAAGCTGGGCTTCAGTGATGGCAACCTGGTGCTTTCAGTAAAAAAAGCCTCCCTCGATGGATTCGGGATTGATGATTTCGTGGCCGCCGGGCTGCTGAAAGCGAGCGAACGGAAGCCGGGCACACACTACGATTATTTTGACCCACGCATCATTTTCCCGCTACTTTACCGGGGCCGGGTGTTGAATCTCTCTGGGCGGCAAACCGACCTGTCCACCCGGGAAGCCAAGTACCTGCACCTTAAAAACGTCGATGTCGATCACTTTTACAATGAGCAGGCCATTTCAAAGGAAGTATGGCTGTTTGAAGGCCATCCCGATACTGTAACCGCCATTCAGTGCGATTTGCCTGCCGTGGGCGTGATTGGCACCGGCGGGATGAAGCACCCCGAAAAATTGGCCGGCTGCCAAAAAATCTACATTTGCGGGGATGCCGATCGGGCTGGAATCACCGCGGTGGACAAGTGGGCCCAGGCCATCCTCTCCCACAATGCCACCTGTGAAATTCTGTTTGTCACCCTGACCGGTGGGGCTAAGGATTTCAACGAGTGGTATCTGGCCAATCGTGGGCAAGGCTTTGCGGAAAAATTTCGCGCCATGACGGAAGCGGCCAAAAATTTGATTGATTTCCGCATTGGGCACCTGACCAACAGTGAGCAGTTGGTGAAAATATGGCCCCTTATCAATGCCCTGCCCGTTTTGCAGCAAGATTTTTACCTGAACAAGGTAAAAGCCCAGCTGGGGGGGATCAGCATCAAGCTGGTGAGACGTGAATTCAAAGAGTATCAAGAACGCCAGAAATTAAGTGAGCGGGCTGCATTGGCCAACGCTGGCAACCTGGACTGCCAGGAAATTGAAGAGACAGGAGCAATCAAGGTCAATATGTTTACCCGTTTTGAAAAGAATCAAGCCTTCGCCAGTATTTGCGTGTATGCCCCGGTGACCCGTACTGATGAGGAAGGCAACACCGTGCGCAACAGAGAGCAC
>DAIDMR010000038.1 GCA_027448865.1 Vampirovibrio sp.
CGCCAGCAATTGCTGGCGGGCTTCCGCCAGTGCGCCGTGGATATTGGTGCCCCCCAGCAGGTTCACGGCGTCATCGCTTCTTCGGTTGGCGGGGTCCATGCGATTGAGCCACAGCATTTTTTCCCGAATGACATCGAATTCCAGTTTGCCATCCCGGTTTTTATCGACTGCGACCTGTAGTCGCCACCCCAGATTTGTGGCCGGTTCCGGAGCCCAGGGGAAATACCCGATTTTGATGGCCTTGACCACAGCGGGACGCTCTTCCAGCTTGAGCAATAGCGACAAGGCCGCGGTCCGGGCTGCTTCAATTCGGGAGAGTTTGGTGTTAATTAACTCGGACCATTGCGCTTTGTTGGCTTTCTCTTGACAGAAAGGCACAATAAAATTCGCTCGGGTATACGCCGAGGCGCCATCATTTTCCAGAACCCAGTTCTGGTTAAAAATAAAGGCCAGTCGCTTGTCAAACCCGGAGGAGGCGGCAAGCCAGGTCGCAGAATTTGCTGGCATGTCACACTTAAACAGGCTGTTACTTCCCAGATAGGATTCATTAAAGGGGGTGGCCGGATTGGGATCGCTCCCCTTTTGGCCTGCCATATTCTGCAGGTTGACCAGATCCAGGGTTTCGTTGTTCCACATATCCAGGGGCTGGGCCACCGGGTCTGTGGTTGCCGGAAAATCGAAGCCCCAGCCGGTCTTTTCTCCGGGTCTGGGGAAAGGCTTGTACCGATACCACAAGAAGGGCAGGGCAAAACCGAGTGGCTTGCCGGTCACCTCAAACCCCTGGGTGTTGGCGGGGGGCAAATCTTCAACACCTTTTCCCCAGGCCATGGAACCGGAACGGTCCAGGGCGATTAATACCCCGGTTTTTTGTTGGGGTTGATCCGCTCGTCCGGTGAATTTGTAAAAGTTGACCGGCATGGACAACATCGGTTCGCGGGTTGAGGGTGACCCCGTCTCATAAATGTTCAGTACGCCTTTAAAAAAGGAATAGCCATCCGGCGGTTTGTTGCCACTGTTGGCCTGATTAATGGGCATCACAGACCATTGATAGGTCAGGTTGTCCTGGGTGGCGGTGCATTTGGCGTAGGTGGTTAACGTTGTGGGCAGGGTATTTGTATAGTTTGTACCGCAGGTTAAACTCGAATAATCTCCGGCCAGCACCTGATTGGCCAGGTTGGTGGCCAGGATGCTCTCCTTGTTTTTAAAACCGGTTGTTTGCGCGGCGGAGCCCTTCCCGTTGGGGCTCATGGGCCCACCGATTGATTTAACCATGGGCACCAGCGCCAGCGCCACAATGGCCATCACCAATCCCAGTTCCAGCAGGCTGAGACCCGTCGGGGCATGCAATCGGAGGCTGCTATTTCGGCGGAGGCTGTTATTCAGGGTGTGTGGGCGCATGGGGCAACACTCTTCTTTCACTGTCTTCCTACCGGTTAGTGGAGGTTTACTTAATATCGGCGCGTTTGACATAAACTTGAGTCTGGAATGAAGTTTTGTAAAATTCATTAAACTTTAGCCCTTCCCGAACCGATAATCACGAAATGACACCAGATACTCCAGCAGGACGCTAAATTCAGTTTGTCGTATGGCGCCACCACTTTTGATCCCCCAGATGAAGGTTTTTAGACCATGGGCATTTTTTTATGATGGGATTTATGAATGCTAAATTCAAATTGACCCCTTCAGAATGCGCAGAGCCCGCCAGAACTGGTGCTTTTTCGGCTGAAGCCGGTCAGGGAGGGCTGATGGCCATTGCCGTGGTTCTGTTAATCACCCTGACGGTGGGGGGCGGCTTACTGGGCAGTATGACCCAGCAGAACGCGAATCAGGCCATTTTGACGGCCCAGAACGCCCAGGCCTATTACGCCGCCCAAGCGGGGGTTCAGGAAGCCATTGCCACCCGCATGCTGCCTCGCAGTAACTACCTGAATTTTGACAGCAATCCCGATTCCGCGGACGGGATACCCTATTTCCTGAAGGCTTATTATGCCACTTCCGGGCGTATTTCCCTGGATTTGAGCAACGACAACCGGGTGATTGCCAAATACCGGTACATGGTACTGGGCGGGGATAGCGCCCGAATGTCCAGGAATCAATATTTTCCGGCAACGGCTCCCAACACGGAAGATCCCTATTTATTGAGTGTGAACAAGATACCCACTTCAAGCCCCTTTATCGTTGTCAGCGAGGGGATTATCTGCCATGCGGACGCACAAATTGGCAAGGCGCTGGTCAATAAATTCGAGGGGGCGGGCGCCTCCAAACTGCTGGACGGAGCCTGTGCCGCTGGTTCAAGGCGCGATCAGGTGATTGTGGTGGCTGAGGTCAACCTGCAAAATCCGGACGGGGTGACCCCGGACAAAATTGTGGGCCAGCATGTTTATAAAAATCCTCAAAAAATTAAATTACCGGCTGGCACTTTTGTTCCCGGTTACGGCTGGATGGACGCCAATTCTGAAATTAATTTTGACACCATGTGGCGCGCCAACCATCAGGCCAACAACACGGGCGATAAAAACCCGTTAACCCTGAAAAAAATTGTGGTTTACAACTTTACCGAAAATCAGGTGATTAGAGATTGCGACGTAACCGGCCCGAACACCACCAGCTGTGGTGGCATCATTAACAACATTCCCAAGGAGGCTTTGGCTTTTCGGCTTTATTTTAACGGGCCCTTTGACTTTCGCTCCATCTCGCCCCGCACCAATTTGCGGGATAATTCCCTGCAGGATTGCAAGGGGGCCAATGCCGCGAACTGCCATGTCCGGATTATGAGAAACAACACGGCTTTTCCCGCCAACATTGTGCTTCCCCTTTATCCCGGCGGAACCCAGGTCATTGTGCTACCCCCGCTCAAAGCCTACAGCAGCAACGAAACCTTCACCCTGAATGTGGACACCACCCAAATGCGCTCCTTCAACGGAGAGCGTGGAAACTTGGATTACAGGATCCGCTTCAGAGCCTCTAATTAACCGATCCGAATCGATGAATCGCTGTCTTCCAGATACCGCATGACCACACTGACAGCCAAGTCCCCTGAAGTGCCATGAAAAAAAATTCCGAACCGCATGAAGTTGCCCGCTACTTTTTTCAGACCCTGTTACAAAGCCAGGTGCAAGTATGCTGGGGCTTGTTCACGGATCACTCCCAAAAAGAGTTTGTCCAGTGGACGCTGAAAGATATCTTCCAGCAAAACCCCAAGGCTGCCCAGGCGGCCAAGTTGGGCCCCCCGGAAGTCAAGCTGATGTTTGAAACCAATAATCTGGATCTGGTGCTACGCTTCTGGCGGCGCTTTGTTCGCCAAAGTCAGGCCGCCCAGTTCGCCCGGTACGGGTATTTTTCCACCTTGTCCGTTCAGGGTAAAAGAGCCACCGTAGAAGCCCATCTGGTATTCAATAACGGTCAGGAGCAGCGGATCAACCTGATTATGGTGAACGAGCGTGGCGGCTGGCGGTTGGGTTATCTGGAATCGAATATGCCGTTTTAACCGTCAGTGCTGCTAGCCGGTTTCTGCGCTGCAAATATTACCAAATATAAAGTTGTGGTGGCTGCTGGCAATTGAATGGTTTGAGAAGCATTTAAAATAGAGACACACAATGCCCGGCCCCTTGGGGGGCTTCTGTTTCATAAGCCCTGTTGCGTGGATATCTATGATTTCGCTCCCGCCAAGCCTGTTTCGTCAAGCCAGCTCACCCCGCCTCCGGCCCGATGGCGCAGCGCGGGTGTTTTTTCAGGGTACTTCCAGTGCCCCTAAAAAGTCGTCGCAACCACAAGACACGTTTCAGTCCAGCCGGGGGGACGCGCCCCATGAGGGTTCCCGGGCCACTTCTCCGGCGCCGGATTTGGAGACGCTGGCCAATTCGGCCGGTGACCGTGAAAATGACGCTTTATCCCGTTTTTTACAGACGATGGGGTACCTGGCCCCGCAGGCCGAGAGCGGAAACAACAGACCGGCGGGCGTAAACCCCAATGTTTCCAATGAGTACGGGGATACGTTGCTGATGCTTGCCGCCGGTCAGGCGAACGCCGAGGTGACTTGGCAGCTGGTGGCGCTGGGGGGACACGTCAATGCTCAAAACCCCTATTTCAAGAACTACACCCCGCTGATTATGGCCATTCTGGCCAAGGCCCCGGATTGTGTCGAGGCCTTACTGCAATCCCCCGAGCTGGATTTGCACCTGACGGATACGGAGGGGAACCCACCGCTGGCGTATGCCGTGGTGGTCAACCAGCCGGCGATTGTGGACATGTTGCTTAAAAGGGGAGCCAATCCCAATCAGTCCAATTATGATGGCCTGACCCCACTGGCCCAGGCCTGTGGGCTTGAAAGTCTGAGTTTGGTTCAAAAACTGCTGGCGGCCAAGGCCGATCCCAATCTGGCTGACCTGGACGGAGACACCCCCTTGCTGATTGCCACGGCCCGAGGGAACCATCAGCTTGTAAAGGCCCTGTTAAACGCCAACGCCAACCCCAACCACTGGAATGACTTTGGCATCGGCCCCCTCGGTTTCGCCATACTTCAGCGAAATGGGAACCTTGCCCGACTTCTGCTGGATCACGGCGCCCAACCGGATGCCTTGAGCAATTTGGGACATACTCTGCTGACGGAATTATGCCGGATGGATGTACCGGAGGCCGTGGATTTATCGTTATCCCTGGGGGTGAATGTCAACCAGCCGGATTACTACGGCGTGACCCCTTTCAAGCAGGCCATTCTTAACAATCAGCCACGGGTGTTGGCCAGATTGCTGGCAGCGCCCGACTTGACAGAGCGCGGTGATATACAGCGCGGCTGGCAGGCGTTAAAAGGTGAGGGCTCTTTCTCTGAGCAGGCTTGCATGGAATTGTCCAGCTATCTGACCGCTTCAGGGGGCTGGATCAAATCCATTAGATAATCGGCGCAGTATTGCTTGTACCCTT
>DAIDMR010000039.1 GCA_027448865.1 Vampirovibrio sp.
GGCAGGCCCACAATGGTTAACCCCGGCAGTCCGGCGCTCAAATCAACCTCAACCACCACGGGATGGGCATCCAGCCCCGTCAGGGAACCTGTATAAACCGTCGCAATCATGAACGCTCCGTTTCCACCAGCGCAAGACAAACCGTACCTTCGCATTGTGTAAAAAGCGCGCTTAAAGCCAAAGGGTTAAATGTTCGGTTTTCGGACAAATGAACCGCAGCGTACTCCATTCCGGCAAGGTAGGATACAATAGACTGTGCGTCACTGGTTGCGGTGAAATCGTCGGATTTTGAGACACCATTCGGAGAGAGGCTAGGAGAACCACATTGAACACCCAGATCACTTCACGCCAAGTCGCCTTGGGCTTGCTGACCTTTTCGTTATTGGCCCTGGTGGTGGGCATTTTTAACTCTGCCCGAATCGTCCGGGACTCCGCCAAGGCCAAGCCGGAGATTAGCGGCAGCAACGTCTCGGCCATATTCAACAAAAAGCCCCATCTGGCACTTCTGGAATTAAGCGGCCCCATCACCATGGACGGGGGGAACGACAACGGCTTCTTCCCCAGTGAGTCCAATGCCGTCACCGTCCGCAAGGGCCTGGATGAGGCCGCCAAGGACGACAGCGTGAAAGGCGTGTTGCTGCGGATTAATTCACCGGGCGGCACAGTGGGCATGAGCCAGGAACTGAATGCTGCCGTAAAGCGGGTCAGCAAAAAGAAGCCAGTGGTGGTTAGTATGGGGGATCTGGCGGCCAGTGGCGGCTATTACACAGCGTGCGCCGCCGATATGATTGTGACCAACCCCGGCACTTTAACCGCCTCCATCGGGGTGATCATCAGCACTGTGGAACTCAGCGACCTGTTGAACAACAAATTGGGTGTCCACGCCGTGACGGTGAAAAGCGGCAAGTTTAAAGACCTGCTCTCCCCCTACCGCAAGCCCCGCCCTGATGAAATCAACCTGATCCAGACCGTGATCAACGACAGTTATCACGATTTCCTCAGCACCGTCATCGAAGGCCGAACCCGCTTCATCAAGGACACCGCCAGGAAGGCGGCGTTGACGGCCAAAATCAAGGCGGTGGCTGACGGACGCGTTGTCACCGGCCGACAGGCCATTGAGGCCGGACTGGCTGACAAGCTGGGTGATTGGGATCTGGCCTACACCGAGCTGGATCGACTGGCCAAGGAAAAGTTTCTGCTGAAAGGCAAAGAACGCCTACCACTGGAAAGTGAGCACGAAAACTTCCACCTGCTGGAATTTCTGGGAATAAAATCGGAAGGGCTGTTCTCCCCCGGCGCTCAAGACCCAGCCGCTTTGGCCCTGAAAATGCTGCCGGTCAGCATGCGCTATACCAACCAGCCCCTTTGGATCCTGGAGTAATCAAAAACCATGAACGCAACGATGACCGAAGCATGCGCCAGCCCTGAAAATCCGGAATCTGGATTTTTCGACCCGCTTGATACCCTTTATAACAGCCTTTTTCATCCGGTAGTGACTTTTAAAACCCTAACGGAAACTGAAAATCTACCCGGTCGGATTCACTTCCACGCCCTTTGCGCTGTGATTCTGATTTCAGCCCTGGCTCCCGCCGTTCAGCTTGCCAATCGGGGAGGAGACGCCGTTAGTTTAAGCTGGGCCATTCCGCTGAGCGCCCTGGCTGGCGTATTTGCCTGGGCTTTTACTGGACTCTGTACCGGCTTGCTGGCTTTTGCCTTCACCGGAAAAGCACGCATTGGTCACTTCCTCACGCTATCAGGTCTGGCCACGCTACCGTGGTTATTGTTAGGCCCCATTAGTTTGGTGAAATTCGGCCTCGGCCCAGTGGGCACCGGTCTGGCCATACTGTGCGCCATGGCCATTTGGCTTTGGAGCGTTTATTTATTTGGGCTGGCCCTGATGATGACTTATCGTATGACCATTGAGCGGGCGCTGATCGTTTTGGCCACGCCGTTTGTCACCCTGCTTTTTTTACTGGGCTGGATTTTGGGCTTTGTGGATAACATCCGACTGCTCAGCCCCACTTAAAGCCTGGTCAACACCCCTATAAAGCCTTAATCGTCCGTCAGCCGGAACAGGCAACGGGTGCAATTGGCCTTGATAACGATTAAAGGTCTATCTTGCAGGTCACGGCGCTCAAATAACCTTGCCGCCAGGGGGGCACCG
>DAIDMR010000040.1 GCA_027448865.1 Vampirovibrio sp.
GATGGACCCGGTGGAGAAAGCCAAAAAGCGGACATGGCAGGTGCTTTCCGTGATGGGAGCGGGCTTTGGTTTGGCCGCGGCGACGCCCTTTTTGGTGAAAAGTGTGCCTGCTTATCAAAAGTTGGCTCAAAAAGTGATGACCGTTTGTAACTTCAGCAACAGCAAGGACGCGTTTTTTGACATTACCAAACCCTTATTGGCGTTGATTGCCGGTATTGGGGCGGTCAGTTATGTGGATGCGGCCCGTGACAGTCTGGAGCGCAAAGAGACCGGCAGTCGCTTGGCGTTGGTCATTCCTTATATGCTGTTTGGTAAAGAGCTGGCGGGTAACGCTCTGGCCAAGGCGGTCGGGCTGTTGCAGGTGAAAGACGGGGATACCGTTCGGCACATTGACGATATTATTTCCCTGACCAAAGGTGGTTTTAAAGACGCTGTGAGTCAGGCGTGCAAAAAAGAGAGCTTTTTGCAGCTGGATATGACCAAGGGTGCAGATGCTTTGAAAAAGGAATTGGCTGATAAAAAAGTCTCCAAAGCGGTTACCGATGCCATTCTGCTCCGTCACAAGGTATTTATTAAATATGGCTCTCTGGGTTTGAGCGCTTTGGTGTGCGGTTTGGGTATCAACTGGATGTCCTATCACCAGACCAACAAGCGTCATGAAAAACAGGAAGTGGAAAAGCAGAAAAAGATGGTCACCCTGCAACCGGCCCAGCCCGCGCAGGGACGAACCGTGTTTCAGTCCTACGGCGGATTTGCCGCCCAGGGAAAACCGCTGGAAGATCCGGCCTCGGCTGCTGCCATTGCCGCACCCAAGGTTCAGGCTCCTTTCCTCGGAGCGCGGCAGTCCACCAATCCTTACGGATACGGACAATGGAGGATTTAAGGAGAATGAGCCTGAGACATCAACGCTATCATCACCGAGTGTTTTTGGGTTTTCAGTGTTTTTCAGGGAATTGTAATCGATTTGGCTTCTCAGCCAGTCCTTTGGGTCTGCTGGCCATGGCTGGATAGTAGACTGGGCCTTTGATGGAAACGGTTTTGGCAGGTGCCGGTTTTGAGGGGATGATGGGGGCTTCCCGGATTGTTTTGCTGGGCCGATTGGTATCTTCTTTGTATTTTGTTAATATATATTAATGCGTTTTTAGCCAGGCGGGGACAGGGTTTGAAGGTCTTGGCCCGCGTTCTGATTTTTTAAACCCTCAAGTTTTAGATCTCCCCTTCCGATAGGAGGCACAGGTATCGATTTCCATCATTTGATGGAGGTGGATGCCGGGACGAATCACACTTCAAGCACGTAGTCAGTCACTCACTCACCATCCCCGCGATGAAGAGGTTCTGTTGCTTCGTTTGCCCCATGCTGGGCAGGCTACGGCACTGGATTCGCTTTTGCCTTGTGGGGATTGCCGTGAGCTGCAAGTGTCCACGGATAGGAGAACCATGAGATGCCATTAGTCGTGAATACCAACGTGGCGGCAATGAATGCCCAGCGTTATCTCACCAGTAACACTACCGGTTTGGGAAAAACCATGGAAAAGCTGGCCTCCGGGTATCGGATCAACCGGGCCGGGGATGATGCCGCCGGCTTGCAGGTATCCGAGAAATTACGGGCCCAGATTCGGGGTTCTCAAAAGGCGCTGGATAACGTTCAGGATGGCATTAACATGCTGAACATCGCCGACGGGGCCATGCAGACCATTACCGATGCCGTGCAGCGGATGCGGGAACTGGCCGTGCAGGCGGCCAACGATACCTACAGTTCCGCCCAGCGTTCGGCCATGCAAACGGAGTACGATTCGCTGGCCTCCGGAATTACCCAGATCGCGCAGGCCGCCCAGTTTAACGGGATTCACCTGCTGGATGCCAGTAGTCCGGGCAACATCTTTATTCAAATTACGGCCAACCAGGGGGGCAATGCCGATGATTTGGATCTGACCAGCGCCCTGTCGGATATGACCGCCAGCACCCTGGGGATTGCCTCCGCGACGCTGGATAGTCACAGTGCGGCTCAAAGCGCCATTTCCGTGCTGGATGACGCCATTGACACCATCAACACGGCCCGGGGCCAATTGGGGGCGTTCACCAACCGACTGGAGTATACGGCCCAGAACCTGGCCACCAACATCGAGAACACCTCGGCCTCAGAGTCCAGAGTGCGAAATGTGGATGTGGCCTCTGAGAGTTCCAACCTGGCCCGAAACCAGATCCTGCAGCAGGCGGCCTCGGCCATGTTGGCCCAGGCCAATCAGAGTCCGCAGATTGCTTTGAGTCTGTTAAGG
>DAIDMR010000041.1 GCA_027448865.1 Vampirovibrio sp.
GGTAAATCCAGCCAACCGCATTACCTGTTTGTGGAAGGGCAAGGTTCCTTGCTGCATCCGGCGTATTCCGGTGTGACCTTGTCCCTGCTGCATGGCGCCAATCCGGATGCCATGATTCTGTGTACGCAAGCGGGACAAACCCACATTCGCAACTACCCGCAGGTGGTCTTGCCCCCGGTCAGGGAGCTGATTCAGCTTTATGAAACAGCGGCCAGTTGGGTTCGACCTGCCGGGCAACCCAAAGCCCGGGTGGCCGGTATTGCCGTGAACACCTCGGCCCTGTCCGAGGAGGAGGCCGAGCGTCATCTGCATCAACTCCGACTGGAAACCGGCTTACCGGCCACCGATCCGGTGCGCTACGGGGTGCAGCACCTTCTGGAAGCGCTAGCCGTGATTCCGGTACAAAACACCGCCGATTCGCTGGCCTGACTGCCCTGCCCTCCCGGGGCACTCTGTTTTTAAGCCCAGACAACCAGCCCATATAACCAGAAGGATTGGAACCCGTGCATCTTCGTTATCAACGCCTGACCCTGCCCTATGAGTTTACCTTTACCATTTCCCGGCAATCCAATGCGGAAAGCACCACTGTGGTCATTGATCTCGGTGTCGAGTATGAGGGAAGGCATTATGAGGGTCAGGGGGAAGCGGTTCCCTCCAGCTTCTACGGGGAAGATGCCGATTCGGTGTGCCGGTTTTATGATCAACTGAATCGTGACGGCACTTTGAGCGATTTAAGCCCCTTTGAGATTCAAAAATTGCAGGCCCGCTTTGAGAAAATCCCCGGAAATCTGGCCGCCAAATCGGCCATTGATCAGGCTTTTTACGATCTGCAAGGCAAAATTCTAAATCTGCCGGTGTGGAAACTGTGGGGACTGGATGCGGCCAAAGTCCCCAAAAGTTCCTACACCATTGGCATTGCCGATTTGGATACCGTGAAGCGCAAAACCGAAATCGCCCTGTCCCGTGGTTACGATGTTCTGAAAGTCAAACTGGGCTCCCCTCAGGATGCCCCCCTGTTTGAGGCCATTCGGGCGCTGGCCCCGCATCCGCAAATTACCATGCGGGTGGATGCCAACGCCGCCTGGGAGGTTCAGGATTTTTTAGCCATCGCCCCCCTGCTCAGCGAAAATCACGTGGAGTTTGTGGAGGAGCCCCTCAAGCTGAGTTGCACCGATGCGGATTACCAGCGATTGAAGGCGGAAAGTCCCCTGCCCCTGATGGCGGATGAAAGTTGCCACACCTTGCGGGATATTCCCCGTTGCGCCCAGTATTTTCATGCCATTAATTTAAAGCACACCAAAACCGGCGGACTCACAGAGGCCATGCGCATGATTCATGCCGCTCGGGCCCACAATTTGCGGATCATGCTGGGTGGCTTCGGGGAAAGTTCTCTGTCGGTGACCGCCTTTGCCCAGCTCAGCCCCCTGGTGGATTACTGCGATTTGGACGGGGCCTTGCTGATGGGGGAAGATCCCTATGAGGGCATTGTCTTTGAAGGCAGCCGGTTTTACCTGCCCCACCGGCCCGGGCTGGGCGTGATTCCCCGCATCCCGGTGACCGGCTGATGTGGCCGATTGTGTTGCTGACCCTGTCCAACGTGTTTATGACCTTTGCCTGGTA
>DAIDMR010000042.1 GCA_027448865.1 Vampirovibrio sp.
AGTATTACGCTGAATAAATAAAAACAAAAAAGAGGCGCTGATTGCTGTGGTCTAACAGTATGTTACATACCATTTACACCGATAGTATGTGTGAAAACATATACTACTGGTACCTAGCTGTGGATGCCTTGAATTCGAGAACATACAGCGACAATCGTCTTGATGGCTCTGAACCGGTAAATGGGGGGAATCTACAGGCTCACTGAATTTACTGATTAGTCTATTTTTTAAAAATTTGGGCCTTTTTGGTATCCCTCCAGAGGGTGATATTACGGAAAGCCATACAGTTTACGTCTATCCGGGCATCAATCGCAGGGCAAAGTGTTAACAAAGGGTTAACAATGTGTCATATAAATACCACTGGATTGATCATTTATTCTGTCGGAGAGAGAATGATTTATTGATCTCACTCTTTTTGACTGAAAGCCTTCGGCCATGAGTCACCCGCCCTCCCACCAGCCCGAAAAACCCAGCCCCCCTCAAGCCCTGCCGGACTTGGAAAGCCTGAACACGGAGAGAACGGTGGCCTTTTACACCCTGGGTTGCAAGGCCAACCAATTGGAAACCTCCACCCTGGCCAACCAGTTCCAGGATCAAGGTTGGAGAATCGTGCCTTTTGACGAAGCGGCGGAAGTGTATGTGGTGAACACCTGCACCGTTACCGAACGCAGCGATCAGGAGTCCAAGCGTATCATCCGCCGGGCCAGACTGTCCAACCCTAGCGCCCGCATTGCCGCCACCGGCTGCTTTGCCCAGGTGGCCCCGGATGAACTGGCCGCTCTGGACGGCATCAGCTTTGTGATCGGCAACAACTTTAAAGACCAACTGGTGCGAATTGTGCAGGACACCCCACCGTCGGATCGCCCGCTGGTGCAAGTCTCCGAGATTGATAAAAGCCGCATTATGGAAGGGGCCTCCTCAGCGGCCATCGATCGCACCCGTGGCAGCCTGAAGATTCAGGACGGCTGCGACTACAAATGCACCTACTGCATCATCTGGGAGGCCCGAGGCCTCAGCCGCAGCTTGCCGGTGGAAGACATCAAGGTGCAGCTTCAGCGCATGCTGGATGAAGGCTTTAAGGAAGTGATGCTGACCGGCATCAACATTGGCCAGTACGAGCATGAAGGAGCCGATTTGGCCGACTTGCTGACTGAATTGGTTCAGTTGCCGGGACAATTCCGCCTGCGATTGACCTCGCTGGACCCCATGGAAGTCAGCGAAAAGCTGATTGACGTGGTGCGAGATTCCAAGGGGAAAATTTGCCCGCACTTTCATTTGTCCGCCCAAAGCGCGGAGGATTACGTGCTGAAGAGAATGGGCCGTCGGCACCATGTGGCCGATATGGAGCGGGTTTGCCAGTCCATCGCCCAAAAAATCCCTCAAGCCTCCGTGGGGTCCGATATCATTGTGGGCTTCCCCGGGGAGACGGCAGAGCGCTTTGAGTCGACTTTTGAAGCATTGAAAAACACGTATATGAATTACTTTCACGTGTTCAGCTACTCCAAGCGCAAAGGCACCCCAGCGGCCACTTTCCCCGATCAGGTGCCGGAGCGGGAGAAAAAAGCCCGGGCCCAGCGGCTACGGGCTTTGTCTGATGAGAAAACACTGGCTTATCGGCAGGACTTTTTGGGACAAGCCCTAAACGTGATTGTGGAAGAAAGCGAACCGGGCGAGCCGTTGAAGGGCATGAGCGAAAATTACCTCAAAGTCCTCATTGAACCCAATGGCCTGCCGCTGCAAGCCAACGACTGGATCTCCGCAGAAGTGGTGGACGTCAGTGTGGATACCGTTCAAGTCAAGGCCTTGGGCGTGTTGGCCTAAGGCAAACTTTTGAAATGCCCTTTCTGATGCGGTCTGTTATTGCTGGTGTTGTCTGTCATTCCCGCCCTCTCTGTCATTCCCACGCAGGTGGGAATCTACTGGGACTGTTTGCGCATGAGCCTGTTCAGTTGTTCGTTTCAAGGCTGATTGGCTCTTTGGCGCAGTGGATTCCCGCCTCCGCGGGAATGACAAATTAAAGCCAGAATTGAAAAATGACCAATTGAAGCCCAATTTGCAAGAAAAAATAAGCGTATCCAGCATCACGCTTATCACTCATGATTACTACCGGTGAATGGTGTCTATGACGTTCTCTTGCAATTGACCATCACTGCCAATGAATGATGCCTAAGACGTTCTCTTGCAATTGACCGCTTAGCTGAAGGCTCTCCGCAAATTAAGCGCAAGATTATTTGCTACAATCCCGCTACTCTGAGAGAATAAAAGGCAGAATCCGCAAAACATGCATCCACAGGAAAGCCCCCGCCCATGAGCCAAAACACCTACTACATCACCACCGCCATCGACTACGTGAACGCGGCTCCCCACCTGGGCCACGCCTACGAAAAAATCGCCACCGACGTGATGGCCCGCTTCCAGAAGCTGGTGGGCAAAGAGGTGTTTTTCCTGACCGGTACTGACGAGCATGGCACCAAGGTGGAAAAAACGGCGGCCAGCCGGGGCCTTACCCCCCAACAGCACACCGATGAACTGGTGGAAGAATTCAAAAAGGCCTGGGCTTACCTCAACCTGAACTACGATCGCTTCAGTCGCACCACCGATGCC
>DAIDMR010000043.1 GCA_027448865.1 Vampirovibrio sp.
CAGTTGCTCCACCACGTACTGAATAAAGAACGGGTGCTTGGAAGGCTTAGGCAACTGACGGTTTAGTTCCAGTTGTTCGCTGGCCGCCTTGGCCCGTTGTTCCTCGGTAATATAGCCAAAGGTAACCATGGCCCCCAGCACTTCCAGTTGCCGTTTGCGGGCCGCTTTGGGGTAAGCGTAAGGGGATATGCCTTCGGGGGCCTTTAACAAGCCCGCCAGCAGGGCGCTTTCCCCAATGGTCAGGTCTCGGGCGGGCTTTTTGAAGTAACGACGCGCCGCTTTTTCAATCCCGTAGCTTTGGTTTCCCCAGTAAACCTGGTTCAGGTACATTTCCAGAATCTTGTTTTTATCGTAGTGCCGCTCCACCCGCATGGCCAGAAGGGCTTCGGCAACCTTGCGGGTAATGGCCCGTTCCGGGCTGAGGAACAGGTTTTTAACCAGCTGTTGGGTCAGGGTGCTTCCCCCCTGTACGTCTTCTCCCCGAAAGTTGGCCGAGGCCGCCCGCAAGGTTCCCCGGATATCAACGCCGTTATGCTCATAAAAGCGGTTGTCCTCAATGGCCATGACCGCTCGCTGGATGTTTGGGGAAATGTCTTTCAGGGAAACCACCACCCGGTCTTCATCCCCGTGAATATTGGCAATGAGCGTGCCGTTACGGTCATAAATCCGGGTGCTTTCATACGGGTGCCATTCATGCAGCACCTTGACGTTGGGCAAAGCGGCGGCGGCTTCGGCCAGTTTGTTGCCCAGCAGCACGGATAGCAGAAAAATCAGGAAGGTAAAAACCGACACCGTGGTGATGAGGATGATTAACCCCAGCCTGTCCTGAACCACCTCGCTTTTACGGCGAACGTCTACGGGCAACTCAAATTGTCGGTCAGCCATTTTCTGCCATCACTCTTCATCAGCAAACGTTTTTCAATCTCTGAAGGGGCTTTAAAAGTGTTTAAACCACCAACTTGGTAAAACAGGCCAATTTCAGATAAAAACGATTTAGCACACTGAGAAGATTATATCTGTTTTTTCGCACTGCATCATCCGGGTCGTTCACCATCACTTTTTCAAAGAACAGTTCCACGGCGGGAGACAACGCGGACAATTGTTCGCTGAGCTGGGTATAACTGGCGTGGATGCCTTGCGACTCCAGCTTGCTCAATTGATCCAGCAGGGCCCGTTCGGCATCATCCCGGAAGTGAGCCGCCTGAACCAAGGCTACGGTGGCTTGCGGGTTATAGTGCTGGCCCAGAATTTTATAAATCCGGTTGGCGGGCTCATACACTTTTTTCAGGTTGTCCTCGTTCTGGGTCAGTTGCTTCAGGGCGTCCAGGCGGGTTAATACATCAGCCAGATTGCTCAAGGGTGGGGTGTCGGAATCCAGCACGGCGTCAATCAGGTCGTAACGGTTGTCCTGCTCCAGCAACCAGCCCCGGAATCGTTGCAAGATGAACGTGTTCACCAAATCCAGCGTGGTTTTCTCATCCTCGAATTTGGCCGTGGCGGGGGCGCTGCTCACCAGTGACTGATAAGCCTGCCCCATCAGGGCCAGTAAGTCCACGGTCAGTTTATTTTCCAGTACCGTCTGGATAATACCGCTGGCCATGCGGCGCAGACCCAGTGGATCTTTGGAACCGGAGGGCAGCTTTGCGTTCTTCTGGCTGAACACGGCCACAATGGTGTCAATTTTATCGGCCAGACTGACGGCAATGCCCACCGGGGACTGGGCGACCATATCTCCGGTAAAGCGAGGCAGATAATGCTCAAAAATGGCCTCGGCCACCGCCTCCGGCTCTCCCGAGAGCGCGGCATACTTACGGCCCATGGCCCCTTGCAGTTCGGTGAACTCAAAGACCATGCCGGTCACCAGGTCGGCTTTGGCCAGTTTGGCGGCCCGCTGGGTCAGGACTAGTTGCGAAGCCTCGTACCCCAGGGCGCTGGCCACTTGGTGGGCCAATTTCTCCAGACGCAAGGCTTTTTCGTACATAC
>DAIDMR010000044.1 GCA_027448865.1 Vampirovibrio sp.
GAGGGGTTTGGGGCGTTTGGCTTCCATGCGCTTGTGGTGCACCATGGCCAGCGTCATCAGCCAGGTGTAAAGAATCATGAACACTAGCAACAGAACAACCGATGACTAAGAATGACCCCTTTGGGCTTCCCGGTAGTGCCTGAGGTGTAAATCAAGGCCGCCGTAGTATTGGCAGGCAACGCATACGGCAAAGGCTCCCGGGGTTCCAGCTTGCGGGCCAGCAGTTCATTCAGCCGGTACAGGGCGCAGCCCAAAGGGAAGGCATCCAGCAACGGATCCAACTCCTCCTCACTGGCCAGCAACTCCGTATCCAGCACCAGCCCTTGCAAGCAGTCCGCCTGCAACTGGGTGATGGTGTTGAAAAACTCCAGCGAGCTGACCAGCAACTTGGCCTGGGCGTCTTCCAGAATGACGTCAATCTCACTGGCGGTCAGGCGGGTGTTGACGGGCACCACGGCAATGCCCAGACTGAGCAGGGCAAAGTAGGCCACCGCAAAGGCCTGCGTATTGTATAACAACAAGGCCACCCGATCGCCCGTTTGCAAGCCCAGTTGCTCCAAGGCCCCCGCCAGACCAGTGATCTTCCGGGCCAAAGCCTCATAGGACAGTACCCCGCCACGTCCCACCAAGGCCGGATGGTCTGGCCGACTTTCCGCCACCTCAAAAATACAGCGGGCCAAATTGGTGGTGGAAGGGGAGCAGGTTTTCACAAGGGCAATGACCGTCGGTTAGGATCGCTAATGGGTGCCACAAGCGCGGATTGCATGGCCAGTGGCTGGCTTTCTGAAGGCTCCACGTAAGTGTTGCCGGTAGGAGTGTTTTGGGTAAACTCAAGGGCAGTTTCTCCCTTGGGTTGCCGCCGAATCCAGTCCGTTTTCAGGGAACTGATGCGATCAATCATCAGCACCCCGTCCAGGTGATCAATCTCGTGCTGAATGGCAATGGCCTCCAGCCCTTGAACCGTATAGGTTTTTAGCTCCCCATGCCGATCAAAGGCGGTAAAGGTCACCTTGGTGGCCCGCTTGATATTGGCCAGATACTCCGGGAAGCTCAGGCAGCCTTCCCGCATGGTCTTGTTCCGGGAAGCCTCCACAATGGTGGGGTTAATCAGCACCTTGTAGTCCTCCCGGGTGGTTTTGCTAGTGGTATCCAGCACAATCAGGCGGGTGGTTTCTCCCACCTGAGACGCGGCCAACCCCACCGAGCCATAGGCCGCGTACATGGTCTCGGTCATATCATCAATCAGCTTTTGCAGGCGATTATCCCAACTGATGACCGGCTCACATTTCTCCCGCAGGATGGGGTGAGGGAATTTCAAGACTTTCAGAACGCTCATACGGTACCGTTGCTTACAGGGCCACGGCTTCCAGGGGGCGTAACTGAATTTCCAGACCAATTTCCCGAGCGATTTCCTGAATTTCCTTTTGCAGGGATCCAATGGCCATAGAGTTTGGAATATCGATTTCCACCATCATGATGTACACCGGGCCTTCATCGCCCTGAATGCACTGGGCGTTCAAATCGGTGATATTAATGTCCATCTCGGCCAGTTTACGAGAAATTTTGTAGGTAATGCCCGCCTGATCCTGCCCGGCCACGGAAATCATGTACGGATTTTCAGGCTTGTGGAAGTCCATGCCAATATTGTCGGGGATGGGCTTGATGACCACGGTCATGTTGTGGCTCTCTTCCAGGGTGGCGAATTCGGCCTTGAGATCCGGAAAACGCACCGAGTTGGGGGCGTTAATAATCAGAATTACGGCGAACTCGTTGGCCAGCCGGGTCATGGTGGAGTCCACAATATTACATCCCCGTTTGTAGAGGATGTCGGCGATTGCCGCCACGATGCCCGGTTGATCCGGGCCAATACCACTAATCACTGCTTTTGTCATGCGCTAGAGTATAGCAGAAAGGCCAAACGAATCTCAATGAGATTTCCTCCCTAAATCTTCAGCCCCATCCATCCAGGAAATAGAGACCCGCTGGCCTGCCCTATCTATATGGGCCCATTCGTACTAAAATCAGGCCGTTAGCATCCCGAGAGGAGAGACAGATTATGGTAATGAGATCCGCACAGGCCGAATGGCAAGGCAACCTGCGTGAAGGCAAAGGAACGGTTGAGCTGGGCAGCGGCGCTTTCAAGGGCAGCTACTCCTTCCCCTCCCGTTTTGAGGACGGCACCGGCACCAACCCGGAAGAGTTGATTGCCGCCGCCCACGCCGGCTGCTTCTCCATGGCTTTGTCCGCCGGGCTGGGCAAGGCTGGCTTCAACCCCACCCGCGTTCACACCGTGGCCAAAGTCCACCTGGAAAAAGTGGGCGAAGGCTTTGAAATCACCACCATCGAGCTGGAAACCGAAGCCGAAATCCCGGGCATTGACGAGGCCCAGTTCCAAGAACAAGCCGAAGCCGCCAAAAAAGGCTGCCCCATTTCCAAGGCCCTGGCTGGCCCGCAAATCAAGCTGAACGCCAAATTGCTGCAAGCCGCCCACT
>DAIDMR010000045.1 GCA_027448865.1 Vampirovibrio sp.
CCCCGCCAGTGTGGAAGGTACCGTGGAAATCATTTGGGAAGAGGACGTCCAGCGTCTATACCTGACCAGCATCAATGGCCGGGAAGAAATCTCCATCCCGGTTGGTTCCAACATCGTCGTGGAGAACAAACAGGCCGTCAAAGCGGGACAAGCCCTCACCGATGGCCCCATCAACCCGCACGATATTCTGGTCGTTTCCGGTATCGAAGCTGTCCGGGAATATCTGGTGGAAGAGGTTCAGCGGGTCTACCGGTCTCAGGGTGTAGAGATCGCTGACAAGCACATTGAAGTCATTGTTCGTCAGATGACCAAAAAGGTTCGTGTGGACGAAGCCGGTGACACCACCCTGTTGGGCGGCGAACTGGTGGATGAAAAAGCGGGTGCGGAAGCCAACCGTGTCATTGAAGGCAAGGAAGGCAAGCTGCCTGCCGAGTACCACCCGGTTCTGCTGGGTATTACCAAGGCCAGCTTGAACACCGAGAGCTTCATTTCCGCCGCCTCTTTCCAGGAAACCACCCGGGTTCTGACCGAAGCGGCAGTGGAAGGCAAGCGCGACTTCTTGCGTGGCCTGAAGGAAAACGTGATTATTGGCCGTCTCATCCCGGCTGGTACTGGTTTCCCTCACTTCAAGGACGAGCGTGCCGATATGTTCGACGACGCCGAACAGGCATTGGCCGCCAAGTCCTCGCTGCGTAAACCGTCTGCCATTCTGGAAGAGATTGAAAGCATGTTCGGTTCTCCGGAAATCTCGGAAGAGACCATGGAAAGCCTGCTTATCGATGACTCCTCCATGCATGTCGAGACTATCGGCGGCGTTGAAGGCGAAGATGAAGATTACTCCAGCGACGCGATTCTGGACGACTAGGATTCATCGCATTTAAAACAGGAAAACCACCGCACCTTTTTCAGGGCGGTGGTTTTCTTATGAACAGGTCATTTAAAGACCGGCATTTTTGGAGTAAAATAGCGGCCACTCCGGTAGTTCCCCTCAAGCAGAATTGATGATTTGCACCATGTCTACCACACAAATTGTTTGCTTTTCCGACAGCTTGAAGCAACTGAAACGGCGCAAGGCCATGAAGTACTTCCATGAGGGGTACCGGGCGCAGTTGCAACGGGATTATTACAAGGCTATTGAAAAGTACCAGGAGTCCATTGAGGTTTACCCCACGGCTGAAGCCCACACTTTTTTGGGCTGGACCTACAGTTTTTTAGGTGAGCTGGAAAATGCCATTGAAGAATGTCAGCGGGCTATTGAAGTGGATCCTGATTTTGGTAATTCCTACAACGATATTGGCGCTTACCTCATTGCCAAAGGCAAATACCAGGAAGCGGTGCCTTACTTGCAGCAAGCGTTGAAAGCCAAGCGTTACCGGGCATATCATTTTGCCCACTTTAATCTCGGTCGGGCCAAGGAGTATCAGGGCGACATTATTAATGCCTTGCGTCATTACAAACAGGCCTTGGAACTGGAACCCCGCTACCTGATTGCTTATAAGGCCATTGAACATTTAAAAAAGTGTACGCTGAACTAGACAGGCGCTTTGCAGACTGCTATCCAGGGGTCGGAAATCCTCCAAAATAGGGTATGATAGTTAGCGTTTTGGGACTATGTGTTTTAGGGCATGGGCTTTTTATCCCGATTGATTTATAACATTCTGCTTTGCCTCGGACTGGTCGTTCTGAGTCCACTTTGGCTGGCCTATTTGGCCAGCGTGCCCAAGGCCCGGGCTGGCCTGAGGTCAAAGCTGGGGCTTTATCCAGATGAACTGAAAAAACGTCTCAGCCAAAAATCCAAACCCCGCCTGTGGTTTCACGCTGTTTCCGTGGGTGAGTTTAACGCCATTAAAACACTGATTCCCCACTTGAGCGAGTGCTATGACGTGGTGATTTCCACCACCACGCAAACCGGACAGGATCTGGCCTTGCGAACCTTTCCCCATCTGACGGTGTTTTATTTTCCCTACGACTTTGTTTGGGTTATTGGCAAGGCCTTGCGACATATCCAGCCCGATTTGGTTGTTATTACTGAAACCGAACTTTGGCCTAATTTCATCCATGAAGTCACCCGGGTACGGGGTGTGCCCCTGATTTTGATCAATGGCCGCTTGTCGCAGCGCTCCTTTAAGAGTTATCAGTGGATTACACCGCTCATCAAGCCCTGTCTGCGCGAGGTGACGCACCTGTACATGCAATCTCAGGCCGATGCCGATCGCATGGTTCGCTTGGGGCAGCTGGGCCCGGAGCAGTGGACGGTAGCGGGGAATTTGAAGTTTGATCTCATTCCCACCGTAGATGAGGACAAGCAGTCGCAATTGGCTCATCTGCTCAATATTCACCGAGGGGATACGGTACTGACCTTTGCCAGTACACACTCCGGCGAGGATTTACCCTTGCTGGACAGTTACCTGAGCCTGAAAAAGGATTTCCCGGAACTCAAGCTCATTCTGGCCCCCAGACATCCGGAGCGTTTGGCGGAGATTAAAACCATTCTGAACAACAAAACGGTTCCTTACGCGGTGCGCAGTCAGCTATCCCCAA
>DAIDMR010000046.1 GCA_027448865.1 Vampirovibrio sp.
GGGCCGCAAAGGAAACCATCAAAGGCGCCTGCGCCCCCATCGTGACCATGGTGAAACATCCCTTCAAAACCGCTTTGGCTTTGGCTGGCACAGTGGCTCTGACCTCAGCGGCCCCCATCACCATCCCCATACTGGTGGCCACGGGATTGGCCACAGGCGGGTGGCAGGTCTTAAAGGGACTGAAAACCGCTATTTCCGAAGCCAAGCACGGGAACTACACGGCCTCGGAAAAGGCGTTTGGACACATCGGGGAAGGGGGCTTCGGTGTGGTGTCGTCCCTGTTGGGCATTCGGCAAGCCGGCAGCGTGGCCGCCGAAGCCAAAGCGGCCCGGCTCTCCCTCAGCCCAGCGGCCAGTGCTGCGGAAAAACTGCGGGCTGTGGATCAAGGGGTGGAAGCCGCTGTGAAAGTGCAAAACGGCACTTGGCAAAACGCTCTAAAGCACACCCTCAGCGTTTTCTCCCCGGAGGGTTTAAAAACCACCGGCGCCCAGCTGCATCCCAAGCGGTTGACCCAGTTGCTCACCGGTAAACTCCAGCACTGGCGGGCTCAGTTTTCGGAAAGTCCGGTGGTACCGCTGGAAGGGCCCTTGGCCAAGGCGCAGCGGTTCCTGAAGTTGAAAGACTCTGAAATGCCTGAAATCCAACAGAATTTAATCCATAAAGAAGGCGTCGATTTATCTACCAGCGCCCACGGGTTTTACGACGGCAAAAACCACAGCCTCCATGTGGAACCCGATCGGCTAAAAGCCTTCCGCAGCAAACTGGCTCCCTTCTTGCGGCCCTGGCTGGACAAACTGCCCCAACCCGTGCAGGTTTTCCTGAGCAACCGCTACCAGCGGCGCATCCCTTTGCAGGAAGTGGTCACCCATGAACTGACTCACGCCCGGCAGTTTAACCAGGTGGCCTCCCTGACCCGGGAGCAGGCCCTGCAAACCCTGGCTGCCAAGTTCCCGGGCGTTTCTCTCCAATCCTTGGAAACCCTTTGTGATGCGCTGCGCTTCCACGGCAATGGGACAGCAGCCATGCAACAGGCAGGGCAACGGATGCTCACTCAAATTGCCGAATTTCGGCTGACCCAGAGCAATCTGCGGGAAATCCAGTTGGAAGGGCTGGGGAAGATGGATGCAGTCAGCCGCTTAAAATCCGAAATCGTGGCCCTGAAAAACTACATTCGGGCAGGCATTGAGGTGGAGGCCCGGCAGAAAGCCGCCGAGGCGGGCATTGCCCAAATCGCCCAACAAATGGGTCAGACCCGTGGACTATTTGGAGAAAGTCAGCTGCTGAGCCACTATAAAACCCTGAAGGTGGAAGCCAAGCTGAACAAGCTGCTGGGCCAGCTCAATAGCACCAATCCCCATCTCTCTCCCGGCTGAGGACTGACAGGTACAGATCCTGAAGCCCGCTCAGCAGATCCCGGTAGGATTCCAGGGTGTCCATGACCTGGATGGTGTGGTCATACACGTCCCGTAAGTAGGGCTGCACGGGAAGCAGGGTTTCGGAATCCAGGTGCTGGAGCAGGTTAATCATATCTCGCACCGGCCAGATGTTTTTACGCAGAAAGATGAGTTCCCGCCGGAGTCGGTGGACGCTTTGCAGGATATTGGGGGGCTGTTCCCCGCTCAGGGTGTCTTCCAGGTATTCCAAACGCGCCCCAATCTCTTCCAGCACTCCAAAATAACTGTCCACAATGGTATCCAGCAAGCTATAGGTCAGGTATCCCGGCCCCAGGGTGGAGAGTCGCTGGCTATTGGTTCGCAGGCGGTTGCGCAGGGGCTCAAACTCATCGCTGACTTCTTCCATGAAGCTCAGAATAAAATGAGTGCCTGCCACAATGCTGACCTGTTCACTGAAGATCTCTTCCTGTTGGGTCTGGAATTCAAACAGTTTCAGGATCACGTAGGTCAACCCTTCCACATGCTCGGCTTTGGGACGCTGCTCGGTATTCAGGATATCTTCCAGCAGCAGCGGGTTGAGGTGAAAGGCCTCCCCGAATTCTCCAAGCAGCCTGGCGTCGTGCACGGCGTCCACGTTAATCCAGGTAATGGCCGGCGCTGGTTTGAGGGGCAGCAGTTCGGCCACGGATTGAACGGTTCGCTCCGATACCGTTCCGTTTTCAAAGGTCATGACCGTGATGCGGGGTTCGGCGGAGAGTGCTTTCTTGGAACGCCCAACATAGACCAGGCTCCCAGGCGGTAAGCCCGCTTTCAGAGCCCGATTGGGTAGGTGTTTGCGAATCCCCTGGCGTGTCATGGCGTTCTGGCCTGTCCCGGATGCAACCCTTCCATTATAAGGGAGTGCTTTGGATGAGGAACGGTTGTTGCGGAAAATACGCCAAAAAAAAGGCCAGGCTTTGAGACCTGGCAATTCAAGTGGGTTTCATATAAGTAGTGAGGGGAAAAGAAGTGTCCGTAAGGACTAAAAATTAGGCACTCTCTGATTTTGGGTGGCCCAATCGTTAATACTTACGATAGTTAGTAGTATAGATAAGAGGCAGGGTCTTGGCAACCTAACTTTGGTTAGTAATATTTTTCTGAAACATTTTGTTACAAAGGGGGCCCTTCTCCTGTCACGGTTTTCAGGATGCCTGTGCGCATGCTGGTTCAGGAAATTCCCTTTTCCGGAGGAGCTTCCCTGTCCATCGGGCAGAGGATAAACGGCTGGATGAAAACCACTGTTAGCCTAGAGGGGATGTCTGTACGCTTCTCGCATTAGCAAAAAGCCCCACAAAATGGTTGCTGCGCTTATCACCAATGCAGATAAGTAAACGTCCATTGGCAACCCCTCCCAGTGTGACCGCCATAGTTACACTATACAGTATGAGTCCGCCATTTGCCAATGACCGGTTTGGCTATTATCCGATCGAGCGGTCGGGCGGGGCTAGAGGCTAAGGCGTGAA
>DAIDMR010000047.1 GCA_027448865.1 Vampirovibrio sp.
TTCGGGATTGAAAGCCACGCCTAGTATAAACAGCAGCAGGCAGGTACTGGTTAGCCCCCACCAGAGAGGGCGATTCTTATGGCTTCCTGTCTCTTGTCCGGCAATAGGCATATAATGGAACCCGTTCGATTGGAATTAATGCGCATTCACTCATTTAATCTTGCGTTATTTCCCTATCGGCCACTTCCCCCAAACTCTTGAGATCCGATTGAAAGATGGGTCGTGTCGGGTTTGGCCGCAACCGGTGGCATGGGAACAAATCCCTCAATCCATCCTCTTTTAGGATTCAGGTTTAATTGTTACGATTTATTACTTTCCCGCCCGGCCATTCAGCCAAGGCTTTTATACCCTAGTCTCCTTGTAGCTTACACAAATAAATGATTACAGGAATTCAGGAATAATTGAGGCCCGGCGGAGCGCTGCTTTGCGGCTCTTTCAATAAATACTGGTCATGTCAAAAGCGCGCGGTTTGCTAAGATGGATTACAGGAATCAGCTTGGTATTGCAAATTCAGATTGGAAATGGAATTACCGATTTCATTAGAAGAGTGAGGGTTGTGGCCGGGATGAATTTTTTGAGCAAGGTTCTCAATTTTTCGGCGGAACGGTATTTAAAAACAGCCGGGGATTTGTTTATTTACGAAGGCGATTACGAGTCGGCTTTGGGGATGGTTGAAAAAACGCTGGAACTGGAGCCTCACGACATGCGCGCCCTGGTGTTGCGCGGTGATATTTTGTACTGCCTCAACCGGGATCAGGAGGCGTTGGAAACCTTTAACCTGGCATTGTCTATCAACCCGGACAGCGTGGAGGCCCTGATTTCCCAGGCCGGCGTACTGGATGCCCTGGGAAAGTACCGGGAAGCCCTCAGTTGCTGCGTGCGGGCCTTTGAGCAGATTCGCCCCCATCAGTATTTCTTGCTGCCCAGTCTCTACGATCAGAATATCGTGCTGCTGCTCCGTCTCAAAAAGTATCGGCAAGCCCAGATGTTACTTCGGAGTAGCGAGGGTCGCCTTCCCAAGGAAGAGCATGAGTACCTGTTGAGCTGCTACAGCCACATTCTGGCCCGCCTGTCGGAACAGCGCCAGAAGGCACGGTCAAAAGCCCGGCTGCTCCGGATGGAACTGTTACCCTTGGCACAGCCGCTGGATTGACCATTTAACACCTTTTTCCACTGGACACACCTTGTACCGCTAGAGCCACGCTCTGGTGGTTTTTTTTGTCTATCTGCCCAGACTATCCACGAAATAAGGAAGATATAGAGTTTCTATGGAAATTGTTAAACTTTATAAATGGGTCGGCAATCCTGCGCTTTTATTTGTTTTTATTAAATCAAGAGAGGCTAACAACACTTCCAAAAACCGCCAAGGATGCAGTAACCCTATCTGACACTACTTTCCACATAGAACTTTGGTTGATTCGGAACAGCGACGCTTCGTGTTCTCCATCAATCAGATTTCAACCCAGCCTATGTCCAACCCTGTAGCAGCAATGTTACAGGTTTTTATTTTGTGGCGTTTTTTTCAGGGCTCCACTTGCTGCATGGCCAACCGAAGCGTGGCCGTTAACTTGATAGGGGCCTTGCTGCTGGCAAGGGCGGCGCTGCTGCTAGAGGCACTGCCTGAGGCCGCATTGGCCTCGTTCTCCAAGGTTACTTGCAACACTTCCATCAACTCTTTCTGTTGGGTCATGGCTTGCAGAAACTTCTGGATGGTATCGTATGTGCCCCGAACGGCCAGTTCATAACCGAAGGTACTGAGCGTAGGTGCGGGAGGCGGCGGGGGCTCCTTGCTCTCGCCATTACCGCCGGAAGCGTCCGCGCTGGCATCTGGCGCCGTTGCGTCCTTGTTCTCTCCGGGTGCAGGCTCCCCCTCCTGACCGTCACCGGTTGCGGCTTCCGCCGTCCCGGCAAAGGGGGCCACTTCCACCGGAGACAGGCTGATAAAGACATTGCCGGTTTCCGAGGCAAGTTCCACCGCCTGATCCAGCATTTGTTTAATCGCTTGCTCCCGGGTATCCACGGTAAAAGTTTTCACTTTAATGTCCGAGGGAATATCGGTATTTTGCTCCAAAATCCTGATCTGGGCTGCCAAAGAAGTTTTTTGGGCTTCCAGGCTGGTGATTTCATCCTTTAAAGTCGTTAATTCGGTATTGCTGGCATTGTAGGCATCATATTGAGGCAAGCCCACCGCGACCACCAGCGCAATCCCGGCGGCAATCATGGCAACCCCGACCAACGTTTTTTCAGACTGTTTCAAGGCCATTTCGTCTCAAGCTCCGGAAGTCTTGGGTTTGGCCTCCGGGGAGGAGACCGGGGCGGGCTGTGCTGGCGGCAGCATGGACTTATCCAGGTTGACCCCGCCGCTGATTTTAAAGTCATACACCAGATTGGGCCCCATCGTGCCCTCCATAATAGAGTCGATCAAGACAGCCTTGGTATAGGGGGCCGCGTCAAAACTTTTGGCAAACTGGATGACCGCCTTATGATTTAGGGCCTTCCCCGTCAGCGTTAATCCGTCTTTAACCTCCAGAGACTGAATCCAGATCTGGGCGGGCGTTTTTCGTTTCAAATCCTCGGCAAGCGCCACGTACACAAAATTCCGAACCTTGGCCGTTTTCAGGATGTCAATGAGGGTTTGATCCAGTTCGGCCTTGCGCTTTAATTCCGCCTGACGACTGGCCAGCCCGGAAACTTCCACCTTTAAGCCGTCGACTTTGGATTGTACCCCGGGCACCTGACTGGAAACGCTGATGGCCAATAACCACAGCGCCGCGCTGACCAAACCACCCAGCACCAGAGAAACCAGCCCCGCCGGAATCAACCAGCCCGGGCTTCCGCCGTTCGATTCCGGGGCCACGGCGGTCATTTTAGAGCTTCCACTGGCTGGACCACTCAGCGATTTAGTCCCTGCCAGAATGTTCAGGTCGAAAGGAAAGGGAACCACTGAACTCATCGCCGCCCCAACGCCTGCCAGACTGACCGGCTGGGTCATGTGAATGGCGGTGCCCAAAGGGGCGCTGCGCACCGGGCATTCCAGGTGTCCGGAAAGTGCCTCACACAGTTGGGCGGGAATATTCTGGGTCATCCACAACACAGGCTGAAGCGTCTTGGTGGTTCGGCGGATCTCTTCCAGCAGGTCCTCCACCAGCATAGGATCGCTGGCCCCATTGGCAAAGTTGCGGGTATCCATGGCCAACTCCCGGAACTCCAGCAACTGATCGCATTGCCACAGAGAAAAACGGACATGGGTCGGATCTGCCAGAATCATGCCCCAGTGGGCATCGGTTCCCACCTGCTGAACCAGACTGTCCAGGACCCCGGTACCGGCCATCCCCCGAAGCACATTCAGCGGCTCCAGGCCCACACTGTGAATTTTGACCCTGGCCTCCCTGAAGCACTGCTGATAGGTGGCCAACACATCGCTGCGAATGGCGCCCAGCATCAACTGCTGCATGTTGGAAGGCAACTGGGGATTGTTCACAATAAAAAAGTCAACCACGGCCTCGGTACTGTCAAAGGCCTTGTATCGTTCGGCCTCACAGGACAAGGAGAGATAAAGCCCGGCGGCATCGAGCGTTTTTGGCATTTCAACCAGGCGCAACAACGTGGCGGGCACGGATAAATGCACTTCGGAAACTTTGGGGCGGGCACCCCTGAAAAGCTGCCGGAGCGCTTCTTTTAAAGCAACGCTGTCCGAAACCAGATCCAGATCCGGATCAATCACCCCGTCCGCCAGGGGAACGACGTAGGACTGCTCAATCGACAAACTTTTTGGGGAAAAGACAACCAGTTCAACAGCCTGATGCGTGATCGACAAAGCCGCATAAACCGGTTTCTTCTTGCTGGGGCTCACCGTCATGAATTCGCTGCCACACTCCAACACTCTTTCCAGATTAGATCAATATAGCATAGGTTGCTGGATGCGGGTGAAAGACGGGGGCGAATGAGGGGGTATTTCCTCTATCGGGTATAGAAACTGCCACTTGAAAGCCAGATACAAAGACTTTGTTTGAAACAGACCCGGTTACCGTTCACTCAAAAAGCCGATGACCCCGTAGGCGGCGCTTTTTTGCAGATGTTTGGGAGCGCTTTTGAGCAGTTTGAAGCATTCGGCGATCAATGGGTCATCGGCATCCGTCTGGGCCCGATTGGCAATGAACATGTAATCAGGTCGCTCGTTAAAAAACCACTCCATGGGTTTTTTATACAACTTGGAGAGCATATAAAGTTCCAGTGCGTCCAGTTTTCGACTCCCCGATTCAAACGAGGACACTGCCGAGGTGGGGATTTGCAGGTAACGGGCCACCACTTCCTGTTTGAGCTTGGCCTCCTGTCGGGCCTGCTTGAGACGGAAACAGAATTGATTGCGATCGTTTATCATAGAGTGTGAGGAGCCTCCAGGCTTTTCCACTTGATCAGGATTATCGGCCCCCTTCGGGAAAACTTTAATTTTCCGCCTGAAAGCTGAACAGATGAGCGATTTGCCCCCCACCAACCTCACCAAAACGGCCCTGCGCAAACAGGCTATGAGCCTGAGAAAACAGTTGCCCATTTCCACTATTAGCCAGCACATCTGCCAGCGAATTCTGCGTTTTAAAGGATTTGAGTCGGCCAGACGGATTTTTTTTTACCACCCCATGAATCACGAACTGGATTTACGACCATTGGTACACCAGTGCCCGGAAAAAGAGTGGTTCCTGCCCGTGGTGCAACCGGAACAGACCATCCAGTTTGTGGCTTGCCCCAACATGGATCAACTCAGGCCCGGGGCTTACGGAATTTTGGAGCCAATGGCGCAAGAACATCCCGGTAGCTGTGTTCGCCCCCCCGATATACGCCCGGATGACTGCCTGATTTTACCCGGCTTGCTGTTTGATCGTCAGGGGTTTCGGGTGGGGTACGGGAAAGGCTATTACGATCGGTTTCTGGAATCCGCGCGGCAGGCCGGACAACACTGTGTGCTTCTGGGGGCCGTTCCCGCGGATTTATTACGGGAAAGCCTCCCCCGGGACCCCTGGGATCAACCGGCCCGCTGGATCATCACCGAGCGGGAGACGTTTGCCACGGCCCCACAACCGGCACGGCGTGACAGCGACGGGTGAATGCCCACGCTCATATATTTTCTGTTGACCCGCTGAGCTGCTTTGGGTATAAATAATATCCGTCAGCAGATGGGCGCTTAGCTCAGTTGGTAGAGCGTCTCGTTTACACCGAGAGGGTCGGCGGTTCGAGTCCGTCAGCGCCCACCATATATTTTAAAAAGCTCTGAGTCAGGGCTTTTTTTGTTTCACAAATGAGCGCGGTTCATAATGCGTCGTTCCGCCTCAATGGAAGCCTGCATTTTCATCAAATCCAGCTGGCTCCATTGCAGGAAGGGGTTCTTGTGTTTGGGGTCATCACTGCTCAGGACTTCTTCCTGATGCTGAAAGCATTCCATGTAGATTTGTTTCTGCGCTTCCTGCTTTTCCCCTTGAATGCCTCGGGCCAGCAACACAAACCCATCCCGTTTCACCCGGTACATTTCCTGCAACACCCCGTCCGGGTCGGTATAACTGACCTTGGAGAAATTCTCCTCTTTAAACGCTTTGCTACACCAGAGCTGCTCAATGTCGCGTAATAATTGTTCATGATCCAGTTTGAACACCCAGGCCATATTGTGGGTATTGGTCACCACTTCGCCATCGATAATCCGTACTTCTGGATGGATGGACCGGGTCGTGTATGCCATCGAGCGAACTCCTTCTCACGTTTAAAGCCGGGTTTGTGGAGACCGATTCCCAACACCGGGCTGCTGCCTGCCTTCTCAACAAGGGTTCATTCATACACCTTGAAGGGATGTTTTGTATATCGCTCACTCCTCCAAAAACTTTAATTTCAAACCGCCTGGCCCGTCAGGTCCGCATTTTGGTCTCGGAAAAAGTCATGGATTGTCCCCCAAACGCGTTTTTTCCCGTTCTAAAATCGGGAATTCAAGTTAACGGAAATCCGGTCGATAGCAGTACCATGTTCAACGTCCGCCTTCACCATCTGCGACCGGTGTCATTTTTGGGACTGTTGCTACTGGGCCTGGCTCTGGGCAGCCCGGCGGCCCGGGCCGGAGAATATAACAGGGAATATAAAGACATCTACCTGACAGAAAACCGGGTGTGCAAAGCCTGCCGCTGGGAAGCGGTGGATGCCAGAAGCATTCGCCTGACCAACCGCAACGGGGATCGGATTGTGGTGCATTCCGGGGAAGTGTTGGGCATGGATCGCCACCCGGTATGGCGCAAAATGATTTACAAGAGCCTGGTGGGCGTGGGTTTACCGGGAAAAATTATTGTGCCCGGCGCGTTTGAGGATGGCCGGGACTTTGCCTGTAAATACTGCGAGCCCTGAACCCCATCAGCCCGCCCCCGATGGATGCCCGTCCAAACCGCTCCACAGAGAGTGGCCCAACCGGCAAGTACCTGCTCAGACCTTGTCTAGTTGCTTTCGGGCAAGCGCAAAAACGTGATCGAACATGGGCTCCGTCAATCGACCGGTGAAGGTGTTTTGTTGACTGGGGTGGTAGGAACCAATCAGGGTGATGCCATTGTCAAACGAATAGACCAGTCCGTGGCCAAATGTCGGTTTGGCATCTCCTTTGGATCGAGGCAGGATCGATTCCTTTAAAATGGCATCCCAGGCCACTTTCCCCAGGGCGATGATGACTTTGACATGATTCAGTAGGGCCAGTTCCGTGGAAAGGTAAGAGCGACATTGGGCCATTTCAGCGGGCAGCAGTTTATTATCGGGCGGGGCGCAATGGGCCACCGCCGTAATGTAGCAATCCTTGAGGTGTAATCCGTCAGACAGGCTACTGGATTCCGGCTGGTTGGCGAAACCCGCTTTGTGCAAGGCCCGATACAACCAGTCCCCACTGCGATCGCCGGTGAACATGCGCCCGGTGCGATTTCCCCCATGAGCCGCCGGGGCCAATCCCACCAGCAGCAACCGGGCATTTGGATCGCCCAGACTGGGCACGGGACGTCCCCAGTACCGTTGATCGGCATAGCGCTTGACTTTGCTTTCGGCCACCAGTTCCCGCCAGGCCACCAATCGGGGGCACTGCTTACAGCGGGTCATATCGGACATCAGCGTTGCGATGTCCTGGTAGGGCAATACTACAGGGGCTTGTCTGGAATGTTGATCTAAAAATTGCGAAGTGCGGGTCATCTTCCATACCGGAGCGCGTCAACAGGACTGAAAACAGAATACACCGTGGTTACTATACTGAAAATGCGGGCTGAACACACGAGCCCGGGAAAAGCAGAGCGGACAGGCCCGAAACCTGTCCGCCCCAAAGTGAATGAAGAAAGGTGTGTTTAGCGCTTGTCCAGATACTTTTTGACGTAGTGGTATCCGGCCCCACCCCCCGCGCCAATGGCCGCGCCTTTCACCTTGCTTTTACCGGTTACGTAACTGGCCCCTGTCCCAATGACAGCACCCTGCGCGGCGTTGCGTAACAAGGGCTTGTCTCGCAGAAATCTGGACTGGGTCATCAGGCCAGTACCCACACCCACGGCGGCCCCGGTCACCGCCCCTTTCCCGACAGAACTGCGATCGGACAGGGCACCCACGGCGGCCCCGGCCGCAGCCCCTACCACGCCCTGCTTGACGACCGGTTTTTTCCACAGGTCTTCAGCCAAAGCGCTTGTATGCATGGAACTTGCCAGCAGGCCTCCCAAAATGGTCAGGGCGGCAACGGTTCTTTTGTGTGTGTATAAGGCAATCCGTTTCATGGAAATCCCTCTTTCTCTTCAAAATTGCATCAACAAAACTTGCATCAACGCATCCACGGTTCAGAGAATTTTTACAACACGGAAACAGGACGATAAAAACGGCCTACGGTTCCGCTTGCTTCTATTTTAACCTCAGGATTGCCCACGGTAAATCAGCATGGCTGGTTGTTAAACGGACTCATTCCCCAAACCAAGGCCCCAAAAATCAATGCTACAGAAGAACAAGATTCTTTATAACCACTCATCCCGGCATACGTACTGTGGTAAAATCAGCCTGTAGTAGTGATGAATGAAACTTTTTCGCTTTTTGAACGTACTGGTTGAACGTATGAGTTGAGCGTGCCAAGGTGAAGCGCACAAACAGATACGCGCAATCCGGCACCCCTGGTACTGAGAGTGCCCGATCTCCAGACCTTCTCAAGGTACGAGGAGAAAGTTTGCAGATCCCGTCAGTGATAGAACGCTATCCCAATTTGGCAGGATGGGAGAAGAGCGATTATCCCAACTTACAGCGTCCGGAGAGCAGGATGCCCGGGAGAACAACCTTCGGCTCCCTGTCAGACCAGCGGCTGGTATTACAGAATCCGTTACCGTTTGTTGTTATTGAATGATCGAGGAGATTTTTCCCAATGAAAACGCAAACCAGACTTTTAACATTAGCCCTGACCCTGCAAATGGCGGCCATGCCGCTTTCGGCCATGGCGGCTTTTTTCGCCGATAGCCAGTCCCACTGGGCTCAGAACGCCATTCAAAGCCTGTCCAATCAGGGGATTTTAACCGGCTACCCGGACGGCACCTTCCGTCCGGAAGGTCTCATCACCCGGGCCGAATTCTCCGCCATGATGGTCAAAGCCCTGAGCCTGACCCTGAGCGCCTCCGGCAGCCAGACCTTCAACGACGTCCCCCCCAGCCACTGGGCTTATCCGTCCATTGAAACGGTGCGGGCCACCGGTCTGGTCAGCGGCTATCCCAATGGCCAGTTCATGCCGGCCAAAAGCATCAGCCGGGCCGAATCGATGGCTATTTTAAGCAACGCCGCCCGCATTCCCATGCCCAGCGATGCGGCCATTAACCAGACCCTGAGCGCTTACCGGGATTCCGCCAGCATTCCGACCTGGGCTCGTCCCGGTGTCGCTGCGGCCATTATGTCCGGTATTTACGCCAACGATCCCGCCGCCGGGAACCAGATTGAACCGCTGGCTCCCACCACTCGGGCTGAAGTTGCCGCCATGGTGGAAAACCTGCGGGCACGTCTGAACCTGGCGGGCGGCTCAGGGACTCCCACCGGAACCATGAACGGCTCTACCGGCATGACCACTCAGGGGGGCAATACCTTGCTGCAAGGGCGTGTGGCCACCGTTCCCGCCAATACCAAATTCACCGGAACCCTGAGTACTGGCTTGCTCAGTTCCGAACTGAACAAAGTGGGCGATGAAATTCGGCTGAACGTGGATCAACCCCTGCTCAGCTCCGACAATCAGGTCATTATCCCCAGTGGCAGCCAGATTGTCGGAAAGGTCACACAGGTGGAGGCTGCCGGTCGCACGGGCAAACCGGGCACTCTGGATATCAGCTTCAATGAAATAGTGACGCCGGATGGTCAACGTTATGTTATTCAAGGTTCCGTGGCCACGGAGGACGGGATGCTACACGGTGACACCACCAAGGGCCGCATTCTGAAATCCGTGGGGGCCACCGCTCTGGGTGCGGGTCTGGGCGCCGCTCTGGGAACCGCCATGGGCCCCCTCTCCGGTGGAAAAGTGGGCAAAGGGGCCATCTATGGTACCGCCGTCGGGGCGGGCGCCGGGGCCATCGCTGCCGCTGCTAAGAAAGGGAAGGAAGTTTCCATCGGTTCTGGCGACAAGCTGGAAATCAAGCTGGATCAGCCCATTACCGTGCAGGTCAATCAGCCCCAGTAAATTCCGGACCCCCTGTAAATTACGGACCCCCTGTAAATTCCGGACAAAGTCAAAAAACGGGTCAGCCAGCGCTGGCCCGTTTTTTTATCATGAGGGAACAGGCTGGGAAAGATCAGCGTGAGTATGCCCCGGGCAAGGGGTCAGACAAAGCGAAGCGTGAACCATAGAGACTACGGCGTGAGAACTGCTACAACCCGTCTCTCGTTTTTCAGTCTCTAGCTTTTCAAAAAATTCAAAAATCTACTCAGCGGATGGTTCATACGGTACTTCAAAATGGAATTTTCCTGGGAGGTTTCGGCCAGACGAACGCTCAGCGTTTTGATCATCGATTGTACGATGGGTGGTGTCTGGGCCAGATAATCCTCCATTTTCTCCCGGGGGATCACTTCCAGGGTGACAGCAGTCTGGGCCACCACGGAGGCCGTGCGGAAACCGGTATCGTCAAACAGGTACATTTCCCCAAACACTTCGCCCGATTTCAAAACCGTAATGGGAATACGGTTAATGCCGCCGGTTTCCTTGCAGATGAGCACCTGACCTTGCTGAATGAGAAAGGTCTGGGCCCCGTAGGTTCCTTCCGCAATAATGACTTCCCCGGCTGCAAACTGTTTAATGGTCATCTCAGCGTTCACCTTGCCCTACTCAACATCAGCGGACCTGGCCGATGATGTTGAAAAAACTCATCTGCTTTCATTGTAACGGCTGTCCTGAATTTTGTGTCAGCTGAGAATCACCTCGAACAACCAAAAGCCCTTTTCCATCGGGTGAAAAAGGGCTTGAGGCTTGAGCGTTGAATAGGGCGCTGAAATTACCCGTGCAGGCTGAGATTTTGCTGCCGGATAACCCGGGTCAGTTCAGGCACAATGGTCAGGGCATCGCCCACAATGCCAAAGTCCGCCGTCTTGAAAATCGGGGCGTTTTCATCCCGGTTGATGGCAATAATCAGCTGACTGGTATTCATACCGACCAGGTGCTGAATGGCCCCCGAAATACCCAGGGCAAAATACACTTTGGGGCTGACCGTTTTGCCGGTTTGCCCCACCTGCTCGGAGTGCGGACGCCAGCCAGCGTCCACCACCGCGCGAGAAGCGCCCACGGCCGCCCCCAGCGCTTCAGCCAGCGCTTCCACCACCTGAAAATTGCTCGACTCTTTTAGGCCACGCCCCCCGGAAACAATAATTTCCGCCTCTTCCAGTTTTTTGGCCCCTTTGGCTTCCGACGGTTCAACAGACACCAGTTTGACCCGATCCGGCACGCCGCTCAAATCGGCGGTGACACTCTCCACTTCAGGCTGAACGGTTTCATTGGGCACCGGCTTGGGGAACGCCTTCTTCTTCACCGTAATCAGTTGCGGAAAGGCCTTGGCCGTCACGCTGGATAATAAGCCTTCAGCATAACAAGCCCGGGTCACTTCCACCTTGCCCTGCGCGTTCAAATCCAGATCGCTGGCCTGGGTAATCAGGCTTCCGCCGGAACGCACGGCCACGCGAGGCAGGTAATCCATGACGTTTGAAGTGGCCCCGGCCAATACGACATTCGGCTTTCGCTCGGCAATCAGGCTGGACAAAGCGGCCGTGTAAGCGTCCACATTGTACTCGGCCAAACGGTCATGATTGAGGCAAATGACCCGGTTGGCGCCCAACTGTCCCAAGGTTTGCTGGGCACTCTGACAACGCTGGCCCCCGCAAATCAAAATCCCGGTGACCGACTGACCCAACTTGTCGCCCAGACGGCGGGCCGGGGTCAAAAGCTCTTGACTACCCTCGGTCAACTGGCCATCGGCGGTCAACTCGGCAATAACCCAAACGCCCTGAAATTCACTCATTTCACTATCCTCTGTCTCACTGAAATACAGGCTTAAAACGGTTTATAAACTGAAGAAGATCGAAATTTACAGCACCTTGGCCTCTTTCAGATAATCCAGTAACTGGGTGACGGCCACAGCCGGATCGCTGCCATCCACCACTTTTCCGCCCGCTTTGGCTGGACGCTGCCAGGTTTTCAAGACCTGGGTGGCGGCCCCAGAAGCCCCTGTCAGGGCCGGTTCCAAACCTAAATCCGTCAACGTTTTAATGGGGATGTCGGTTTTATTGGCCTTCATCACCCCTTTAATGTTGGAACTGCGCAACTCGTAATCGCACTTCATCATGCAGGCCACGGCGGGCAATTGCAGGGTCACCGTCTCGGTGCCCCGTTCGGTTTCTCGCAGTACGGTCAGACCGGCGGCATCCAGTCTGGCGTCCTTGCCACTGGTCACGCTGGGAAAATTCAACAATTCCGCCACCATGGGCCCAACCTGTCCGGCGGCGTCATCCAGGGCCAACTGTCCAAACACCAGAATCCGGGCATCGGGAATAAAAGCTTGAACCCCCTGGGCCAAGGTCCGGGCGGTGGAAAGACTGTCACCCTCATTCAGCGCTTCATCAGACAACAGGAAAGCGGCATCCGCACCGGCGGCAATGGCCTTTTTAATAATGTCCTTGGCGTTGGGACTTCCCAGGGTCAACACGGTGACGGTAGCCTCGGCTCCGGCCTGTTCCTTCAGGCGCAAAGCGGTTTCCAGGGCGTATTCATCGAAAGGGTTCATCATCATGGGAACCCCGTCCAGCACCGGCTTGCCATCATTGAACCTTAACTTGGTGTTGTCCAGAACCTGTTTGATAAAAACCACGATTTTCATGGCGACCCTCTTCCTAACTCAGTCTCGACACTCAATGAAGCCTCTTGAAAAACGGCCCCTTACCCATCCGATTGGATATACCCTTCACTTTATTGGAAAACGGGTGATTCCGCAAGCGCTTCCCCCGGTCACTGGGCATAATGGTCTTGAAAATTATGAACCCGACGCAAAGTGCCTCAACAGGCGCACAAAAATTGCTTGCCCATTGTTAATACAGAACACCCCAAGATGCCCTGAAACGATTCCCAAAGCTATGCACAGGCATTCTATGAGCGTTCGGCAAGCCAGTATCCATTTTCTCCCAGATCCGGGGTCACCCGCGAATCTCACCCCAAGAGCCCAACGGGCTTTACCGGGCGTGCCCACAGCGCAGCGTAACCACACCGACGCTTTTTGTGGAAAGCCCGGCCAAATTTCCGCTTCCGTGCAATTCGCCGGTGCGGCCCGCCCCGGAAAAATTCGAACCCTCTTTCAAAAGTTGAGCCAGAGTTTTGTTTACGGCCTAAAGCGAACCGGAGCCTTTTTCAACTACCTGGGCAGCCAGATTAAAACGGCACTCTTTCTGTTTTTGGGTGTATTTGCCTTTTTGCCGCTTAAAAATAGCACCCGCCAATGGGTCGAGCGACTGGCTGTTTTTCCGCCGGTCAAGGTCAAGGACTTGCCTTTTAAACACGCTGATAGCCTGCAGGAGAAGATTCAAGATCAGAGCTTTAACCTGTACGAAACGGTTCGCGGCAAGTTAGCCGGAATAAAAGGCACGCCGGTGATTGATGCCAGCACCGATAACATTCGCCTGCGGGCCTGGCACATCCCGGCAAAAGCCGGTAAACCCACGGTGCTGTTCCATCAGCAGCGGGCCAGCAACATCAGTTATCTAGGGCCCATTATGAAAACCCTGCAAGAGCAGGGTTACGGGGTTTTTGTCTATGATTACCCCGGTTATGGCAAAAGTGCCGGACGGGCCAGCGAAGCGTCCATGTACAAGGCCGGGCTGGCCGCCGCCAAAAAGCTGGAAAGCCTTCAGGTACCAGTGGGACAGCAGGTGCATATGGGGTACTCATTAGGGACACCGGTGGCCTCCCGGGTGGCCTGCTGGCTCCAGCAGCAGGGACAAGCCCCCAAAGCGATGGTGTTGGTGAACGGATTTCCCTCCCTCAAAAAAGTCATTCAGCATAATCTGGACAAACGTTTCTTTGTGCTGAAGTCCCTGATAGGGCCAAAGTCCCTGGAGCGGGTGCAAACCCGGCTCAATTGTGAGGATTATCTGACCCAGATAGACAATGTTCCCACCTTGTTCCTGCAAGGTGAAAAGGACGGCTCCGCGCCTGTATCGCTGGTGCGGGAAATGAGTGAGGCCATGGCGGGGCATCGCCAGTACAGTCAAGTGACCGTCCTGCCGGGGGTAAAACATAAACTCAAGGAGTCTGATTACGAGCAAGTGGGGGAGCAATTTTTTCAGTTTATGAAAGCAAAAGGTCTGGAGGCCGCCTCCCCCTGAAGGTCAAAACCAACCGACACCCGGTAGGGGAATCGATTGGTTTTGAGGGGTTATCATCGATTTGAGGGTTTTCAACCCCGCCTGTCGGTTAAGGAGCGGGCACGGTCTTGGGTTGTTTCATCTGTGTGCTTTTACTGGTTTCCAGCACCACTTCCTGAATGTGTTTCAGGGAGTCGGTCAGCAGCTTGTGAGCTTCTTTCGCTTTTCCTTGCTCCAGCAGGGTTTGCGCGCCCAGCACATCCTGCTTGGTGCGAGACACCGGCAGATTGGCTTCGGCGTATATTAACTGGCTCTCCACATCCACCAGATGCTCGGTGGCGTTGGCCTTGTTCTTTTCCTGAAGGCTTTGTTTCGCCATATTTAAATGCTGCTTGGCCTTGGGAGCGGGCGTCACCGTTTCAAACATCATAATGTCCTGCTCCAGCGGAACCAAGTCCTTGTCTGTGCTGATTTGCCCGGCCTCAAGCTGTTTACGGGTCGATTCCACCCGATTGATGGCCTTGCCCGTAGGTTCACTTTGCTGAATATGATCCAGCAGCGTCTGTGCCTCGCTCAGTTGATGTTTGGCCTCGGGCAACTGGTTTTGCTCGATGGAGGTTTGGGCGGCTTCAATTTTAGTCACTGCTTCATTGGCCCACTGAGAAACCTGCGGGCTCGGCTCTTTTTTCATGGCCGGGCTGGTCTGTTTTTGAATGGCTTCCTGCACCTTTTTCGTTTCGGTTTCCACAGTCTTTTTTACCGTTTTGACCATTTCTCCTGCCTTGGCGGCAGGCTTTACCGGCGCCTTGCCGGGGGTAGGACTTGCGGCCATGGCATCGGGGTTTGAGGGCACGCCAAGACACAGGCATGTCCCGAGTAACAAATAGGTCACTTTACCCAGCGCGTTTTGCCAGTAACCAGTCCAGTTCATTGGTATCATTGTTGACTCCCCTCCTGCTGTTGTAAACACATTCAATGCTTTCTAATACCCGGAGAACAACACCATCACAGCGGCTCTTTATATTTCTGTTTTTCTCTCTCTCGGCTTCTATTCCCCAAAATTGACCTACAAAGTCCGTAGTCATTAACTCCAGGTTTGCCCGATTGCGAAAGTTGTGTTGAATTTTAACACTTCTGTTCACTTCGTAAAGGCTAATTTATAGCATTGCCCGGTTGGGTAAGTGGGGCTTGTGGCTGAATTTACTGAGGTTTGTCTGGTTTTGAACGTTGGATCTTGAGGGATCTTGATAAATCCAAATATCATGATATCCTGATATTTAGATAAGAAGGTAAAACAATGGATCTGGAAAAAATCGAAAAAGCCAGCCGCTGCCTGAAGGCTCTGTCCAATCCTGTTCGCCTGGCCATTTTGTGTGTGCTGAAAGACGGCGAACAGAGTGTGCAGGCACTGGAGGCAGCCGTGGGAACCTCACAATCCAATATGTCCACCCATTTGGCCACCCTGCGAGACAAGGATATTCTGGTGGCTCGTCGTGAGGGCACTCAGGTGTTTTACCGCCTGAAAGATGAACGCTTGCTGGAGTTGCTTTTCTTGCTGCAACGTATTTACTGTCCCGAACTCCCCGTTTAACGACTGTTCCCACCCCAAAACAGAGGCCCCTGAAAATGAACACAACCCAACCCCTGAAAGCGGAACAAATTTCCGCGCAAAAAACCGGATTTATTGTGGATGTGCGTACCCCGGATGAATTCGCCCGGGAGCATATTCCAGGCTCTGTCAATATTCCCCTGCCGCTTCTGTCGGCGTCCGTGGAACAGTTAAAGACCCTCCCCGAAATCATTCTTAGTTGCCGCAGCGGCAACCGGGCCAGTCAGGCCTATCAGCAATTACAGGCCATGGGGTTTCAAAACCTGTGTCTTTTAGAGGGCGGGTTGCAAGGGTGGAAAGCCGCCCGGCGAGAAATCGTTTCCCTCAAAAAAGGCTACAGCGTCATGCAGCAGGTGCAAATCATAGTGGGCATCATGGTACTCACAGGTACCCTGTACAAACCCCTGTGGTTTCTGGCCCTGATTGCCGGAGTCGGTATGTTGATCGCCGGGCTGACCAACACCTGCATGATGGCCGTCCTCCTGGGCAGACTGCCCTGGAACCGCCTCGGTATGGGTTCCAAATCCCCCACAAATTGTAGCCTGCCATAGTCACTCATTAAAGATTGAAATCTGAATTCAGGAGTTTTCACCATGACTCAAAACAAAATCTTGCCCAAAGCCAGCATTAGCCCTTACATTCCCTTGCACTATCAGCATTTTGCGGCGGATGTCTTTTTCGAGGAGCAGGCGGAGATCTATCCCCTTTGGAGCGGCGAAGGCAACCTGTCCTACTTCATCCTCAACCCGCAAAGCAAGGAAGTGGTCTTGATCGACCCGGATCTGGAAATTCTGGGTTCTTACCTGCTCACGCTGGATCAGCACAAACTGCGTCTGGTTGCGGTCATGGACACCCACACCCATGCCGAACACGCCACCGCCGCCCCCACCCTGAGCCAGCTGTTGCAAGTGCCCTACCTCATGCACCATCAAGCGCCCTCCCGTTTTGTCACCGATCGGGTGAAAGACGGAGAACAGCGGGTGCTTGCTGGCATAAACTTCCAGTTTTTGCACACGCCCGGTCACACCGTGGATATGACCACCATTCGTCTGGGCAAGCGTTTATTCACGGGCGATAGCCTGTTTAACAAAAGTTGCGGACGGGCCGATTTACCCGGCGGCGACCCGGCCCAGCAGTATCAGTCCATTCATCAACTGGCCCAATTTCCGGGGGATTACACCATTCATCCCGGGCACGACTACAACAACCACTTAAGCAGTCCGCTGTCACGGGTCAGTCAACACAATCACCGACTCCAAATTTCTTCTCAAGCAGAATTTGTGGCCTTCATGACCGCCCATTATGCGCAGGAAGAAAAACCGGATCAGTTGGAATACTACGTGGCCTTTAACGCCCAATGATGTGGATTCTGACCCTATTCTGGGGCCTGTCTATCGGACTGATTCTCGGATTGCTGGGCGGTGGCGGCGCGTTGGTCAGCATCCCCATACTGCTGTACGCCTTCCACTTCCCCTTCCGGGAAGCCGTCGGGGCCAGCCTGTTACTGGTCGTTCTGGGAGCCCTGCCCAGCCTGCTTTTGTACTGGCGCCAGAAAGAAGTGGACTTGTCAGCTGCCCTGTGGATGGGTCTGGGTGGCAGTGTGGGAGCGTTTGTCGGCAGCCAATTCGCTTCCGCCATCCCACAGACCTTTCTGATGCAATTACTTATCGGCTTGATTCTGCTTTCAGTGTGGCGCTTGTATCGCCCTGCCCCGGTGAGTGAAAACATAAACCGCCCGGTGAATGCCCTGAGCAAGAATCTGAAGTTACTGCTGGCCGGTTTGGCCATTGGCGTGTTGACCGGGCTGGTGGGCGTGGGGGGCGGTTTTCTGATTGTTCCGGCCCTGATTCTCTTTCACGGGGCAGAACCACGGCGAGCCATTGCCACCTCACTGCTCATTATTTGCCTCAACGCCGCCGCCGGGACGCTGGGCTATTGGGCGACCCTGCCCTGGCACAAGCCCATTTTTTACGGCCTGATGTCCAGCACCGTGATCGGCAGCTTGCTGGGCTTTGTCCTGAGTCGAAAAGTGGGATCGCATCGGTTAAAACAGGGATTTGGCCTGCTGCTGTTGCTGATTGCCATCCTGTTACTGGTGAAGCCGCCCGCTTCCTGAGGCGGTCAACCGTTCGGACCGAAAATCACCAAGCCAAATAAAATTCTGAAATTGATACTGCAATCAAAATAGATTGCTAAAAACATTCATTTGTTCTAAATAATATTCTATGGATGCCATTGATCAGCACATTCTTCGCCAGCTCATGCTGGATGGTCGCCTGAGTAACAACCGGCTGGCCAAAGCCATCGGTTTATCCGAATCGGCCACGCTGGAGCGAGTACGACGGTTGGAGGGGAACGGGATTATCAGCGGTTACGCCGCGCTGGTGGAGCCCGCCCAGGTGGGTCGTCCGCTGGAGCTTTTTATGACCTTCACCCTCAAGAACCAGAATCCTGCCGAGATTGAGCGGTTTGAAGCCATTGTGCGGGAACTGGACGAGGTACTGACCTGCGCTCAAACCCTGGGACAGGCGGATTTTATGGCCCACGTGGCGGTGGCTGATATTCAGGCCCTCTCTCAATTCATCAACCAGAAACTGTTACCGCTGGGATGCATTGATCGCATGGAATCGATGACCGTTTTGAAGATGTTGAAGCGGGCCCATCCGCCGCTGCCCGCCATGCACACCACCACGTAGGCGGGTTCCGTTTTTGTAAAACATCGTATACAGTGAAGGAGGGAAAGCACATGACAGTATTAGCAATCGGGACTGAGGGCAAAGCGATGACTTATTCTGTTCAGGATCTGAACCAAATGGACTATGAGCGCTTTACCAAGCTGGTGGAGCGGGAGTTTTTGCAGCACCCCATCGTGGTCAACAACCGCTTTACCCAATGGTTCGCTCAAGGCGATGTGACCATTCCCCAACTGCGGCACTTTGCCATTCAGTTCTCCGTGTTTTCCAACCTGTTTTTAATCGCCCAGCTCAAAAAAATGCTGAATTCCGACTCGCTGGAGTCCATGCGGCAGGCCAAAGAGATTCTGGCCAACGAGCTGGGGGTGATCTTCAACCACAAGGGCAAAGCCGCTCCGGCACAAGCGGGTAATAACACCGATCAGGAAGGGGATCCGGAGTTCGTGAGTACCGAAGGCACCATTGAAGGGGGCACCTTCCGCTTTGGGGCGGCCCACTTTGAATGGTTGCTCAAATTCGGCAAGCCACTGGGTCTGGGCTTCGATGATTTGGGCAAGCGCCGCCACGGCACACCCTCCACCCTGTTCTTCTGTGATGAACTGTCCCGCCTGTACGGCAGCGAGGACGCCAGCATTGCCGCCGGAGCCAGCTTTGCCATTGAAAACTGGGCCGCCGCCGGTTTTTGGCAAGAACTGGAAGACGGGCTGCTGAAAATTCGCAAAACCCAGGTGCCGGATTTATCGTTGGCCTTTTTTGCCTGGCACAACCGGCTGGAAGCCCAACACGCCGCCCACACCCAGGAAGAGCTGAAAGAGATTTTTGAGGATCCCCGCTTTGATCGGGCCAAGTTTTTGGCAGGCGGCAAAGAGATGTTGGAAGGCCTGGCCGCCTTCTGGAACGGTTTAGAAGCGGATCGCCTGAACGGGGTGGTCGCTTAACCCGGAATCAGCGATAAAAGACTGCGGACTCTCTGGTTAGCTAAATGCCTGACAAGAGAGTCCGTTTTTTATGTTTGCCCGATTTTTTGCTTACCAGCTGAACCAGCCCGGATCAAGACCCACATCGGGGCCACCGACTGTCGCGCAGCCCCCTTGCACACTGCCGGCTTTCATATTGTTTCGGGTGGTCAAAAAACCATCGGCATAGATCAGAAAATGAATGGATTTCCCCTGCCAGTTCCAGGCATTCACCACGTAGTCCCCATTTAATGTCCCATCAGGGTCATACATAAATGCCAGATAATTCAGGCTGGTGGTTCCCCCAAGCCGACAGTTATTCAACAACAAGAGAACACCACCAATGGGTAAATCCATGCAAGGATAGCTACTGCTACACGTATACCAGGAAGTTTGTCTGGGTGTATTGTCCACCGACCTGCCGGAAGTGGTGTCATAGGAGAGGTAGTTCATGTATTGCGTCAAATGGATGGTTCTGGTGTTTGCATCGACCAGGCCATTCAATTTATGGATGTTAAAGGCCTCGGAAATCATAGCGGCTACAGCTTTGGCTTTTGCGTTATTTTGCCCGTTTTGCTGGGCGCTCAACACCTTGGGAATCGTGAACGTGGCAATTTCCGCCAGAATCAGCAGGGAAATCAATAATTCCGACAAACTGAAACCCGTGCGGGTGGCTTTGGGAAAACGAATTGGCATCTCAGTCCTCTCAAACCGGTCTAAAAATTGATGCTCCTGTCTTTATCGTCCATTGGGTCCAATACTTTAATGTGAGAATCGCACAATTTATAAACGTTCAGAGTCAGCACACCTATAACGTGGGTGATATTTCCAATACAGTACCGGGCAGTTGGAATTCATGGTAACGGGCCACAATGGATTGACGCTCCCCCTGAATCAGGGCCCGGTACAAGTCATCCACAGTAATGGCAATGGCTTCACAGAGTTCGCGCATCAGGGCCTGCCCCTGCCCTCCGTCCAAACGGCGGAACTGCTCAAAGTGATGGGGCGGAATACAGGCCTGCAGGCTAACGGGCTGGTTCCCCCGCCCTTCTTCTAAACAAGCCGCAGCGATCGACTCCTGTTCAAACACGTTGATGCCAATGCCGGTAATCAGGGCCTGACACTGATTCTGGCTGATGAGGCTTTCCACCAGAATACCGCCCAGTTTTTGCCGTTGCACGTACAAATCGTTAACGGGTTTCAGTTGAATACGCAAGCCGGTCAGCTCCCGAATACTCTCGGCGCAAGCCACCCCGGCGGCCACCGTAAACAGGGGCGTCAGGGGCACCAGTGCGGGAGGCACCTCCACCCACCCGGCAAAAGGATGCACCACGGAAAAGTACAGTCCGGCACCGGCAGGCGAATGCCAGGTGCGCCCCTGGGTGCCCCGTCCGGCGGTTTGGCGATGGGCTCGAATGATGGCTGGCCCGCTCAGGGTTTCCGCCTGTATCAGGCGCTTGGCCTCCTCGTTGGTGGAGTCCAGTTCCGGGGCCTCTATGTAGTGAAAGCGAGTCTGTGGCGGCATCAGGATGGTATTACTTACGCTGGCGTTACAACGGGCTGTCGGGCGGGTAAGTCACTTGCCCCAGATACTCCAGATTCCCGATATCCGCCACCAAATCATCCGTATTCTTTAGTACCTGACGAATCAAGGCCGACGCTTCGGCCAATTTGGCTTCATCCACCCCGGTTTGAATGCCTTGCCGGTGCAGGAA
>DAIDMR010000048.1 GCA_027448865.1 Vampirovibrio sp.
CTGCGCCTCCAGGCTAGCCACGGGATCTCTGAGCGTCAATGCCGCCCCATCCCTCCCCAGCAAGCGATACTGAAATCCGGCTTCTTCCCAGTCTTTCTGGTGCAAGGCGTTCCGAGTATCAATAATGTTACGATTCCGGACCAGGGTGCCCACCTGCCGGGGATTAATATAGCGGAACTCGGCATGATCCACGGCCAGCAGAATGCAATCGGAGTCTTTCAGGGCGTTCTCCAGGCCCAAAAGCTCATAATCCGCCTGTTTGACGTGCGGATCATAGATGGCCAACTCAATGCCTGGATTTTTCCGAATCATCTCCGCAATTTTCAGGGAAGGCGCCTCCCGCACGTCATCCACATCGGCCTTATAAGTCAGGCCCAACAAGGTCACCTTGGGATTGGGAATATTTTTTACAGTGTCCAGCAACAGCTGGTAGGTATATTCGGGCATACCGTCATTGATGATGCGGGCCTGATGAATAAGCCGGGCAGCCTGCGGAAATTTCTCCACCAAAAACCAGGGATCGACAGAAATGCAATGTCCGCCCACCCCCGGCCCCGGGGTGTGCAGACTCACCCGAGGGTGAAGGTTGGCATAACGAATGACCTCCCAGGCGTTGATTTTGAGACTGGGCGCGATGGCCGCCAACTCGTTGGCCAGGGCAATATTCACATCCCGGAAGGTGTTTTCCATAATTTTCACCATCTCCGCCGTGGTGGCGTCCGTCAGATGGATTTCCCCTTCCACAAAGCTGGCGTAAATCTGCCGGGCCAATTCGGCGGACTGGGTGTTAATCCCGCCAATAATGCGGGTGTTCTGGATCAGTTCCTTGATGATCTTGCCGGGAAGGACACGCTCCGGGCAGTGGGCCACAAACAGCTCGGTGCCCAGCGCCAGCCCGGACTCCGCCAGAATGGCGCACAGGAAATCCCGGGTGGTGCCGGGCGGAGAGGTGGACTCCAGAATGACCAGATCCCCGCGTTTCAGCAGGGGCACAATGGAACGGGCCGCCGAACCGACATAGGCAAGATCGGCCTGTTTAGCTTCGGTAATGGGCGTAGGCACTGCCAAAATATAGACATCCGCCCGCTGAGATTGGGTAAAAGCCTTTAAATTACCGGAATGCACCGCCGCCTGAACCAGCGTCTTCAAGCCGGGCTCTTCGATATGAACCCCGCCCTGATTCACAATGTCCACCACCCGCTGCACCGGATCAACACCGTGTACCTGAAACCCGTTGGCCGCCAGAATACTGGCCGTGGGCAAGCCGATATACCCAAGCCCCAAGACTGAAATCTGTTTCACAAAACACCCCTTTCACTTGAATGCGAATCAGGCCCATTGGGGCTGTCCCCATTACCGATGAGCCTCCGGGCATTATGTGACTTTTCCGAAACGGTTGTAAACTAACCAGCTTACTAATGGGATATGGCCGAATGAACTAGCCCCCGCCAGCCAGTCACCCTGTAGAATACAGAACAGCGGCCTGTCTGCGGAAGGCGGCGGAACAGATCTGTAATTGACCGCCTGCCAAAACTGTATGACAATAAAAGCTCGGACGCTGGATGATGGAAGGGGTCCGGGTGGTGAGGACGCCGCCTTGAAAGCGGTTGCCCGCAAGGGTTGCAGGTTCGAATCCTGTCCCTTCCGTTTCCAGCGATCCAACCACACCCGAGTGCCCCCTGTGGTTGGCATTCCGGAATCGTCATACTCAAGGTCATTGAGAGAGAGAAGAGAGCGAGAAATTATGGAAGATCGTGTGAGCAAAGAGCAGAAACTATTTGCCGCCAAAGACATCGTGGCCAGCTATTTAAAGGGTGAAGGCGGAAAACACGTTTCCCCGGAGCAGATTGGCCATGTTTTTTCACAGGTGTTCAACGCCATTGATCAAACCATTCCCGATCCGGAAAAACGCCGGGTGGGTCTGGGCTAAAAGGCTCTATCACCGCTCCAGTCACGATTTGGTAAAAACGCCGGGACTTCTCCGGTGTTTTTGCGTTTAACCCCGCAGGTGTTGTTTTCATGTCTCAGCCGACGCCCCCATCTTCCCCCCGCCCAGCCCCCCAAATGGCACAGGAAGCAGCTGCCGAACCGGGCTCAACCTGGTCTCGCCTGTGGCAAGCGTTTTCCTCGAAAAACGTTCATCCACTGTACACGGCGCTGGCCTTTTTGGTGCTGGCGCTCATTACCTACCTATATATCCAGTGTATTGACACTGAAAACATGGGCTTTACCCACGATGACGGCGTGTACGCCATCGTGGGCCAATCTCTGGCGCTGGGCAAAGGATTTAAGCTGTTGCACGTCATCGGGGAGCCGGGGCAGATAAAATACCCCTTCATCTACCCGCTCATTCTTTCGGTGGTGTGGTTTTTCAATCCTCATTACCCGGAGAACCTCCCAGCCCTGCTTTATATAACCATTGCCTTCACCATCGCCGCCTGCTGGCTCATGTTTATCTGGCTGAAAGACTGCCAGAAAATGCCAGGCTGGCTGGTACTGACGCTGGCCGTCATCATTCCCACCAACTTCTACTTTATCTACTTTTTCAGCATGGTCATGTCGGAGGCCCCCTACCTCTTCTTCACCCTGCTCATTCTGTGGTACTTCCACCGAATTACCCAAAACGCTCAACCCCTCCAGAATAAAGACCTCTTCTGGCTGGTCACCCTCTCCTCCCTGTGCTTTTTAACCCGGGTGCTGGGTTTGGCCATGATGGCCGGTATCGGGGTCTGGCTGGTGTTGAACCGGCAATGGAGAAACGCCCTGATATATGGTCTGGGCTGTCTGTTGACCGGCGTCTTGCCCTGGGTATTGTGGGTTAAATTGAACACCCCGCCAATCAATAATTTCAACTACCCGCTGGTCAACGCTTACAGTAACTACGGGCTTGAGTTTTTCCACAACCTCACCACCGCCAACTACCTCAACGGATTGGGCGTTTCGTTGCTAACCATGATCCTGAAACTACAGGAAGTCATGTTTCCCCTGATTCCCAACTTTTTCAAGATCTACCCCAAGCTAAAAGCCAATCAGGATCTAGTGGAATGGTTCAGCCTGATTGCCATGATAATGGCCTACGTGGTTTTTGGTTACTTCCTGCTGCAAGGCATCAGCACCCTGAGAAAAAGCTGGGCCAACGGAAAGTTCACTGCCAAACCGTTCACCTTGCCCGGCCTGTATCTGTTTTTCTACATTGTAATCATTACCTTCTGGAATTATGACGACCAGATGGCCCGCTTCCTGTCGCCGGTTTTACCCATGATTTGGCTGTACTTTTTCAAGCCGTTTATGAATTATCTCCCGGATCTGGGCCGCAATCTGGCTGCACCCCGGAAAAACGTGGTGCTGGCCTGCGCCTTTACCCTGTTGGCTTGTACGGTAGCCCTGTGGAACGTGGGGGGGTCGTACCGAACCATCGTCACGTCCCGATCCCAGCACTGGGTGGAATCCGGGAAATACCGCTGGTTATGGGATGAGTATAAAGCGTCCTTCCAATGGATTCGGGAGAACCTGCCTCAGGATGCCCGTTTGTCAGTAGCATCGGACGTGGTGTTCTACCTGAATACCGAACGACCCACGTTTTACACCTTTTACGCCAGTATGCGCCGTAAAAACGGCAAGTTTACCGACGATTCCATTCCCTTGCTGATGAAAAGCCTGGATCATTACCAGGTCAATTACCTGGTGGCGGAGCCCCACATGCAGTTCCGCACCTTGCTGGCCCCGGTGAACTGGGTGGCTCAAAAACTGATGGAGCGATATCCCAAACGCTTTGTTCACCTGTATCAAACCCCCAAAGGGGCCATCCATGTGTTCAAAATCTTACCGCCAGATACCCAGACACACTGAAGCAATCATGAAGGACAAAAATCCCTAGCTCTGCCTCACAAGGCAGCTAAATACGCACAGCAGCTACCAACCGCTTTTTAGCAGGCTCAAAGACTGTTCCTAGGAGGCTTTAAACGCTGAAAGCTGCCGACGTTTGCGTTCGGCGTGCAGTTCCCGGTAAACGGCAGGCGGCATGTGCAAGCGTTCCAGCGACTTTTTGTAGAGATCCACGGTGCCGTGAAAATCGGTGCCACCAGTGACGATCAGGCCCAGCTTTTCGGCCAGCGAGCAGTGAAATTCAATGAGGGCCGGGGAGTGGCTGCGGTGATAGGCTTCCAGACCCCGCAAACCGTAATTCATCAGGTCCTCGGCCAACGCTTCAATCATCTCCATATCCCCGGGATGAGCCACCACGGCGATTCCGCCACTTTCATGAATGGCTTCCACCGCTTCATGCGGAGAAACGGTTTGCCGGCGCACGTAAGTCTCACAACGCGGGTTCAGGAACTTGTTGAATGCCTGGGAGATGTTGGCGGCGCCCCCCTTGGCGATAATGGCCTTGGCCACATGCGGACGCCCAATGGTTCCGATGTCACTGGCTTCCTTAACAATATCCTCATAGGAAATGTTCAGGCGAGCCTTGGCCTTGAGGCGGTGAGCCATCTCCTGAATCTGCACCACCCGGGAATTACGGTGGTTTTCAATGACCGCTTGCAGCGCATTGTCCTGGGGATCGATGTAGTAACCCAGAATATGGACTTCTTTTTCTTTCCACACCGTATTCACCTCAATCCCGGGAATGATCTCCAGCGGCAGGCCTTCGGCGGCCTTTTGGGCATGGGTCAGGGACTCGGTGGTATCGTGATCGGTGATGGCGATGGCCTCCAATTGGTTGTCCACGGCCAATTGCACCAGATCCTCCGGGCGCACCGAACCATCCGAAAAAATGGTATGCATATGCAGATCAATCATGACAAGTCGTCCTTGTTCATTGCTAAAAAAGTCTGTGGCTTGGGAAGCAAGGCCAACGTCAGCAGCACTCGTGGCGAGATTGCATGGCAACAGTGCTAAAAGACAAGCCCCAATGAGGGTTATCCACTGCGCCAGCGTCTAACGCTTGTCAGGAACGGAGATTAATGGCTTTTAAAGCAGTCATGGCAAAATGGCTCTGTTACTTCCTTATGGATAGCATAGCGCATTCCTGAAGCGGTTTCCAGAGGTCAATCCTGCAATCACCGACCCAAATGAGTTGAGTGGCTTTAAACAAGGCCCGGGCAAGACAGAGTGCTGACCACTCCCCACAGCGGCATTGCCAATCTGTCCCCTCCCCTTGTTACGGACGCCTATTGGCCGCAATAAAGTCCAACAGGCCCTGCGGGTCCTGAATCAGTCGCACACTGGACACATACTCATCCAGATGCCACACCCCCTTGGCGTCCCGGTGGTTTTTATAAATGTCGTACCCCAGCAGCTCGGTTTCGTTTAGGGTATAACGAGAGCGCAAAATGTACTCAAAGTGGGTCTCCCCCTCAGTTCGCTCGTTCCAGACATCTTCCAGATATAGCTCAAAGTCTGGATAATGCGCGTTCACCCAATCCCGCAGGGCATTCAGCTGCACGTAGACATCGGTGGAACTTGCCAGACAAGCCACCATGGCCTCATAGGCCACTTTCGGTTCAGGGTGTCTCTCCGCTTTCATAATCATCATTATGACCCAAAAGTGCCCGACAGATCAGCCAAATCACAGGAGGTTCGGCACTTGAGATTGCCGTGGTTTTAAATCCGTGGAAAGTAAGGTATTATAAATATACCGATCGGTAGACTCCTCAAAAAATACTCAAAAAATACCAACAGATGCTTACCAATCGTGTTAAAATTCAAACTCTTCATTTAAATGCCAACTCAGGCAATAATTCCTTAGGTTGAACCCCTATCTCCCCCCTGTGCCTTATAAGCGTATGAATTTTATCGACCTCCCTCAGTGACCTCCCCCAAATTGCCCTTACCCTGCAAGCAATGGAAACCACGACAATGAGCCAATCCAACACCAGTGACCCGCAAAGCACTACGTTGCTAGACGTGCAAGGACTCGCCGATCAGCGTGGAGTGACCTTAAATCAGGTCGGCGTCAAAAACGTTGAAATTCCGATGCAGGTACTGCAAAAAAACGGCCAGACCCAACACGTGCAAACGGTTGCCACCATGAGCGTGGGCCTGCCAGCGGAATTCAAGGGCACCCACATGTCCCGCTTTGTCATCCAGCTAAACGAGTGGAGCCAGAATCGCACCTTTAGTCTGGATTTGAAAGAGTTTCTGGTGGAGGCCAAGCAACGGCTGGAAGCCCCCTCCGCCTTTATCGAGCTGAAATTCCGCTACTTTATGGACAAACCGGCCCCAGTCAGCGACATGAGCGCCCCCATGGCCTACGAGTGCATCCTGAAGGGCAGTCTGGACGAGCAGGATCACTACCGCCTGATTCTCTCGGTGATGGTGCCCTGCGCCACCCTGTGCCCTTGCAGCAAAGCCATTTCCGATTACGGCGCCCACAACCAGCGGGCCGAAATTCGGGCAGATATCATCATCGACACCACCACCGATCATCGGGTGGTGTGGATTGAAGATGTGGTGGCTGGCTTTGAAGCGGCCTCCTCTTGCCCGGTGTATCCGCTGATCAAGCGGGTGGATGAGAAATTCATTACCGAAAAAGCCTACGACAACCCGAAATTCGTGGAAGACGTCATTCGGGAATGCACGCTGTTCCTGCGGGATTACAAGGGGGTGACCGGCTTCAACCTGTCCGTGGAAGCCCTGGAAAGCATTCACGCCCACAACGCCTGGGCTACCCACGCGGAAAACTTCTTTCAGGAAAGCTACTAACAAACCCTCAAAACTCCGTATCGTGCCCGGCAAAGGGTATAATCCTGTCATGAGCGCAACACCCAACACCGTCACTGTCATCCGCAAAGCCAAATTCTCGGCGGCCCATTTTTTAAGGCTGCCGGAGTTATCTGATGCCGAGAACCTGCAACGGTTTGGCCCCAGCAGCAACCCGCTGGGGCACGGGCACAACTACGAAATCGAAGTCAGCGTGCAAGGGCCGGTTCAGGCGGAAACGGGCATGGTGATGAACCTGAAAGACCTCAAAATCATCTTGCAGGAAGAGGTAGTAGAGCCGCTGGACATCAAAAATCAGACCAGAGAGTGTTTTTCTGGGCAAGATCCAGCTCCCTCAGCCGAACCCAAAAATGACTGGGAAAGACCTGCCTGAAGGTTGAGGAACGATTACTCCCCCCGGTATTCGGCAAAATTGTTGCGGGTTTCCACCACCCGTAGCCGGGCCAGTTCCGCCGGTGCGGGGATGTGGGGGGCCAGTTCCTGCCAGAAAGCCCACACAATGTTTTCCGCTGGCCGTCATCATTCCCACCAACTTCTACTTTATCTACTTTTTCAGCATGGTCATGTCGGAGGCCCCCTACC
>DAIDMR010000049.1 GCA_027448865.1 Vampirovibrio sp.
ATGCGCCTGACCCGCATGGTCTCCGTGGGCTCCATGCTGGCCAGCGTGTTGGCGCCCGTCCTGCTGATTGTGTTCAAGGCCCCCGTTCCGTATCAAATTTATGCCGCCATTGCCGGACTTTATGTTATTTATTTGCATAAGGCCAACATTCAGCGGCTGTTAAATGGTACGGAGAACCGTATTTAAATGAAAAAACTGGCAATTTTGGGCGCAGGCAGTTGGGGGCTGACCCTGGCCTGGTTGAACGGCGCGCAGCACGAGAACGTGTGGCTGTGGGACAGAAACCCGGAAAAAGTAGCCGCCATGGGCCGGGATCGTAAGGTGCTGTTTCCGTTACCGGTGATTTTGCCCCAAAAGCTCAATCTGACCGCTTCGCTGGAAGAGGCCGTTCGGGATGCCGACGTGATTTTGATGGTGGTGACCGTGTCCGGCACCCGGGAAGTTCTGCGCCGTTTGCGGGATGAGGTGAAGCTGCCCCGGCATGTGGTGTTGGTTAACGCCTCCAAAGGCATTGAATTTCCCAGCCTCAAGCGCATGTCGGAGGTGTTTGCCGAAGAAATGCCGGACAATCCCTATGCGGTATTATCCGGGCCAACGCTGGCGATGGAAATTTTAAACGGTCTGCCCACCGCTTGTTCTATCGCTTGCCAGGATTTAGAGATTGCCGAAGCTTTGCAGCGGGATTTATCCCACGATTTATTCCGGTTGTATTCCAACACCGATGTGACCGGGGTGGAATTGGGCGGCGCTTTGAAAAATATTTTTGCCATTGCCAGCGGTTACATGAAGCAAAAACAGCTGGGCGATAATGCGCTGGGGGCTTTAATCACCCGTGGCTTATCAGAGATGACCCGCTTTAGCGTGGCTTTGGGGGCTGACCCAGAGAGTCTGTACGGGATGAGCGGTCTGGGAGATTTGCTGGCTACCGCCAACAGCCCGTTGAGCCGAAACTTTCAGGTAGGAGCTCGTCTGGCCAAAGGAGAGACGCTGGATGATATCCTGACCGATCTGAAAGTGGTGGCCGAAGGGGTTAAAACGACGCATGCGGTTTACGAGCTGTCTCACAAAATGGGGCTGGATACGCCCATCGTCGATATGGTGGAAATGTGTCTGTCCGGGCCTTTTTCCGAGAAAATGATTGTGAAAAGCCTGATGACCCGAAAGTTAAAGTCCGAGCAAAAGGAGACTTCCGGCAAGCCGCTTTTATAGGGTTCTGGCTGATCTTCACGTGGGGAATATCATCAACAAGAGAGTGGGGGAACAAAATGATGCTACAAATTCGGCCCAATGCTGCTTTGCAGCCCCAAGGCGCTTCCGGACATAAAGATTCAGCGCCCAGGAAAGGATTGCGGTGGACTGCGCCGCCGACCAAGCCTGTCTTTACCCGTCCTTCATTGAAACGGAAAGACGGTTTAGAAGGGCCACCGACTGGTTTCCGCCGAAGGCAGCTGCTTCAGGCGGGTTTGCTGAGCCTGCTTCCCTTATCGGGCTTTGGGTTGGCCTCGCACGAAGCGCAAGCCCACCCTTGGGACGATATCCCCATTGAGCGCCTGAAACCGTTCTCGGAGGCGGACTTGAGGCGGAGTCAGGCGGCAGCGGCCACAGCCCGGCCTGGGCTCCTTCCATTCGAAAAGGCCATGCTGGATCGGTATCAGCGCTTACTCCTAAAGGCCAACGATTGGGTTCGTCAAGCGCATCAGATGAAAGCACAGGGGAAAGATCCCCGGCAGGTGCTGGATCGGGCCGCTCAAAAGGCTCAGCAAGGTGATTCAGAGGCAAGGGCCGCTTTGGACGTGATGCGTCAGTATTTTCACTAGACGTTCTGGGAGCCGGCAGAGGTCTGCCCCGTGCTACGCACCATCTTGGATCGTAATTCGTCAAAGCGCAGGGCTTCATCCCTGCTGTATTCTGTATTTTTAAGCACCGCCTGGGCGGAAGGATGCACCATGATGATATTATCGATGTGCAATTGCATGAAGCTGTAAATGCGGGGAGAGCTGGGGCCGTTCCGGTTGATGAGTTTAGCGTCGGTCACGGCCAGAAAGCGCCGATCCGGGTCGTTTAGCAAGTCGCTGATGCGGCGCTCTTCACGGGCATTTCTGGAAACGTGGATGATGCCCTGCACTTCGTGATCGGCGGTCAGGATGACCACTTCCATGGGAATGGCCGCTTCTTTGCCGCCAATGCGTCTGGTCTTGGGAGAATTTTCCGAGGGGAGTTGCCCGGCTGACATGGTGCTGCTGTCCTCATGCTCGTAGGGGAGTGGCGTATGAGGGGTATCGACCGTGTTGGGCAAAAGTTTAATCGCATTTTGAGAATATCAATTAAACCCCTATACATTCCGGTGATTGCGCTTCAGCCAGCGCCGGGAGTTCTCTTGAGGGCTGGGGCCCGCCACATCCGGGCCGCTGGCGTTTGGTTGTCTAGGCGCGGCGCTGTGGGATGAATTCAGCCAGATTGATCAGGGCGGCCTTGGCGGGGGAGTCCGGTAAGAAATCCAGTGATTGCTTGGCTTTATCCACGTACTGATCGGCCAATTGCTGGGTGCCACTCACTGCTTCACTTTGGGCCAGATACTGCTGGATTTTCCGGATCAGCGTTTCATCACTGGGGGCTTCAAACAACTGGACGGTCAGTTGTTTCAGGGCCGCTCGCTCTTCGCTGCTGAGCTTTTCGGATTCCATTGCCAATAGGATGGGAGCCGTTAACAATCCGTTACGCAGATCATCCAGCACGGGCTTTCCCATTTCGGCTTCGGTGGCCGTGTAGTCCAGCAGGTCATCGGCCACCTGAAAAGCAATGCCAAAGTGATGTCCGTAGGATTTCAGCGCCTGTATCTGCGCTTCCGGCAAGCCGTTAATCACGCCTGCCGACTCGCATCCGGCGGAAAACAGGCTGGCCGTTTTGCACATGGTCTTACGGTAGTAGCTATCCCAGGCGGTGTCCAAGTGGTAGCTGCTGTTCATCTGTTCCACTTCGCC
>DAIDMR010000050.1 GCA_027448865.1 Vampirovibrio sp.
TAAGTAATGCGGCCCTGAGCATCCGTAATGGCCACAATGGCCGCTTCATCCAGAGCGAATTTGAAATCACTCAACTGCTTGAGCAAGGATTGCGGAGAGTCCGGCAAGGCGTCCACCAGCCCGGCCGCCTCCGACCGATCGCCGACAACGGCGGGAACCGGTTGAGACTTTTTGGAAGAAGACCGGGGTTGCTTCATGCGGATACAGGGCTTTTACACTGACTCGGAGCATGACCGCCACAGGACTTGGGCCTTTCTTTCAGCACTTTGAGCAAGTCGAAAGAGGTCACAATGCCTTTAACCTGATTGGTATGCGCTTCCACAATGATAACCCGATGCACCCGATGATGCAGCATTAACTCCGCCAGACGATGCACACTGGTTTCCGGGAAAGCCCGCACCACATCACGGGTCATAAAATCGGAGACAAAGCCTTCGGCAATGGACTCCAGATGAAAGCCCTCCTGAGCCAGCATGCGATCCAGTAAGGCCTGCTCCACGGAGTTCGACCATCCCGGGTTCAAACCACTGGCCAGAATGTCACTCACGCTGATCACCCCAACCAGACGGCCTTCCCGATCCACGACCGGCGCCCCGCTGATTTTGTTGATGGTCAGCAACTGCTGCACCTCATCACACGTCATATCCGGACGGGCGGTGATAACCTGAGTGTTCATGATGGATTTGGCGCTGGTCATGATGCAGTTGCCTCCTTACGCTGCTCTTTTAAAATGCTGAACCGTTTCCCCAACCGAAAGCGATAAAAATGGCCAGCGTCCAAGGAATTAGCCCGAACACCGGCCAAAGAGAATTCCGTGTTTGAAAGATCAGGGGTGAGTTTGAAATCCGTTGAACGGTCAATGGCGAAACATCAATAGGGGCTGTTGTGCTCGCACCCTTTTGAGTTTACGCATTATAAAAATCCCATAATGCAGGAGGACTAAAATCAGGCATTCGGCTATCGGTAAAACGGCTGATCCCATCCTTCGCAGAACGGGCAATTTGGTGCCCGCTGAAAATCGCTACACTGAAAGCAGAAGCGTAACCCACAAGGGTAACAAAGGAGGCGCATGATGACCGTCGCTCGCAAAACAAAGCTCCCCCCCCAAGGCCCCACGGCAACCTGGCAACCCGTGCTGCTGGATGATCGGCTCGACAGCGCCCAACAAATCGCCGCGCACCTGAAGCAGCGGTTACTGGCCGAGGGCGTCGGCACGCCTCAAACGCTGGTACTGCCTTGCCCCCTGGAGCTGGCTGCCCTGTACGATCGTGGGGTGCTGGATGTGCTGGACGCCCTGTTTGAACTTAAAAGGCAGGGCTGTCAATACCGGGTGTACGGGCTGGATGGTGACATCCAGCTTTGGGCCCCCGGAAAACCTGAAAAGGCCGGGAACGTGGTGGCGGACGCCCCGGGGGAGTGCCAGCCTAAATTCCTGATTGTGGAGGGTTAGGGTCGTGGAATCAACCAGTCAACCTGTCAAAGTACTCCCGCTGGAGCAATTCCCCCCGTACCTGGCGCCAACCACCCACACCAACCGCAATAACCACCGAGCCCGCTTTTTATACAAACTCATTTCCGGTCGCCTGCCCACCGGGGGGACGCCCTGTTTGTTACCATCCCTCAGCCAGTGGGCCTGCTTTTTCAATTGCTCTCACATGGAAATGCACGATGCCCTTCGCTTTTTACGCAATCAGGGGCTGGATTACAGACTCACCGGTCTGGATACCCCTCTGGAGGTATGGCGGCAAGAGCGCTCGTAAGTTAAAGTAAACACATGAGTGAGAAGGAGATCCCCGGCATGAAAATCTTGTTACCCATCGATGGTTCCGATTGTTCCACCCGCACCCTGTATTGGGCCGCCCAAACCTTCAGCAAAACCGACAGTCGCTATTACCTGCTGTATGTGGTTCCGGTCAACTACAACGAAGTCAGTCTGGTGGAGTATGAAATCCCCGGCGTGCAGGAGGCCCTGAAGACCGCCCGAGACCTGTTAACGTCTCTGGGTTGCCAGGTGGAAAAGGCTATTTTTCTGGAAGGGGACCCCATCAGTCTGATTTGCGACTACGCCGAGGACATGGAGGCCGATCAGGTGGTGCTGGGCTCACACGGACGCACGGGCTTTACCAAGTTACTACTGGGCAGCGTCAGCATTGCGGTGATGGAAAAGTGCCAGCGCCCGGTGACTATCCATCGCAATTTTGAGCCCGTACCCGCCAAGCTGCCACAGATGCTGAAATCGGGTACCATTCTATAAACGTCTTTTAAACCGTCTACAAGGAGTTATCCCCATGAAAATGGCCGTTTTCAGCGCCAAGGTTTACGATCGGGAATTTTTGACCGAAGCCAATCAGTCCGCAGGCCATGCGCTGACTTTTTTTGAGCCGCACCTGGACATCTCCACCGTGCAACTGGCCGCAGGCTATGATGCCGTGTGCGTGTTCACCAATGACACCCTGAACCGTGAAGTCCTGCAGGCCTTGGCCAAACACGGCGTACGAGTGGTGGCCCTGCGCTGCGCCGGGTACAACAATGTCGATCTGGAAGCGGCCCAGGAATTGGGACTGACCGTGGTGCGGGTTCCGGCGTACTCTCCCTACGCGGTGGCCGAACACGCTGTGGGCATGATCCTGACCCTGAACCGCAAGTTCCACAAAGCCTACAACCGGGTGCGAGAAGGCAACTTCAAGCTGGACTGCCTGCTGGGCTTTGATCTGCACGGCAAAACCGTGGGCATTGTGGGTACCGGAAAAATCGGCACGGTGGCCGCCAACATCCTGAAAGGCTTCGGTTGCCGGGTGCTGACCTACGATCCGGCCCCCAACATCCTGTTTGAAGAACACGGTATCCAGTGCGTCAGCCTGCCAGACCTGCTCAAGCAATCCGATATCATTAGCCTGCACTGCCCCCTCACCCCCCAGACCTATCACTTGATCAGCGATGAAAGCCTGTCCCAGATGAAAGACGGGGTCATGATCATCAACACCAGCCGGGGCGGGATTATCGATACCAAGGCCATCATCCGGGGCTTGAAAGCCGGTAAGGTGGGCTATCTGGGGCTGGATGTGTACGAGGAAGAGGCCGATATCTTCTTTGAGGATCTTTCGGACAAGTGCATGGAAGATGATGTGTTCGCCCGGCTGATGACCTTCCCCAACGTGCTGATTACCGGGCATCAGGCCTTTTTCACCCAGGAGGCCATGGCCAACATCGCCCAGACCACCCTCAGCAACATCAGCCAGGTGGAACGGGGAGAGGCCTGCCCCAATCAGGTGCTACCCATGCCCGGAGAACTGAAAGTGGCTGCGGCCCGTCCCTAGAGACTGGCAACAGAACCTGAAAAAACGCGCCTGAAGAGCGAAGATGCCCGGACTGCCCATGCCTGTCCGGGCATTTAAACTTTCAGCTTATTCGTTGGGTTTGCCGGTTTAACGCTCTGGCTGATAGCCAAATGGCCCAGATCCTTCTTCGCTGAATGGCTCATGATTTGACCGGCAAGAAGAATTAAACTGAGGGCATACCGAGACACCAGACCGTCCGAAAGGAGATTCGCCATGCCTCTCTTTTACCTTCCCCCCATTAAAAATCAACAGTACCTCCCCCTCCGACCGGAGTGGCTGATTTTGCTATTGGGCTTGCTGGTTCTACTGGTCACCACCTGGATGGTACAGCAGTTTGCCCCCCACCACCGGCCGCTGATCCTTCCAGATTGGGCCGTGGCCAGAGCGGAAACGGTGAAAGCAGAGCCGGTCATCAAAGACCCACCCGATGATCTGGGTGTGGCCGCTCGCCCCCCATTACGAGTTCACCTTGCCCTGACCACCCCTGTACAGGCCCCCACACTGACGGCCACCGCCACCGCCAGCTCATTGGAGGCGGCCATCACCCATTTGTTGCAAGGTCAATCGGGACAGGGCCTTAAAACCACAGCCGGAAGCGAGATTCCCAAAGGCACCCGCTTACTGGGCCTGTGGACTGAAGGGAACACGGTGACCGTCAATTTATCGAAAAACTTCAACACCGGCGGCGGAGCCACCAGCATGATTGGCCGGGTGGCGGAACTTCAGAAGGTGGTGCAAGGGGTCAACCCCGGTTACCGACTGAAAATCGCCATTGAGGGTAAACCCATTCCCTATGTGGGTGGCGAGGGCCTGGAGCTGGAATAGTCGCCCTTTTTGACACATACGGGATACCCGCCCGCAATAAACAGCGCTAGTGCTTCAGGGTTCTGGATAACAGGGCCTTGACCCGACGCCAGGCGTCCTCGGCAATTTCGGCCCGGTAATCAGCCCGCTGATCGCAGAAGAAGCCATGCCCGGCCTCATCGTAGCGAATCACTTCATAGTGGCACTGGGCCTGCTTCAGCACTTCTTCCACCCGGTGCGTCTCGGCCAGCGGAATCAGGGGGTCCTCTTTGCCAAACAGGCACAGAATTTGACCCTGCATGTCCGGGGCGTATTCAATGGTGGGCTTTCCACCGCCAGGGGCACTGTTGGCAACCCCACCGGGATAAAAGGCAATGGTGGCGGCAAACTGGGGCAAAGTGGCGGCAATACAAGCCACGTGTCCTCCAAAACAAAAGCCGATACTGGCCACCCGCTGCGGATTTTGCACAAAAGGCTGCTGCCCCAGATAAATCAGACAGGCTTGTAAATCTTCCAGAATGCCTTGGCGGGTGGTTTGGTCCTTGTGCTGGCGACCGACGGTCATGCCAGCCTCGTTGTACTCCAGTTCGAAATTTTCCGTGGTGCGGTGATAGTAATTAATGGCCAGGGCCACATAACCTTCAGCGGCAACGCGCTCGGTCACCTGACGGATGTGACTGTTCACCCCAAAAATCTCCATCAATACCAGCACGGCGGGCCATGGGCCTTCCCCAGTGGGGCGGGCCAAATAGGCCTGCATGGGTTGCCCTGCCACCGGGATGGTGATCCATTCCGTGCGCACCGCCTGTTGCTGACTGGATACTGGTTGAGTCATCGTTGCAAGTTCCTCCCAAAACCATGGTTGCTGCAGAAGGCTATTATGCCCCAAAATCAATGCCAGAACCTAACCGGTTGGGGCTATTCGCAAGGCCCGATTTGAGGCATAATGGTAGTAATCAGACTGAGCAATTTCCAGATCGTAAACTTTAGTTCGTCCAATATTAATTTGTCCAATGCAAGAGGGCCTTTACAGAAAGCGCCTTCCCAAGGAACCCCAAGAATAAACGGCCTCCGTGGCCCAGGACTGTTGAGGGGAAAACATCCAAAGCATTACACCAAAAAATAAAGTGCATCCTGTCCAAGGGGTCCACGACACAAAGGGGAGTGAACAAGACCATGATTTCTAAACGGGTATACCTGTTGCTGACCGCGCTACTGTTACTCATCAGCATCGGGGCCAGTTTCGCCGGACAATCCCAGAAATCGCACCGCCTGGCCGCTTTGCAGGCCTTGCAAACCGCCAGCCTCCAGCTGAGCAGACTGGAGAGCAAAACCGCCAAACAGGCGGAAGCGGAGGCCTTGATCAATAATGCCATCAAGACCCTCAGTTCCGATGAGAATACGACCGCAACCAGTCCATCCGCCCCTAGCTAAGCGACTGGATTCAGGCATTCCCTGGAATTATTCGTGGGACTTGTTCATGCTTTTCCAGAAGGCAATCAGCACAATGGACAGGCCCACCGCCATAGCGGTGTGGGTCAAGCCGTAAACCGAGGCCCTCAGGGCATGGCTGCCTAAAAACAGGGAGGTGTTCAGGGCGGCCAAATCCAGATTTCCGCCACGCACCCCCAGCAGGAAGTGATAGCCTTTGTAGAGCATTAACAACACGGCCACCACGGAACTGGGCAAGTAAAGCCGACTGGTCCAGCGCAAGGTTTTTTCCGACAGGGGCGCAAAGCCCATCTGCAAGCCCAGAAATAACATCCAGGTCACGGCCAGCGGAATCAGCGCCCCAATCAGAAAGGTGTGACCATGCACCAAAGACAGGCCAAACACAGATTCCAGGTGCGCCCCTGCTGGCAGCATTTCAGAAATGGGGGCTTTTTTGGAGGACTCCTGAAACAAAATCCCCATCAACAGGGCCGCAATCATCATAACGATGGAAAAACGAAGGTAAAGACGATAAAAAGCGCGATAATACGCCGGAATATTCATAAGGGGATACCTCTAGCAGTTGCCTGAAACGCTCAAAACGGAATGAAAATCAGGGCGGGAACCATGCAACGATTCTGCGCATCAATGCCGCACCACGAACCTGCATTTCTACCTTATCATACCCCATCATATCCCGACCCCAGACAAGAGATCATCACACGCCCGAGAGCCACCCAATCTGCAGCCATATTGCTCACAGCCGGGCTGGGCTCACAACCGGCAGCACGGGCCCGCCATCCACCGCAGCGTGCATGGCGCCTGACAAAAACAGACTTGATGCCAGCAGTCACAAAAACACCCATCCGCCCACTGTCTACTCCGGCATGATTCCTATTAGCCACCTTATATATGTTTTTTTATTCTTACAGGTAGTTATTTCATTTCCTCACCAATCGCATAATAGGGACTGGTTAAGGCGGTTAAATACTGATCACGAAATCGCCATCTCCCGACACTGTAACTTATACAATGACGGGCAATTGCAGGTAAGGGCGCGGCCAGTCTGTCAAGGCGCACCCCAGTCTGTCAATGGCTCGTCAGAGCGACGGCGGCGCTGAAGCGAGCGCCCCCACAAAGCAGCGCCACAAAAACACCAGAACACTCTGGTGTTTTTGTCGTTAAAAAGCCCCAAAGTAAGAACCGGGCGGGAGGCCAGCGAAACCACCCTCCGCTGAGAAAACCGCCTGTAAATACAGAGCGGCCAAGAATCACAACTGGCATTTGCATTCTAAACTTAGCAAAAACCTGAATGGTGTGGGCCTGACACCAAGCTCATCCTGCGAAGCTACAGCCAGAGGGGGGATACGCCAAAAAACAGACAGGCTTTGAAAAGAGGCCTTTGCCTATCACGCTTTTAAGTCCCCAAGGTAAGGGGTAGGAGTGCCATCCAAGTATTCTACATCCGTAGAACACGCATGAAGTCACAAAAGATCTACTTGCCTTTGGTTAAACAACCCCTATAATAAGGGTGTAATTAAATCTGAGGAGTTGTGTTTCCCATGAATAAAGAAGAATTAGTACAAGAAGTCGCAAAAAAGACCAAAGTGTCCCAGAAGCAAGTGGATGAGACCTTGGCTTCCATTGTGGAAACCATCGTGAAAACCGTTGCTAAAGGCAAAAAAGTAACCCTGATTGGCTTCGGCACCTTCGAGCCCCGCAAGCGCGCTGCTCGTACCGGCCGTAACCCTCAAACCGGCAAAGAGCTGAAAATCCCGGCTAAAACCGTTCCCGCTTTCTCTGCTGGTAAAAAGTTCAAAGAACTCGTTGCCAAGAAGTAAGCACGGTTTCTGCTAAAGTCTTAAAGCCTGCCTTCTGTTGAAGGCAGGCTTTTTGAATGATACGAGCTTTTTGTGGGATTTTGTATGATGGTGAGTGACCCATTCATAGGTCTAAAATCCGCTCATGGTCAAATTAAACGGTGAGCAATTAAACGATAAGAGTGCGTTCTTTCGATCGTTTTACCCAGCCATTTTAGCCAGTCTTTTAATTAAGCCTGAGAACGGCCTTGAGCGGGTGGGTTGTCAGCAAGGCAAAGGCCCCATTCACCCGGCGATGAACAGGGCCTTTGACATAGCGAAGCCTTAGCCCCCCATTCGATTCATTAGCACAGCGTGGCGTAGTTGCGGGCGCACGGGGTGGCGTGGATGCCCTCAAAGGCGGATAACTTCTGCAAAATACTACCCAGATAACGCTTCAGGTTTGAAGGATTTAAACCAAGCGCCTGGGCGATATGCACATGAGTGACCCCTTCCACGATCAGCCTTAGTATTTCACGTTCCGGTTCGCTAAGGGTGGCCGCTGAGCCCAGGGCATGCTGGTTGGCCTCCTGAGAAAAGCGCTGCAAGGCTCTGGAAGCCACCCGGGGATCCAGCCAGATAGCACCGCCGCAGACCATTTTCACCACTTCCACCAGCCGCTGGGACAGAATGTCTTTCAGGCAATAGGCGTTCACCCCAATGGCCAAAGCCTTTAAGACCGGCTCTTCTGCCTCCTGGGAACTGAGTATGAGGATTTTGGAAGTCCGGTTAAAACGCCGAATTTCCTGAATCAGCTGAAAGCCGTCCATATCGGGCAAGCCCAAATCCAGTAAAATCAGGTCGGGAGTCATCGTTTTTAATAAGGCCAAAGCCTGCTCCCCGCTGTCTCCTTCCCCAACCACCTGCAAATCGGGGTCTGCATCCAGCACCATCCTCAAGCCGATGCGGACCAGTTTATAATCTTCCACTATGACCAATCGATGTTTTCCTACGCTTTCCCGCTTTAAATTTTCAATCATTATCAGTCCAACCTCGATATTATCTTTTCAACGCTAACCTGTTTGGTTGAATAACCCTTCACAAACGTCAATCCGAGACGATGGCCGAATTATAGGGAAAGCCTGATGGATTGCTAAGTAGCTAGTTAGGCAGAGGACTTTCTTATCCTTGTGTAGCCCCGGGTAACCCAAATAGTTAATCGGCTCATCTATGGGTGGGTAAGGGGTGGGTCATCCTTCTCATCCTTACCCCATGCCAAAATGGCTCCGGAAGGGAACCTGCATGCCAAAAGCCAGACAATTACACTGTAGAGGGATGTATTCAGGACTGTTATTCCGTTATGATGCCAATGAAAATACATCGTTGAGTGGAGAGCCCTGATTTTATGAGGATGCAATCAAACCAAGCGTGGGCAATAGCCTGTGGCGTTACGCTGTTAACCCTGACCGCCCTGGTCACCCCGAATCTGGGGGCGGAAGCGGCCTCCCGGGTCTACAAGGCAGGAACCTCCTATTCCTATAATAATCCCCAAAATGCGGATGCCTACCTGCAAACCGGAGCTTATCAGGCTGCCGAGGCCCGTTACACCAAGCTTTTACAGGCCAACCCGAAAAACATCGCCGCCCGGGCCGCCCTGTCCAATGCTCAGGCCGAACTCTTCAAACTGGGTGCCGCCGAGAAAAACGCCCAGATGGTACTGGCCAAATCGCCCAATAACGCGACCGCCCGCACCGCCCTGGGGATTGTCTATCGTAACCAGACCGCTTCGCTGGATATGACCTACCGGGGTCAACGGGATGAACTACTGGCCAAATCCGCCAGTGAATTGCAAAAGGCCGTGGCGGCCAACCCCCGCTCCCCGGAAGCGCACAACCAGCTGGGTGTCACCTATCGCTTTATGGGTCGCAATGCCGAAGCCCAAAGTGAATTCCAGAAGGCGCTGGAACTGGATCCCCGCTTTGCGGAAGCCATCCTGAACGAAGGGATCATGCGCATGGGTTCCGGGGATGTGAACGGAGCCAAACAACAGTTCCAACGGGCCATCAAACTGAATAGTAAAAACTACATGGCCCACTACCGGCTGGGTGAAGCTTACCTGCAAAGCGGAGATACACATCAAGCGTTAAAATCGCTGAACACGGCCCTGTCCCTGAATCAGGGGAACGCGGCGGTCATGTCCAAAATGGCCGATGCCTATCAGGCCCAGGGGAATACCTCGGCGGCCATTGCCAACTACCGCAAGGCCATTCAGGCCAACCCGGCCTTTATGCCTGCCTACGTGGCTATTTCCGACATTTTTGACAGCCGGGGCGATGGCGAACTGGCCATGTCCGAGTTGCGCAGCGCCATCAACGTCAATCCCAACTTCTCCGCGGGCCGCAACCGGCTGGGAAGATTGGCCCTGACCGTGGACAAACCCGATCAGGCCCTGCAATATTACAAGGAATCCCTGAAGCAGAACCCGCAGGACGCCGATGCCATTAACGGCATTTCCCAAGCCCTGACCGTGATTGCCCAAAAACAGGCCAACTGGAGCCAGACCATGGGCGCCGACAGCGATTTGCTGAACGCCGAGCAGTCCATTCAGGAAGCCCTGCGCATGAATCCGGGCGACCTGCGCCTGCACCTGGCCAACCTGCGCATCAGCCAACTGGCTGGCAAACCGGCCATGACCGAAGCCGAATTGAACACGCTGGTCAGCCGGGCTCCCCGCAACGATGCGGAAGCCATGGCCCAGGGCGAAGCCTACCTGTCGCTGGGACGGTATCAGGAAGCCGATCAGGTCTTTAACGGCCTGATGCAAAGGGCCGCCGGTAATCCGGATCAACTGCTGATCATCGGCGATACCCTGAAGGTGAACGGAGATCTGCCACGGGCCAAGGACGCCTACCGGGCCGCTCTGGCTGCCGAGCCGGGTAACCTGAAAGCCCAGCGGGGCATCGATCGGATTGAGAAGGCCGAGGCGGAGTCCCAGAAAACTCTGCGGACGGCCAAAGCCCTCAACACCTGGCGGCGAACCGGCAAGGAAAGCTCCATCGATTTCTACGAGGATACCTTGTCCCAAAATC
>DAIDMR010000051.1 GCA_027448865.1 Vampirovibrio sp.
ACATCAGCTACTTTTAGCAGCTTTTTGCGCAGAATCTCAAAGCGATGATCCACGGTTTTGTTGTCGATCTTGGGTTGCCACTGGAAGGGGGTGCCCGCCTTGGGCACAAAGGAGCTACATCCCAGGTGGATTTTAAGTTTAGGATTCTCTTTGCGCACTTCTTTCAGCAAGTCCGCCAGCAGTTCCACATCATGGTCCGTTTCATCGGGCAAGCCCACCATGCCATAGAACTTCACCCCTTCCAGCCCGGCTTTGGCCAGAGTACCAGCGGCTTCTAAAATCTGCTCGTGTCGCAAATTCTTGTTCACCCGGCGGCGCATGCGCTCAGAACCCGTTTCAATGGCCAGCGTGAGTTGCTTTTGTCCACCCTTTTTAAAGGTATTGGCGATTTGCTCGGTGATGGTATCCACCCGCAGGGAGGAGGAGGAAACGGTTAAGCCTTCCTTGCTGTCCAGGTAGTCGCAGAGGGCGGGAAATTCCGGATGATCGGACACCAGGGCGCCCAGCAAGCCCACTTTGTCGGTGTACTGAATGCCGTTTTCAATGATCTGGATGACCTTCTCGATGGTGCCGCCCCGGGCCGCCGGTAACCCGGAACCCATTGGGCCCAGCATGCTGTAGCTGGCCAGACAGAAGCGGCAGCGGTGGGCGCAGCCCCGCATCACTTCCACCAGCAGGGTGTTGGAGAAGATGGCCTTATCGCTGAGGATGGGCGTATGGGCGATGAAATCGTCCATGTTGGCCACAATCTGCTTTTGCACCAGAGCGGGAATGTCCTCGTATTTGGGGATAATGGCGCTAATGGGGCCGTCAGGGCCTTCGTAATGCACGTCATACATACCGGGAGCGTACAGGCCGGGGACTTCAGCGGCCAACCGGTGGATGAGTTCCTCCCTGTCGGTGAGGTGGCGGTATTGGCGGTAGACGTTCATGAGCGTGTTCATGACCTCTTCGCCCTCCCCAATCAGGAAAAAGTCGAAGAATTCGGCAAAGGGCTCCGGGTTGCTCATGGGTACGGGGCCGCCGGCAAAAATCAGGGGATGGCTGCGATCGCGGTCCTTGGCGAACATGGGGATATCGTATTCGGCGTAAATGTCCAGCACCTTAACAATATCCAGCTCAAAGGCAAAGGACAGGCCCATCAGTTCCAATTCTTTGGGGTTATGTTCTTGCAGGGTATCGGCGTAAATGCGGCGGGCATCAATATCCGGGTTGGTGTCCAGTTGCTTGAACAGAATCATGAAGCCCAGGGAGGACATGGCAATCTGGTAGGGGGCAGGATAAACCATAGCCACCCGCAGGGCATCCGGGTTGGGGGCTACCGGTTTGTATAGGTAAACTTCTTCATGCTCATCCTGGCGATAGCTGGGACGGTTATCAGGTTTTTTTAATGAGGTGGTGGGCATAAAACGGAAAAATGCTCCCTGGGTTCAAGCGGTGCTGATCGGATCAGTGGGTTCTAATTAAGTGGGGTTTTAACGGAGTGGGTCTTAACGGACGAGTGGTTACTTGTGTTGACGCCTTGGGCCGTGACGGGTTTTCTGCTATGGTATGCATTATATAGCGCCCGGAATCTATAGGATAGTAACACAGACCGATGTCTACGATTGCCCAAAGTTCCACCTCACTGAATGCGGATTCCTACCCCAGAATTGATGAAAACGAAGCCCTTCGCCTGCTGCGAGAGGCCAGCCTGTTTGAACTGGGGCTGATGGCCGAGGCGGTCAAGGAGCGCTTTCATCCCCCCGGTTCCCCGGTCACCTTTGTCATCGATCGCAATGTGAACTATACCAACGTGTGCAACGTGGATTGCCTGTTCTGTGCTTTTTACCGCCACAAGGACGATGCCGACGCCTATACCCTGAATTACTTCCAGATTAAGGAAAAAACGCAGGAGCTGGTGGATGCCGGTGGCACCCAACTGCTGCTGCAAGGTGGCGTCAACCCGGATTTGCCCTTTGAATACTACCTGGATGTGGTGCGCAACCTGCGCAAGGACTTCCCCACCCTGACCATTCACTCTTTTTCCCCCACCGAAATTGCCTACATGACCCAGATTACCGGTAAAAGCCTGCAATGGGTAATTGAGCAGTTGATTGAGGCGGGCATTTCCTCCATTCCCGGTGCGGGTGGCGAGATTTTGCACGATGACATTCGTCGCAAGGTCAGCCACAAAAAGGTCAGTACCCACGACTGGCTGGAAGTAATGGAAGTGGCCCACGGGCTGGGCCTGAAAACTTCCGCCACCATGATGTTTGGCATGATGGAAGAGGACTGGCACATTGTGGATCACCTCTTCCAGATCCGTAATTTGCAGGATAAAACCGGTGGCTTCCTCAGTTTTATCCCCTGGACCTTCCAAAAGCTGAACACCAAGCTGGAAAAATTGCCCAATCCGCCCGCTACCGGTGTGGAATATCTCAAAGTCAGCGCCCTGGCCCGCATTGTGCTGGATAATATTCCCAATATCGGGGCCTCCTGGATTACTCAGGGACTCAAAATTGGCCAAACGGCGCTCAGGATGGGGGCTAATGATATGGGTGGCCTGTTGCTGGAAGAGAATGTGGTGACCCAGTGCGGCATTAACCCCACCCGCAAAAGCGTGGAAGAGATGGTTAAAGTCATTCACCGAGCCGGATTTGACGCTGCTCAAAGAGATACGGCGTATAACATTCTGCAAACCTACCCACAGCAGGCCTGATTCTGGCGTCTGTGATGTGCCCATTTCGGGATTTCCTCTATTGAGAGGAATACCCGGCGTATGGTTTCAGGCTATGCTGGTTGGAAGCAGGTTTAGGCCTTGCTGTATTGAATGTTGAGAACGGGTTCTGTGTGCCTGTCTACCAGAGATTGAAACCTTCGATAAACGGGCATTCATCCCCTTTGAGCGATGCTGCGAATCCTGTATATTTTTTGTGATTTGTTGGCCGCACTGTTTGCGGTTGTTTCACCAGTGGCCATTTTTCATTGGTTGTTACTGGCGGTGAATAACAAGGCGCTCAACCCTTTTTTGGTACCGCTGACGCAGTTTTTTACCCCCTTGAATGCTGCTGTACAGTTTTTTATCACCCCCCCTGTTCTGCATTTTAACAGGCAGGAAATTTCTACCACGCAAGGGATTGTGGCCTGTGTCTTTACAGTGCTGTTTTTTGGGTTGAGCATTCTGTCGGAATATCTCAAGACTGTGGAGCAGCGCCGTGATCTGGCGCATCAGGCTGAATTGCAGCGGACTCGGTTGAAACGCCTGCATGCCTTGCAGGAAACTCGGCAAAAAAAGCTGGTGACGAATCGTTGGTATCTGGTTCAGGTCAATTATGATTCGAGTCAATGCCCCACCGGCGCTCAGTTGCTGGAGCAAGGGCCCGCCCGGCAGGCCGGAAAACCCCTGGATCGGGATTTCAGTTACTTCACGCTGGAATTTTCGTCGCTGTCTCAATCCATCCACTATGCCCTGACTGCTTCCCAAGCCGTGCTGAGTCATTACGCCCTGTTGCGTCCCAGGGACCCCCAACCGCCCTTCCGGATTGGCATCCATGTTCTGGATCGTGACATCAGTGTTGAGGCGGCCTTGCAGGAAATGCAACGGCTGACTTCATTTGCGGGGTCTAACAGTATTGTGTTTTCCCAAAGTGTCCGGGAAACGTTGGAGGCGGAAGGGCAAAGTCTGGCCTACAAGTTTCAGTCAATGGGCCTGTACACTGTGGGTGGCCGGGAGCAGGAACTTTACAGGTTGTTTAACGCCAAGCCCACCGCGTCTTTTTAGCATACTGGGCAGAGGTGGCGGCAACGGGATGTCGCAAGCGGATTCCGAGGGGGCAATGGGTTTGTTACGCCGGGTTGTAATAAGTTTGTTACATCATTCCCGGAATGGGGCAATCCTGCTTTTTTGATTGTTTTTATTTCATCAGCTGAACTATATCTCAGGATTACCCGAGAGAGTTAAGAACGGATTGATGGCGAATCATATAGTCAGCATTGAGTAAGTTTTTTGTAGATCCATCGGTCTGAATTTTGGAGGACAGCGGTAATGTCAGTACCAGGCGGCTTTATGTTTCCAAATCCCTTTTTGTTTCAGGGCGTTTTTCCCCAGTTACCCAGCGGACAGCGGGCAGCGTTTTCGCAGGATCTTGGCTCACTGCTCTTTTTCACCAGTGGACAGCCGTTGCCTACTGCGTTTTATCCACAGTTTAGTCCATTTGCCTTTAATACCCAGTTCTCCAGTTTCTTCGATGCGCCCTTTCGGGGATTCACATTGTTCCCCGGTAGCGGCACCAACCAGTTTCTGGGTGGTTAGGTACCAAGGCACCGATTCAGTTTATTCAGACTGGTTTCTGAAACCGGTCATACAGATTCGTCAACTGACAACAGACCCTTATTGTCCCCTTTTGGCAGCGTGTGTCCCTGACTACGCTGTTTTCTTTTTTCTTCGCTCTAGGGGCTACTTCTAGAACAGTTTCATCAGGGTTTTAACCTGCTGAAGCGTTTCCTGGCAACGGGCACGGGCTTTATCGCCGCCGGTTTTCAAAAGCGTTTCCACCTGGGCCTTGTCGGAGGCGTACAGAGCCCGGCGTTCCCGCAAGGGGGCCATTTGGGCGTTAATCAGCTCGCCCAGCTGTTTTTTGCAATCCATACAGCCCCGACTGGCGGCGCGGCACTCCTCCGCAGTCACCGCCTGAGCGTTGGCGTCGGCAAAGGCCTGATAGTACTTATAAACCACTTCGCAGTTTTCCGGCGTTCCGGGATCGGTGCGCTTGACCCGGGCCGGATCGGTAATGGCCGTCTTCACCTTGCTCCAGGTCTCCTCGGCGGAATCGCTCAGGTAAATGGCGTTGTTGAATGATTTCCCCATTTTGCGGCCATCCAGCCCAATCAGCATGGGCGTTTCAGTCAGCAGGGGGCGAGGTTCGGCGAACAAGTCGGTTTGATAGAGGTGATTAAAGCGGCGGGCGATGTCTCTGGAAATCTCCAGATGGGCCAATTGGTCTTTGCCCACCGGCACCAAACCGGCCCGAACCGACAGAATGTCCACCGTTTGCAGCACCGGATACCCCAGCAAGCCGTAGGACAAATCCTCGTGCAGCATGGCCACCATGTCTTTTAAAGTGGGATCGGTCTGCACCCACTTGGCCGGGGTAATCATACTCAGCAGCAAGTGCAGTTCGGCGATCTCCGGGATGGAAGACTGCACAAACAGGGTGGCTTTTTGCGGATCGATGCCAGCGGCCAGCCAATCCAGGGCCATTTCCAGGATATTGTCTTTCAAGCTGGCCGTGTCGTCGTACTTGGTGGTCAGGGCATGCCAGTCTGCAATGGAGAAGAAGCAGGGATACTGGTCTTGCAGGGTAACCCAGTTTTTGAGAACCCCCATATAATGCCCCAGGTGGAGCTTACCGGTGGGGCGCATGCCGGACATGACCACTTTGGCCGATGCGGGCAGCTTTTCGATTTCTTTCAGGTTGAGAATTTCAGGGGGGGCGGGGGGGGGATTGGCTTGGCTCAGTCATAGTGCCCCCATTATAGGGGAAGCGCCGCCGCCTGTCATTGGCGCATTCTGAAAAAGACAACACCGGGATAAGCGCCTAAAAATTTGTGGGGTATTCAGTTCTGGGTAGAGATGGGCGCGCTGGCTTCCAGTTGGGCCAGTATTTCGGTTCGGGGCAGGGGCTTGGGGCCTTTTTCCGTGGGATGCGATTTGCCGCGCAGGCTTTTTAAAGCCCGTCGCGCCTTGCGAATCTCTAAATCCGGAACTTCCCACAGCTTCCCCAGAGAGTCCTTGACTCGAAAGTGTCCCAGCACCTGATTCAGGTCGGCTTCATCCTCGGTGATGTTGTGGATGCGAATCAGCTCACGGGCGTTTAAGGCATGCGGTAAGGGGGAGGCTTGGGTTTGCAGCCGAATGAACTCGCTGCCAATCAGGCGGGGCTTGCTGTAGCCAATATCCCGAACCACCACCGGTTCCCGGCCTACATTGGACACAATGGCGCACAGGGCAGGCTTGCCCTCCGGGTCGGATTCAACGCTGATTTCCACTTTCAGTCGGCCTTGCCGGGCCCGTTCCTTGTAAATGTCCCACACAAAATCCAGCAATTTAAAGGTCAGGGTAATCAGCAAACCGATGGAGGTCAGTAAAATACTGGTGGTGCCCACCGGCTCGGTGGCCCACATGTGGTTCAGGACTTCCAGACCGTAAACCGGGTCTACCAGAATGCGGTGATTCAAGAAATGGAAAGCAAGCACGGCACTTCTCCAAGGTGAGGACGCAAGGGGGGAATCTGAGGATGCTGACGAAAATTAAAACCGACCATTGAAAATGATTAATCTCAATGAAGAGAGTAGCACAAAAAATGGTCGGCTCGACAATAGGATTCGGGTGAGGGTCGTTTGGCTAGTGCCGCAGCAAATAGTGCTGGTACCAGCCGATCAGATCGTTTCCCCAGTACAGGGACACCAGAATGCCGATAATCAGGGCCGGGCCCAGGGGTAAATAGGTAAAGGTCTGGGCGGTGCGCACCTGTTTGAGGAATACCAGCAGCGAAACCAGCGAGAGTATGAGGCAGCCCAGGCTGATCCAGACCGTCGTTTCCGCCGGAAGCCCGGCGTTCATTAAAAACAGGGGGCTGGTGCCACACCCCAGAGCGACCGCCCCGGAGATGAGGGAGACATATTGTTTATTTTGTATCCATTGAATGATCAGCAAGGGGATGGCGGGAATCGTTTGGGCCAGAAACCCCAACCCCAGCGCTAACACCGTCAGCGGCCAGCCCAGAAAGGCCCCGGCGCCCATCATCAAAAAGGTGTCTCCGTGGCCAAACCCTTCCGTGCCGAAAAAGAACAGGGAAAGCAGAATCATGCCCTCAAAAAACACCAGCGAGATGAGCATGGCCAGCAAGGCTGAGGTAATGGCTTCAGGGACATGCAGCACAATAGAACCCAGATCCAGGGTAAAGGCGGTTCCCTCAATCCCGCCCAGATTCAGCAGGCTGTAGAGCAACCCGGCGGGAATGAGCATGTAGATGGAGTTGAAGTTGAAAATCAGGCTTTCCCGCAGGTCGGTGATAAAAATGACAATGAGGTTGGCAATCATGAACATTAAAAAGGCCGATTGCCAGTTCAGGCCAAAAAACCACGCGGTAAAACAGAACAGGGCCCCGGTGGCCAGCTCGATCAGCGGGTATTGAATACTGATGGGGGCCTTGCAGCTGTGACATTTGCCCCCTAGCAGCAGATAGCTAAGGACCGGAATGTTATCAACAGGGCGTAGTTTGGTGTCGCACTTAGGGCAGTGGGAGGGAGGCAGCACAATGGGCTCATCCGCCAGAAAGCGCAGGGCCATGACATTCAGAAAGCTGCCCACGCACAGCCCGATAACAAAAATGAAGGGAATCCAGAAGGCCTGCGTAACGGGGTCAAGCACGGGGTTTTCTTTCTATCGGCTCACACGATGGGGTTTATGAGTGGCGGAGATATTTTATCGAGAGGAGCTCTGATCCGCTTTCAGCGTTTGGGACAATAAATCCAGTGCTTTGCGCAACCGGCGGCTCACCTGCATTTGAGAGATACCCAGACGTTCGGCGATTTCGGTTTGGCTGAGATCCTCGTAATAGGTCATGGTGATGACATCCCGAAGATCGGGCTTCAGGTTGGCCATGGCCCGCTCAATGACCAGCCGGTTTTCATGGGTTTCCCTGAACTCGGTTTGGGCGTGGTCAACCAGTCGTTCCATGTAGACCGTTTCATTGCCGCCGTTGTCATTGACCAGATACTGATCCAGGGAAACGGGCAGGCGGCGGCGCTCAATGTCCTGGGCCTGGGTAATCTTGGTGACCGGACATTGCAGTTCTTCGGCGATTTCCAGGTCGGTGGGGGTCCGCCCCAGATATTCAGTGAGCTTGTGGACAATTTGATTGATGCGGTAGTACAGCTCGTACATCTGCCGGGGGGCCTTGATCATGGCCGTTTTGTCCCGGAGATAGTGCCGAATTTCCCCGGTAATGAAATAGGTGGCATAGGTTTTAAAGCTGGTGCCCACCAGCGGGTTGAATTTATCAATGGCTTTCAGCAGGCCAATATTACCCACCTGAATCAGGTCTTCCACCGGATCGGAGCTTCGCCGGGCCAGTCCGTGGGCAATTTTTTTAACGTAAGGCATCACTCGGGCCACAATCTGGTCGCGCAATTTTTCTTTGCTTTGGGCGTCCAAATCACAGCTGAGATAACTATGGAGTAAGTCTTCCAGATCGCTGGAGAAGATATCTTCCGAAGATGCTCTGGTAGGCGTACTGCTCACGAAGTCACCGTCCTCTAACTCACTCAGCTCTGGATAACATTCGCGGCTCTCCTGGTGAAACGGGTTAAACACGCTTTCAAAGTGCAGGGCCGGCGACGAAATAAAAGATGCTTTCGGCATTATAGCATCGCAAGGGCTGTGCCCCTTTCCTAAAGATGGTTGATTTTTTCGGGTGGATTGTAATACAAATTAAGGAACGAAACGGTGTCCCCTGTGATTCCAAATGTCCGCATCATTCAGATGCCCGGCATCGACAGGGATTTTAAACGAAAGGTTTGTAGTCCGCTTGGAACTCACCCACTCCGTAAACGAGTCCAAAAAGCCCAAAACCATACTGGTGGCAGAACATTCCGGTTTCTGTCACGGGGTTCAAAAAGCCGTGGATAAAACACTGGCGGTTGGGGAGAGCAGTGATAAGCCCGTTTATGTGTTGGGGCAGCTGATTCACAATCAACAGGTCATCGATCACCTGGATGCCAAGCATATTAAAACCGTTTCGTCTCTTGATGAAGTGCCACCCGGGAGTGTTTGCGTCATTCGTACTCATGGCGCCCCGCCGGAGATGGTGGATGAAGCGCTGGCCAAGGGCGTGGAAGTCTCCGACGCCACCTGTCCTGATGTCCGTCTGGTTCAGAACAAGGCCATCCAATTGGCTGAGGAAGGGTACACCGTGGTGATCGTGGGTAAAGAAGAACACCCGGAGATCATCGGTATCAAGGCTTACTCTCAGCGGGTACCCGGGGCCAAGATCGTGGCCATCAACAAGGTGACCGAGATCGCTGAGAAGCTGAAGGACGTGCCGCGTCGCCGCATTGGGGTGGTGTCTCAAACCACCCAGATGGAAGAGAACTTCTTTGAGATGGTCAAAGAGCTGTCCAAGGTGGCCAAAGAGCTGAAGGTGTTCAACACCATTTGCCCGGCCACTTATTTTCGGCAAAATTCCGCCCTGGAACTGACCGGCAAAGTGGAGTTTATGGTAGTGATTGGTGGTAAAAACAGCGCCAATACCACGCATTTGGCTGAAATTTGCCGGGCCGAAGGCACTGAAACCATCCATATTGAAACTTACAAGGAACTCGAAGGATGTGAGGCCCTGGAAAAGGCCAACATCATCGGCGTCACCGCCGGGGCTTCAACCCCGGACTGGTTGATTCAGGAGGTTCTGGAGTACCTGCAAGCGCTTTAAACTCCAGTCAACGTTACAGTTAGCAATCAAAAAGGAATTTTGATTAATGGGAATGACCACATTATTAGAAACGTCGGATGAAATGCGCCAAAGCTTTGCCGACTTGCTGGAAAAAAGTTTTGAAACCGCTTTGAAGCCCGGCACCATTGTGGTGGGCGAGGTTCTGAAACTGGAAAAAGATGGCATGACGGTGGATATCGGCGGTAAATCCGAGGGTGTCGTTCCCATGAAGGAAGTTCCGGGTTGCTACAGTCTGGATGACCTGAAAGCGCAGTACAAACCCGGTCAGGTACTGGAGCTTTTCCTGCTGAGTCAGCATGATGGCGCCGATGAAACCCGCGCCCACTACACCTTGTCCATCCGTCGGGTGGCCATGTGGAAAAACTGGGATCGCCTGATGGAACTGCGTGATTCCCGCGAAATCGTGGAAACCACCGTCAGCGGCACCACCAAGGGTGGCGTTATCGTCAATATTCTGGGCTTCAAGGGCTTTATCCCCGCCAGCCAGTTGCGGGTGGCCAAAACCCTGCACGATTTGGTGGGTGATGCCCTGCCCGCCAAGATTCTGGAAGTGGACAAGCACAAAAACAAGCTGATCCTCAGCCACCGGGAAGCCGTGTTTGAGCAAAAGGCCAAAATGCGCGCCGAAACCATTGGCAAGCTGAACGAAGGCGACATCGTGGAAGGCGAAATCGTGAAGATCACCGATTTCGGTGTTTTTGTGGACATCAACGGCATCGATGGCTTGCTGCCGCTGTCTGAGATTACCTGGCGCCGGATTCAGCACCCTTCCGAAGTGCTGACCTTGGGCGAACGCCTGACGGTGCGTGTGCTGACCGTCGATCGCGATCTGCAGCGTATCAGTCTGAGCCTGAAGCGTTTGCAGCCCGATCCCTGGGTGTCCGTGAACGAGCAGTTCAAGGTGGGCGAAGTGTTGAACGGCCGCATTTCCAAGTTGCTCAACTCCGGTGTGCTGGCTGAACTGGCCCCCGGCGTGGAAGCCTACTGCGCATACGATAACAGCGGACGCCAGTACTTCCTGACCGAAAGCTACAGCTTCCGCATCGTTTCCATCTTTGCCGGTGAGCGCAAAATCACTTTGGAGTTCCAAGGTCCTGCCCAATAGGGTGGGCCTTGGGCCTCTGCTCTGAAATCCTCACTCATTTGACACGGTTTTTTGGTGTTGGTATATTGATTCCTCACTTCAGCCGTCACCATCGAGATCTGTGTCCCGCAATTGTACGGTTAGATTCCCCTCAACAAAGGTATTAAACACATGTTAGCTATTGTGGATTTGAACGGAAAACAATATCAGGTTCAAGAAGGTCGTTACATCGATGTGGATTTGTTGCCCAAAGATGTGGATGAGACTTTTGAAATCGGCAACGTTTTAATGGTCGTTGACGGCGAAAAATCCCTGGTGGGCGCTCCTTATGTGAGCGGCGCCACTGTAAAGGCCAAAGTGCTGCGTCACTTCCGTGGCCCCAAAGTACTGGTTTACAAAATGCGCTGCAAAAAAGGCTACCGCCGTAAAAATGGCCATCGTCAGAGCTACACCCAAATTCAGATCGAAGGGTTGAATCTGCCGAAGTAACTCAGACCGCCTGCCTGATGGCGGGTATTTGTCGCAGCAAGTTTAAATCTGGAGAAAACAAGCAATGGCATCAAAAAAAGGTGTAGGATCGACAAAGAACGGACGCGATAGCGAGTCTAAACGGCTGGGCGTCAAGCGGTTTGGTGGTCAAGCGGTCAATGCCGGCGAAATTCTGGTTCGTCAGCGTGGCACCAAGTTCCACCCCGGTACCAACGTAGGCCGTGGTGGGGATGATACCCTGTTCGCTCTGGTTGCTGGCGCCGTCAAGTTTGAGCGTCACCGCAAGACCTCCCAAAAGGTCAGCATCATTCCGGTGCTCTCTTAATCGATTTTTAAAACCATCAAAAAAACCCGAGCCCTTTTGAGGTTCGGGTTTTTTTGTGGGGGTTATCACAGAATCGGGTTATTGATTGGCCGACTTGCCGCGCTGAAACCCAAAATGTTTTAAAGGGCTATTGGGAGGAGATGATGAGATATTCAGCAACTCCTTTAAATCGTTCACCTCATGGGCCAAATCCCGGTCATTAACAGACAGGATACTCAGCAACTGCTCGGCTTCCTCACGGCTTTGTTCCGGATTGACACTGTCCTCTGGAGAGGAGCTCAGCGGAGACAGGGGAGATGCAGGGGGGCTTTCAGCATCTTCAGGGCTGGCAGTGGTAAGGGGCTGGTTTTGGTCGGTAGGCCCCTCCGTTGCTGGGGTGGATAATTCTGGAAGCTCCCCGAAAAAGGCTTTATAGCGGGCCAATTCGTTGACCACGGCTTGATATTTGACGATTGAAACCACCTCCGGGTCAGCAGGGCGGGCGGCACTGGTCGAGTGGGCGTCCGCTCCCGGGGGAGGTACAGGCCCTGCGTCGTCATCGTGATTGGCCTTTGATTGTGGCAAATCTGGACGAAACTCTGGATCCTCGGGCGCGATAGCATCAGAACTTTGCAACGTACGGGCGTGATGGGCGGTCATGGGCTCAAGCTCATTTTTCTATAGGCTTGTTATCGACCGATTGTTTTAAAAGTTTAGGGTTGACATTAAGAATTTGTTGAATCTCCCCTGTCCCTGTCAGCAAAAGGGGCCGAAGGCGTAAAAGTGACTTTTTTCCCACTCCTGCGCCAGAAATTGAGAGAAAGTTCCTAGAATCAAGGGCCACTCTGACTGGTTTAATACAAACACGTCGGGGGAACCGCACCACACACAGACTATACACTGCTGTCTCTTTTCTCTCTGCCGGAGATGCTGAAGGCTCTGGTTCAGAATTCATCATCTCCTACCCTGCTTGACCCACGAGCAGGGTTTTTCTTTTGCCATGGCTCAGTCGGGATTGACATCCATCAGCCCATTGCAAAGCGCCGCAACAGAGGAAAACGTCGGGGGAGAGGAGGCTTGCTCCTGTGATTCTTTGCCTAGACGGAATGAGCCAACCAGCGAAGCGATTCACGCAGGATGAGTTCTGAGGAATCTGGCGACGACTCGGCGGCAATGGCCTTAAAGCTGCGCTGGATTTCTTCCGGCTGATATCCCAGGGACAGCAGAACCGATTCCGCTTCCACGAAGGCTTCGGAGGCGCCCTGGAAAGTCTCGGTGCTGAGCTGGTTGGCAAAGTCTACCGTTCGCCAGTTCATCATCTTTTCCTTCAGCTCCAGGGTCATTTTTTGGGCCAGTTTGTTGCCGACCCCTTTGGCTTTGGTCAGGAGGTTGAAGTTGTTGGATACCACCGCTTGGGCGATTTCGGAAACCGACAAGGCCGATAACAGAGAGAGCGCCACCTTGGTGCCAATGCCAGAGGCGCTTTGCAGAATATTGAAGAGATCCCGCTCTTCCTTACTATTGAAGCCGACCAGAAACAGGGCGTCTTCCCGAACCACAAGGGTGGTGAACAGTTGAACCGCCTGTCCAACGGGAGGGCTGCTATCCACGGAGCGTTGACTGGTCAGTACTTCAAAGCCCATGCCGTGCATATCAACCAGAAAATAAGCGCCCCGCGGGGATTCAAACGCTTTGCCAACCAATTCACCCTTGAGATACGACAGCATATAGAGCTTCCTGTTCAACCGATGTTGCCCATTATAGCGCTTATTTTCCGCCCAAAGAAATCAGAGAGCGACGTTAATTTGCTTTTGTAACGGTGAGCTTGCCTTCACAACACGTTTCTAAAACTGCGTGCAGCTAAGGCATGCCGGACAAGCGCTAAGCCTTTTTTGGTCGCTGTACTCAAACAGTTACAAACGTTTTGTGAAGGCAAGCTCACCGTTGCAAATACCACTCGGCCAGCTTGATGTCTTCCGGGGTGGTGATTTTGAGGTTGCTGATCTCGCCTGGCACAATTTGCAGGGGCCCCAGATCCAGCAGTTCCAGGAGTTGCGCATCGTCCGTGACCGCTTCGTCCTGAGGCACCTGTTCATGGGCCTGCCGTAAAGCCGGGAGCTGAAACGCTTGCGGGGTTTGAGCCCGCCAGAGGCGACTACGATCCACGGTCTGGGTAATGGTCAGTGGTTCGCTTTGTGAATTGCCCCGTAAATCCACAGCTTTTAGGGTATCCACCACGGGGATGGCCACCACACTGCCCACGGCTCCCTGCCTCACTGCCTGAAGGGCTTGCGTTATGGTTTGTGCCTGGATCAGTGGACGGGCGGCATCGTGAATCAAGACAATGCTCACATTGTCCGGTAGGGCGAGCAGGCCCTGATAGACGGAAGCCCGGCGGGAGCTGCCGCCAGTGGTAAAGCGCAGGCTTCTTCCGGGAAATGCCGCTTCCAGCAGGTGGCGGTAAGCTTCCAAATTGGCGGCGCTGGCGGTCACCACAATGCCCTCAATGTCGGGAACGGCCAGCAGGGCCGC
>DAIDMR010000052.1 GCA_027448865.1 Vampirovibrio sp.
ATTTTTCCTTGGCTTCCAGCAGTTCGACCTGTACAAGCACACCCAACTGCAAACCACCTTTGGGGTCAACATGTTGGCCCTGGTGAAAAATCAGCCCCGATTGCTGAACATTGTCGATGTCCTCAGTGAGTTTATCGAACACCGGGTGGAAGTCATTGTTCGTCGCACCCAGTTCTTGTTGAACAAGGCGGAGGCACGGGCCCACATTTTGGCCGGTTTGATGATTGCCATTGGCGATATGGACAACATTATCAAGCTGATTCGCAGCGCCAATTCCACCGAGGAAGCCCGTGAGAAGTTGACCACCAACTACAGTCTGGATGAGTTGCAGGCCAACGCCATTCTGGAAATGCAGTTGCGCCGCCTGACCGGTTTGGAGCGGGAAAAAATCAACGCGGAACATTCTGAGTTAATGGTGAAGATTGCCGAGTACAACGAGATTCTGGCCAACCGTAGCCGGGTGCTGGAGATTATCAAGGTCGAACTGCTGGAAGCCAAGGAAAAATACGGCGATGTTCGTAAAACCTCCATTCAGCCGGATGAAAATGATGAGTTCAGCATTGAAGACCTGACCCCCAACGACGCTATGGCAGTGTTCATCACCAAGCAGGGGTATATCAAGCGCATCGCGCTGGATACCTTCCAGCGGCAAAGCCGGGCCACCCGGGGCAAAGGGGCCATCAAGACCCGAGATGAGGATGATGTTACTCACTTCTTTACGGCTGGTATGCACAGCAAGGTATTGTTTTTTACCAGCAAGGGGCGGGCGTATGGCCTGAAGGTCTATGACTTGCCGGAAGGCGGACGGACGGCCAAAGGCTTGGCTATTATCAACTTGCTGGCCCTGGAGCAGGATGAAACCGTGACGGCGGTATTGCCGGTGACCGATTTCTCTTCGGGCCACTATTTAATTATGTTGACCAAGCAGGGCTGGATTAAGAAAATTGAGCTGACCAACTTTGACAGCATTCGTCGGAATGGCATTATCGCCATTGGCCTGGAGGACAACGACTATCTGGGCTGGGTCATGGCGGCCACCGATGACGATGATCTGTTGATTGGCACCAGTCTGGGGATGGCCATTCGTTTCCCGGTGAAAGATTTGCGGCCACTGGGCAGAACGGCCCGAGGGGTGACCGCCATGAAAATGCGCGCCGGAGACGAAATTGTGGACTTCAGCACTTTGCCCAACAACGATCACACCGCCGATGTGATGATTATTACCAACGATGGCTTCGGTAAGCGTACCAGCGTGGCTGAATTCCGCTCCCAGAACCGGGGTGGTATCGGTCTGATTTCCACCAAGTTCAAGAACGCCAAGAGCCGAGTGACCAACACCTGCATTGTGACCGAAAACGACGAGCTGATGGTGGTCAGCGCCAACGGGGTGGTGGTTCGTCTGCGGGCCGGGGAAATCTCCCGTCAAAGCCGCATGGCTACCGGGGTGCGTCTGCAAAATCTGGATGAGAACGATTTTGTGGCCTCGGTCACCAAAATTGTCCCCATCGATGACGAGGAAGCCCTTTTGGGTGGGGAATCGGGCGCCCGTGATGCGGGAGACGCGACCCCTTCGGCGGAATAAATTCCTGCATAAGCGCATCAGAAATAGAAAGCCTCCGGTGTTGTCCGGGGGCTTTTGCTTGCCGGGGCCTCTCGCTACAATAGGAAGGCAGATGCAGGGGAGGTTGAAGATGGAACACATTAACGAATCGGTGGAAATCAATGCTTCCCCTCTGCAGGTTTGGCAGGCTTTGCTGGATTTTGCACGCTATCCGGAATGGAATCCCTTTATCATTGAGCTGAATGGTCGAGCCGAAGTGGGAGCGTCGCTGGAGGAGTGGGTGGTGATTTCCAAGGAAAAGCGGGTGCGTTTTAAAACCACCATTCTCGCTTTGGAACCTGCTAAAAAGCTGGTTTGGCGTGGCGTTTATGGGGCAGGCTGGTTGCTGAATGGCGTCCACCAGTTTATTTTAGAGCCCTTAAGTAACGGGCCTGATGGACAAAATACCCAGCGAACCCGCTTGACCCAGAAAGAGACATTTTCCGGGGTGCTCTTGCCTTTTATGAATATGGAAGAATCACGGCAAGGGTACCGGGCCATGAACGAGGCCCTGAAGCAGTGGGTGGAAACTACCTGTGCTTCAACCCCGTCCTGATTTTTGATATGCTCACCATGCACCAATCGGGATCCCTGAACCATGACCGCAAGCGCAACCACCAAACCGGAACTGTTGTTACCTGCCGGAAGTCCTGAAAAACTCAAGTACGCCATTGCCTATGGGGCCGATGCGGTCTATCTGGGTTTGCCCATGGCCAGTTTGCGCACCCCCGGTCGGGGAGAGCAGTTTACCCCACAGAATCTGGGTCAGTATGTCTCTTACGCCCAGGCCCGTGGGGTGAAGGCTTACACCACCATCAATATTTTTCCCTCCAACCACGATTTAAAGCGCATTATCCCCCATTTGGAGCTGCTGGAGCGCATTCGCCCGGACGCCATTATTTTTACCGATCCCGGCGTGTATCGCTTGGCCCGTAAGTATGCCCCCTCTGTTCCCCTGCATTTAAGCACCCAGGCCAACACCCTGAATGTGGAAGCCTGCGCCTTCTGGCAGGATCTGGGGGTGGAGCGGGTCATTCTGGCGCGGGAGGTGCCGTATCGGGAGATTGTGGAAATCCACGAAAAATTACCCGATCTGGAGCTGGAGTGCTTTATTCACGGCTCCCTGTGCGTGGCCTACTCCGGCCGCTGCGTGATTAGCGATTACCTGACCGATAACACCAAGAATTCCAACAAGGGCATGTGCGGCAACAGTTGCCGCTGGGAGTTTGAGTCTCCCAAGCCCCACGAGGGCCTTTCTCAGGCGGGTTTGGCCGAGGCGGGTGCCTGTGGCTGCGCTTCTTCTGATAACGCCGGAAAGTGCGACGACACCGAAAGCGGCCTGAAAAGTTTGCAGATGGTGGAAACCACCCGCCCCAACAATATTTATACCTTTGAAGAGGACGAAAAAGGCTCTTACATGCTGAATTCCAAGGATCTGTGCCTGGTGCGGCATTTGCGGGAGTTGCAGGATGCTGGCATTGTCTCCTTTAAAGTGGAAGGGCGCACCAAGAGCGTCTACTATGTGGCAACCGCCGGTCGGGTTTACCGGGAAGCCATTGATTATTTCCAGCAGCACACCGCGGCCCCGGAGAGTCTGACCACCCGCTGGGTGGCCGAATTGTCCCAGGCCGGGAACCGGGGCTTTACGGAAGGCTTTTTTGATGGCCGTCCCAATAAGCACGCCTACAACTACGAGGATTCTCGCAGTCACCAGACGGCCATGTTTCTGGGGACAGCCTTGCCGGATGAGGCGGGCTCTGTGCTGACCGATGGGGGCTTGCGCTTTAAAACCCGCAATCCTTTCCGGGTCGGAGACGCCCTGGATTGGATTACGCCTTCGGGGATGGTTTCCTTCACACTGGATGCGTTATATGATCAACAAGGCTTCCCAGTGCGGGAAGCCCAGACCAACCACGTGGTGACCATTCCGGTGCCGTCTGACTTGCAGGCGGATGATGCTGCTTTGGCCTGGTCTATTGTTCGAGGTAAGGAGTTGGCCGCCGTTGTTTCTTAAACCGTCTCTCATCGTTCAGGACATTACCACCATTGATCTGGCCTTGCTCAGGGCTAATGGGATTAAAGGCTTTATCTTTGATCTGGATAACACCATTATGGCACCGCATACGGGCGCTTTGGAGCAGCGCATAGAAAGCTGGTTGGTGTTATTACAGGCGGAAGGCTTCAAGTGCCTGGTGCTGTCCAATAATAAAAAGGCGGACTACTGCCAGTTGGCGGAAAAGGTGTTAAATATCCCGGTGATTAGCCATGCGGCCAAGCCCCGGCGTTCCCAGTTTC
>DAIDMR010000053.1 GCA_027448865.1 Vampirovibrio sp.
TCTCCAGCAGCCGGGATTCGCTGCATTTGGCTGGCAAACTGGCTAAATCGTATTGCTCTAGCAGCCGATGGGCCTTTAGGGCCAGCGCCGGGTTGTTTTGCAGAATCTGCGGTTGTCCGGCCGTGAACGCCTCCCGAAACACCGGGGGCTGCCAGCGCCAAAAATTTCGCAATGCGAAGGCCAGGCCATTTAGCTTTGAACGCAGGGCTCGCCGGTAACCGCTACTATCCTGATTGCCTTGAATGCTCATGGGGCCTCTATGGGGACGCACACACGCACCCTTCTGACATTCCCATTATAGCGTTGGTATCAAGCGGTAAGCCACTACCCCCACCCACGGCAACAAATGGGCCAGAACCAGCGAGTATGTATTCCCTAGTTAGGAGCCACGGGCGTCCTTAGCGCCATCAACTCCTGATGCGCCTTTTGTCTGGCAACATCCAGCGCTTGCTGCCCCTGCAAATCGACTCCCACATTGCTTTCCACAATGGTGACCAGACACATCAGGGTAAAGGCAACCAGAATGGCCGCTTCCATAAACGGAATCCGAAGCCCCAGCAATTCAGCCAAATAATGATTTCCGTGGGCTTTCAAAGACTTCATGGGATGTGCCAAGCCTTTCTTTGTTTAAGTTTCTGTGCTCGCGGGATTTAAAACCTGGGCGGAAAGTCGCAGATCGAGCGACGAAAGTACGCGTTTTAAAAATCAGAAAGAAAAAAGATAAAAATGATTAAACACTCACGAAATGTCTAAAATGGCAATCAAGATTTAAAGTTGAACTTGAAAATCGGATCAGTTTGTGAAGTCTTCCATTTTCATTATAGAGCGTGTTTGAGCAGAGTGATAGTGGCATTGGAAAAATCTTCTGTTAAGATTTTGGAGTCAATGCTTTACTTTTCAATTTAGTCGTTCCCGTTTAACTATGGAACCCCCCACCCGAATGAATTTTCCGATAACCCGAAAGAGAAGGCTGCGCAAAACTGAGCATTTGCGGGAAGCCATCGCTGAAACCCACCTGCGGCCAGCGGATCTGATTTACCCACTGTTCATTAATGACGAACAGCACAGTCGTATTGCCGTGCCTTCCATGCCTGGCATTTACCAGAATTCTGTCAATAACGCGGTCATCGAAGCGGGGAAAGCCCTGGAGGCGGGGATTCGAGCGGTTCTGGTATTCGGAATACCCGCCGAAAAAGATCAGGAGGGCTCCAGTGCCTGGTTTGAGCAGGGTGTGGTTCAGCGTGGTATCCGGGAGCTAAAGCGGCAATTTGGCAAGGATTTGCTGGTTATTGCCGACACCTGCCTGTGTGAGTACACCAGCCATGGCCACTGCGGCGTATTACTGGAAGGTCGGGTTTTAAACGATCCCAGTCTGGAGCTGTTGGCCCGTACCGCCGTTTCCCAGGCGGAAGCCGGGGCGGACATTATTGCTCCCTCCGATATGATGGATGGCCGGGTGGCCTACATCCGGGACTCGCTGGATGACGCAGGTTACGACGACACGCCCATCATGGCTTATTCCGCCAAATACGCCAGCGCCCTCTACGGCCCATTCCGGGATGCCGCAGAATCCACACCCGCTTCGGGCGATCGTAAAGGCTATCAAATGGACCCCCGGAACGCCCGAGAAGCCCTGGAAGAGGTTTCACTGGACATTCATGAGGGCGCCGACATCATTATGGTCAAGCCCGCCTTGCCCTATCTGGACATCATCAGTCAGGTGCGAAAAATGACCAACCTGCCGGTGGCCGCCTACAATGTATCCGGCGAGTACAGCATGGTGAAGGCGGCTGCCGCCAATGGCTGGCTGGATGAAAAAGCCACTGTGCTGGAGTTGCTAACAGGCATCAAGCGAGCCGGGGCCGATTTGATCATTTCTTATCACGCCCTGGATGCGGCAGACTGGCTCAAACAAGGTCGTTAGCACCATAATTTTTGCCGTTGCCCGGCAGACTGGTAAGTGGCAGGTTCAGGGGTCACATCCCGACCTCAGAGCGTCACTTTACAATCTAGACGTAGCCTTGCCGCATGGCCAGAACAGCCGCCTGAGTGCGGTCATCCACGCATAATTTTTGCAAAATGCTGTGGACATGGGCTTTAGCCGTGGCCTTGGTAATGGTCAGTT
>DAIDMR010000054.1 GCA_027448865.1 Vampirovibrio sp.
AATGGTTTCGGCAATACCAGAAGCGGTTTCCGAGGTTTCCGCAAAATTAACCTTTAATTTTTTCAAAGCCCGCTGGAATTCCGCTTCCGTAATGGGTTCGGTGGTCAGCAGTTTTTCCAGTTCGGCTTCCAGTTGCTTCAAAACCGGTTTGGGATCGCTTTGTCCGTCCGGGAAATTGAAGTTCCCCTGAATGAAAAACACGTTCCCCAGCTTAAAAGTAGATTGCCCACAACTGACGTAGTTGTAAACCGGGGTGGCCGGTTTTTCCAGCAAGGCCTGAGTCAGCCGGGAACTGCGCCCTTCGCCCAGCACATGGCTGACCACGTCCAGAGCAATGGTCTCTTTCAAATTTTTCGGGTCAGGGGCATGAAAGCCCATTATAAAGAAGGAAGTCTGGTACTCGCCCTTCACCTCATCATAACGCTGGGCGGTGGGGGCTTTAAACTGTTCGGCCCGTGGGGTAAGGCCCTGGCCATTGGCTTCGATTTTGAATTTTTCAAAATCAAAGTACCGGCAGATTTTCTCTTCCAGCGTATTGAAATCAAAATCGCCTACCACAATGGTGGTCATATTGGACGGCGAATACCACTGCCGGTAATACTGGTAAATGGTATCCCGAGGCACGTTGCCAATGATCTGACGGGTGCCAATGACATCCCGCTGATATGGGTGTCCGGCCTCATACATCATATGATTCACGGAATTATAGATTTTAGTCCAGGGCTGATCTTCCCGCATGGAGATCTCTTCGATCACCACGCTGCGCTCTCGTTTTTCACCCTTATAGTCAGGATCGAACGGATTGTACTGGGGGCCCACCTCCTCGTCGGGAATAGTAGAACCCAGCATCATATCGGAGTGTAAATCCAGAGCCAGTTCAAAGTTTTGACCCAGCTGGGCCAAATCGGACTTGCCCTTGGGGCCTGTCACGTAATAGAACGTAAAATCTTTCCAGGTGGCAGCGTTGATTACAGCCCCCATGGACTCCATGGCCTTGTCAAACTCACCTGGCTTAAAACGCTCCGTCCCCTTGAACATCAGGTGTTCCAGAAAGTGGGAGATCCCGTTGATTTGGTCATCTTCGTGAATTGAGCCGGTTTTTACCCAGGTACTGATGTTAAAAACATCGCCCTTCTTGGGAACAAACACAAACGTGTACCCGTTATCATAGGTCACCATCCGCGCTTCTTCAGACAAGTATGGGATTTTTAAAGATTTGGCCTCTTTCATACTCATCATCTTACAAGAAATTTCAGAAATCGTACAGTAAAACCGCCTCAGCCGCTTAACAGAGCGTTCAGCCCAAAAACGACGCCCCCGCTATTTATCACCAAGCGTTAAGCTGCCGTCTCTAAAAATTCCGCATGACAACGCCCTGTGTGCTACGATATGTATCGAGTTCGGCTTTTAAAACGCTGTTTGTGAAGCCAAAGCAGCGCAACGGGTTTACCGTTGGTAGCAGCAGAGAGACGCCGCCGCCCGCAGTTTGAATCAAAACCCCTCACCCCAAGCCGATCTCCACAAGAATTCCGTCCGCCTCAAACACCGATTGGGGCATCCAGGAGATTATTTCGCCGTTCTTGATGGGAGTCAGATTCCATCCCGATAGAGATTCAGGAGCTTTAAAGGGTCGTTACCGGTAATGCACATCCACCAGATCGTCATTGATAACTTCAAATCCTTCGCCGAAAAGACGGTGATTCCCTTTGAGGATGGTTTTACTACGGTTTCCGGGCCCAATGGCTCCGGTAAAAGCAATATCATCGATAGCATCCTGTTTTGCCTGGGCTTATCCACCTCTCGTACCATGCGGGCCGAGAAACTATCGGATCTCATCAACAACCTCTCCAAGCGCAAAGAGGCCATTGTCACCATCACCTTCCGAAAAAGCGCCGAGGACATGGCCAAAGCGGCCATTCAGATGCCCTTGGCGCTTTCTGGAAAAGATGGGTCGCAACAGAGCCTGCCTGAAGAGACAACCATCGAAGATGCCGAGCCTTTGCCTGAATCAGATTCTAAAGCCCTGACAGGGGTGAAGGAAATTTCGCTGACTGATTTAGGCCCCAACAGCGAGTTTGTGCAAATCACCCGCCGCATTCGGGGGAACGCCAGCGGCTATACAAGCACCTACTACATGAACGGAAAGCCCACCACTCTCACGGACATTCATGACTATCTGGGGCAGTTTAACGTGTCTCCCGGTACCTATAACGTGATGATGCAGGGTGATGTAGCGGGCATCGTCAACATGTCGCCCATGGAACGGCGCAAGATTATTGATGAAATCGCTGGCGTTGCCGAATTTGACCGCAAAATCGAACAAGCTCAGCGGGAACTGGAGGCCACCGGGGCTAATATAGAGCGCAACACCATCCTGCTCAATGAAATTAACCTGCGACTGGAACAACTGGGCACAGAGCGGGATCACGCCCTGAAATACCAGAAACTGCGGGATGAAAAAAACCGCTATGAGGGCATGTTGCTGGCCGCCAAGTATCTGGACATTCAGAAAGCCATTAGCGCCACCCATCAAAACCTGGTGGATGCCCGCAAGCAGAAGGAATCCGCCCAGCAATTCATCCATCAGCTGGTGGCCGATATTCAGGTAACCCACGCCCAACTACTGGATCTCTCCAGTCAGGTCAAAAAGAAGGGCGAGGATCAGCAAATCGCCCTGAAGAAGCAGATTGAAGGGCTGAAAGGCCACATCGCCCGTAAAGAGGACGCCATCCGAAGCATTGAGGAAAAAACGGCGGACAACCAGCGGCGGGCCGAGCAAGCCCAGTCGGAAATCCAGCGCATGCAGGAGAAGTCCAACGATCTGGATGAGGCCATCAAGGGCTTCAACCACCAGTACAAGGAATTGCAGGCCCTTTACAACGATGAGGCCAAAGAGGCCCAGAAGCTGGAGCAGCAATTCGACGCACTCACTGGATCCAGCAGTGAGTTGAGCGTAAAACGCAGCGGCATTCGCCAGCAGCTGACCGAGGCGGAAGATGTTGTTTCCCGACTGAACCGGGACAAGCTGGATCTGGAAGCGGAAATCAAGCGCAATCAGTACGAAATGGACATTCGCTTGCGCAGCAACCAGGAAGGTGCCGACAAGCTGGTGGTGCTAAACGGTCGTCACGCCAACCTTAGCCGGGATGTCAAAACGTTCGGGCAGGAAAAAGAAACGTTTGAGGCCCAACTGAACCAGTTACAGCGGGATTACGGGCAGACCAAGGTCAATTTGAACCAGGCTCAGGCCAAATATCAGGAATTCCACCGGGAGTACGTGCAACTGGAAGCGCGCCAGCGGGCCTACGAGGAAGTCAACTTTACCCGAGCCGTGGATACGGTTTTAAAGTCGGGCATGTCGGGCGTGCATGGCACTGTGGCCCAACTGGGTGATGTGAATCCGGAGTACGCCCTGGCCATGGAAATTGCTCTGGGTGGGCGGATTCAGAACATCGTGGTGGATGACGAGCAGGTGGCCAGCGAAGGCATCCGCCTGTTGCAGGAGAGTCGGGCCGGACGAGCCACCTTCTTGCCCCTGAGTAAAATCCAGAGTTTCCGGGGGCTGCCCCCATTGCCCCGGGATCCGGGAGTCATCGATTACGCCGTCAACCTGATTGAATTTGACCACCAGTATGAAGACGTCTTCAGCTACGCTTTAGGGGACACCCTGATTGTGGAAGACGCCCAGGCCGCCCGTAAGCTGCTGCGCAAGTACCGCATGGTGACGCTGGATGGCAGCTTGATGGAAAAATCGGGGGCCATGACCGGCGGTTCGCAATCGAATCGAGGAGGCCGCAGCGGCAACTACTTTGGTGGCAGCAACGTCGAGCAGGAATTGCAGACCCTGGCCAAACGCCTGGAGCGGGCCGAGATGGAGAAGGAAACCCACCAAAAGCAACTGACGCAGTTGGAACTCAAAATGGAAACGGTCAAAGCCGATTACACAGCCCTCATGCAGCAATACTCCCGGGCTTCCGCCGGGCTGGATGAGGTAAACGCCCAGCTGGAAGAAATTCGCAAGCTGCAGGAAAGCGCCGTGGATGTCAGTGACCTGAACGCCGAGATTGAGCGACTGACACAGGAAATCCAAACCCTGGAAGCCAATCTGGCCCAACGGCAAAGCACGGTGCAAACACTGCAAGCCGAGCTGGACGCCATTGAAAGCCAACTGCCCAGCGAGCAGATCGATGAGCTGCGGGAGCGCATGAAGGAAGTGAAATTCCAGATGGAATACTACGACTCCCAAATGCGCAACGTGCAAACCGATATTAAAAGCAAGGAAATGGAAAAAAACTTCCAACAGGTGGGCATTCAGGACAGCAAGAAGCGTATCGAGGAATTCACCCAGCACAGCGCTACCATGGTCAAAGAAAAAGCCGCCGCCATTGAGGAAATTCAGCTGACCGTGCGGCAAATCAACGAGCTGGAAGCCCAGACCACCGAGCTGGATGAGGAACTCAAGAAGCTGCAGGACGAGCGGGATCAGGTGCAGGCCCTGTTGATTGAGCAGGAGAAGCAGAAAAACATTCAGGAGCGCAACGTGCAGCAACTGGATGAACAAATGCTGGCTTTTCAGGCCCGCAAACGGGAGCTGGAACCCCAGTTGCAACTGGTGCGCAACCAGCTCAAGCTGGCTGAAATCGATCCCGATACCATTCAAGCGGATCAACTGCCCTCCGGCGAAGAGGTAACCCAGAACATCGCCCGCCTCACCAAGAAGATGGAGAGCATGGAGCCGGTCAATATGCTGGCTATTGAGGAGTTTGACCGGGTCAACGGTCGCCGCAACGAGCTGGCCGAAAAGATCGAAACCCTGAATCAGGAGCGGGAAACCATCAACGTTAAAATCGCCAGCTATCACGAGCTGAAGCGGGTGTCCTTCATGAAGGCCTATGAAAGCGTGGATGCCAACTTCCGCAGCATTTTCGCCGAACTGTCCGATGGCAGCGGGGAGTTGATGCTGACCAACCCGGATTCGCCGTTTGAAGGCGGTCTGACCATTCACGCCCAACCCCGTGGCAAAAAAATGTTGCGCATTGAGGGTCTCAGCGGCGGGGAAAAGTCCCTGACCTCGCTGGCCTTTGTGTTCGCCATTCAGCGCTACATGCCCGCCCCCTTCTACGCCCTGGATGAGGTGGATCAGAACCTGGACGGGATTAATGCCGAGAAGCTGGCCCACATGGTCAACCGGGAAGCCCGTCGGGCCCAGTTTATCGTGGTGTCCCTGCGCAAGCCCATGATTGAATGCTCCGAGCGAACCATCGGGGTCACCCAGCGTCAAAATGGCATCACCAAGGTCACCGGCATCAAGCATCGCGATGAAGAACCGACCGCATCGGGAACTGAGGGAGATCGGACCATTGCAGCCGCGTCCTGAACCCAGCCCACAGCCAGAATTGCTCTCCGAGCCAACCGGGCAGCCCGCCAAGGCCGTTGACGGTGTGGAATTGCTGGTGGAAATGGCCAAGTCCGGGGAGATTGATCCCTGGAATATTGATATTGTGAAAGTGGCCGATCAATATTTACAGGCCGTGGCCGAACTGAAAGAATCGGATCTGAAGATCACCGGCAAAACCCTGCTGTATCTGGCCATTTTGTTGCGCATGAAATCGGATCAACTGGCGGGCATCAATTACCTGAACCCGCCGGATGAATTTCTGGATGAACTACTGGAACCAGACTTTATGGACAACAACCGGGTCATCCAGCCCAAGTTCAGCTTTCGCTCGCTTGATGAGGTGATCAAGCGCCGCACCAGCACCAAACAGCCCCGCATTCGCAACGTTACGTTGGAAGATCTGATTCTGGAGTTGCAAAAATACGAAGAACTGGAAAAACGCCGCAGCCTGAAAGAAAAGGTGGAAAAGGCCAGCCATCGGCGCATGATGGATTACGCCGACTTTACCGCCGATGACATCGAGGAAATGGCCCATGAGGAGTTCCACGAGGACACGGTGAGCCAACTGCGGCACCTGCTGGAGCGGGTGCTGATCCATCAGGAACAGGTCTCCCTGACCGAAATTATGGAGCGGGGACGGCTGGATAAGATTTCCGCCTTTTTGGCCCTGCTGTTTTTAACCGCCCGAGGCGGCTTTTCCATGCATCAGGACGAATTTTACGCCGAGGTTTATGTGGCCCCGGATGGCCCCGAGAGTAATATCCCCGAAAACGATACTCTCGCTCAGGGGAATAATCAGGACAATCAAGAGGAACTGGCCGGATGAGCGTGCATTACGGATACCCGGAAACGAACGATGAGAATAACGAGCAACCCCAGCCGTTTCAGATAAAACTGCCAGCGGGGCAAAGCCTGAAAGGGCGCGTTGAGTCGGTGTTGTTTATGACCGGTAAAGCCCTGACCCTGCTTGAAATTGCCCAGATGATAGACGCCCCCTACGAAGAAACCGAATTTGCCCTGATGGAACTGATGGGCGATTACAACTTCCGGGAAGGCTCTGCGCTGGAGATTGACGATACAGACGGCTACATTTTGCAGGTGAAGGAAGAATACGGGGACATGGTGAATAAAATGATGCCGCTGGAAATGTCCGCCGCGGAATTGCGTACCTTATCCGCCATTGCCATCAAGGCCCCCGTGCTACAATCGGATCTCATTGAGTGGCGGGGCAGCGTGGCTTACGATCATATCGCCAACCTGCTCAAGCACAAGCTAATTACCAAGCGCCGGGAAGGCCGCTCTTACCAGTTAAACGTGACCCGTCACTTCCATGAGTATTTCAAGCTGACGGCGGATCGCAAGGATCTGGCCCATTTAGTAAAACTGATTGGCAAGGAAAACCGGGGGGAGCCGGAGATCCCGGAAATCCAGCGCCACGAGGGCGATTACGAAGACGCCGCCACCGAGGATGTGGTGAGCTAGCAAACCGGTTATATGAAAACTATTTTCAAGCTTAGACTCTTTTGGCCGTCTCGATTTTATTTTTCAATCTCTGAAGCCAATCTCTGAAGCCGGTTCATAATCCAAATACGACCGAAAGATTCAACTCCCCTTTTATAAGGTAGCCTGCGCTTGGTGAACGAGCGGGTTCTCTTGTTGTAAGCCTGTCCATGCCTTCAGCGCAGGACGTTAAAAAGCGGTTGCTGAACAAACAAAGGTTGGTGTGGTTCTCTGGTGAACGAATCACTCGAACCGTTTCTTTCGGAAAGAGCGCGGACGGGGTGGTGGAATGGATTTTGGGAAAGTGACGAACGCAGTTTGAGTTGAAGGGCTGGCTTGGCCGATTGAGAACTCAACCAATAATTGCTGCCAGCCATTGTTCCCATCAGTGTCGCCACGCCACCAAACAGCGTGCTTTTGTTCTGTAAAGCGGATGCTGGCTTGTTGGCGGGGTAAAGTGTGGATTGGCCCGAGTATCTGGTAATGGTCATAAAAGCCCACTGACAAAAAACGTTCTCAATACGATTCCCAACGATGAAATTACCCAGAATCATAATACGCTATCGAAAAAGCTCAAAGTCCAACAGCGTCTATCCAGGGCGATCTAAAATTCCAGAGTCCGCTTGATCAAACCTCAGGCTCAAATAAAAAGTGGAGAACTTTCGCAAGAGATTAACGCAACTTATCCAGCCGGTTGCCCACGGTTTTAGGATTGCCCCGGGCGATGTCGCCTTCCACTTTTTCCACTTGGGCCTGAAGCATCTGAATCCGTTGCTGGGCCATTTTCCGGTTCTTTCCCAGATTGGCCAGGGTTTGAATCATGCGCCCCACATCCCCCACCAGAATTTGAATGGGATTGCGCTCGGTCATAAAGGAATTCAGGCTGGCCGCGTACAGATACGGATCCACAGGCGGCTGGGCAGGTGGTTGAGAATCATTCGAATTTCCGGTCGGACGATCCATCACAACAAACCTCGTGGTTCTCTGTTCATTGAGCTATGCCCCGGGGAGTGGCGAATTTTGAAAAATTTGCCGCCTAGATATTTTCCAGGGCTTTTTTATCGCCTTCCACGGATTCCTTGAGCAACTTACGCAAAATTTCTTCCTGCGCGTCAATCTGCTTCACCGTGGTTTCCAGGTTTTTGATTTTGGAGGATAAAATGGTGTCGGCATTGACCAACAATCGGTTGGAAATGGTCTGGAAACTGGACAACACCGCACCGGATACACCACTCAAAATCGATCCGCCCGCGGCGGCGGCCAGACCAAACGGCCCGAAAAATGGCCCCAAGGTGGTCAGTAAGCCCCCAATCCCGCTGACAATGCCAGCGGCAGGCATGACCCAGTTTCGTCCAAAACCGGCACCGGCAGCCGTGCCCAAGGCCAATCCGCCCGCCGTGGCCGCCCCACCAATACCAGAGGCGCCCCCGGCGATAAAACCGCCATTCAAGGCTCCCACATCCCCACCAATGGGACTGGCCCCGCCCGTAAACACCCCACCAATGGTGCCCGTGGCCATGGGAAAGCCAATGCTGCCCAAGCCGGAAAATCCGAGCGCACTGGCCCCCAAAGAGCCAGCACCCAAGGCTGAAAATAAACTCAACGGCCCAATGGCTGAGTTGCCGATGGGAGCCGCGCCACCGGTTGTAATACCAGTCACGTTAGAAAACGGAGCCAAGCCAAAGGCGGCCTGCCCCCCCGGTAAAATGCCCGTTCCCCCCGACATGGGAGAATAGTAGGACGTGCCGGGGATATTGATGGCCTCGCTGCCAAAAGTGGGAAGGAAGGGTGAGCCACCGATCATACGGGCCACGTTCATCAGCAAACTGCCAAATTTACCCACCCCGCTACCACCCAGAGCAGGGCCCGAAACCGTTAAATCCCGCAAACGATCATAGGTCTCAAACAGCTCGGCTTTGGCCGCACTGCCCGCTTTGTCGTAGCTACCCAGAATCACCAGGTATGAGTCGTTTTTGTAGCTCATGGTTGTGGGTGGACCTCCCGGTCAATTCTCCAGTCTGATAGATCCGTGGTATCTTGATGGACTAAATTTTCCTCGGTCTGATTCTCTATTCGGCCGTTATGCAAAAGTCTTGAATGTAAGTTCAACATTCTTATCAATTACTTTTTTGACCGCTTCCAATTCGGTTTGCACGGCCTGCTGCTGGGTGTCCACCCGCCGCAGTTGTAGCTCCAGCGCTTTATCCAGACTCTGAATGGCGGTAATCCTTAACTGAATCCGGATGGCCTCATCGGAATCAGGCTCCAGGTTGGTGCTGGAGTTGTAGAGATCATTCTGAACATTGGCAAGCGTTAACCGTGACTGGTTAATTTGTTGTCCGGTTAATTCCAGGTCGTTCTTGCGGGCGGTCAGGCTGAGATACCTGGATTGACTGGCTGCAAGTCCCATGATGGATCGATCCTTTTAATCAAGTGTCTTTCTCAAGCGTTCAAAAAATAGTTCCAAGTCTTACAGATTGCTATCGGATCAGGCCACTCAAACCTTTAATCAACAGTCTCATCACAAGGCTGAATTCCTCTTTTTGGGGGAATTTTCAAATTCGCGCAAAAATTGTCTTTTCCCGGCTTTAAGCATCCCTTTTGGGTTTTCAGCAATGCTGCGGCGTCACCCGATTACCGAGATATTGGAAGTATAAGCAGATTCAGGACAAGATCAGGTAAAATTTGTGAAGAAGTTGCGCTTTGAAATTTGGCAGGCCTTTTGAGCAAAATCACCAACGTTTTTTCCCTTAACCAAATGGATAGAATCACGGGCAAAAGCATAAAATTTAAAAAAGCAATGATACAATAACACTGATAATTTCTGGATAGCGAGAGGAGTTTTAACATTGAAAACCAAGAAGGCGTCAGCCTCTAAAAGTACGGCAACCAAGAAGCCTGCCAGCATCAAAAAAACCGCTAAAAGCAGCGTGAAATCTGCGGTCAGTAAAGCCAGCACCAACGGCAAGGCGCATGTCAGCCCCCGGAAAACACAAAAAAACGATTCTCTGGAAGGATTGAAAAAAGCGTTTCTGATCGGGTTGGGCGCCACCGTGATGACCGCTGAAAAGTTGAAAGACGCGGTCACTGATCTGGTGGATGAGATGGTGGCCCGGGGGGACATTAAACCCAACGAAGCCAAAAAAGTCGCCGAAGATTTGAAAAAGCGTTTTCAAAGCAGCAAATCCGATTTTGACAGCACCCTCCGCAAAGCCATTGCCTCTGCCAGCCAGACCATTGGCAAAGTGGCTTCTGATTTAAAGAAAGCCGCTGGTAAAAAAACGACGGCAAAAAAACCCGCCGTGAAAAAAGCTGCCGCCAAAAAACCGGTCGCTAAAAAGGCAGCAGCCAAGCCCGCCGTGAAAAAAGCCATCGCTAAAAAGCCCGTTGCTAAAAAAGCAGCAGCCAAACCCACCGTGACCGGACTGATTAAGGCCTAGGCCGTTGCCGGAGCCTCTTGCGGGGTTGGCTTGGACTCCACT
>DAIDMR010000055.1 GCA_027448865.1 Vampirovibrio sp.
GTCGGTATTCGTTCCAACCTTGCAAAGTGATCAGGCTCAGTTGGCCGACCAGCTGTATGAAGAGGCCTGGCGGACGGTTCAGGAAGAGTATGTTGATGGCACCTTCAACGGTCAGGATTGGGCCAGTTGGCGGTATCGCTATCGGGGTAAACTCAAGGATGTACAGGATGCTTATGTGGCCATTGGCACCATGGTGGCTAGCCTGAACGATGAATACACCCGTTTCCTGCAACCGAGGGACATGAGCGAACAGAGCATGAGCATTGATTCTCGCTTGTACGGGGTGGGCATTCAAATTTCCAAGCGGGACAATAAATTGCTGGTGCTGGCCACCATTGATGATACCCCGGCCCAGCGGGCCGGATTAATGCCCAAGGATCAAATTACGCATATCAATGGCAAGGAAACCGCTGGCATGAGCGTGGAGGACGCGGCGGATCAGATTCGGGGAGAGAAAGGCACTTTTGTCACCCTGAGCATCAAGCGAGGTAAAGCCCAGTTGTCCAAGCGGATTCAGCGGGACGAGATCAAGATTAAATCGGTCTTTACCAAACCCCTGGATGATCAGCGCATCGGTTACTTGCGGCTCAGTTCTTTCATTAGCGAGACCATGCTGGATGAAATGAAGGACGCCTTGCAGAAGCTATCCTCTAAGCAGGCGGTGATTCTGGACTTGCGGGGGAATTACGGCGGTTTGTTCTCCAATGCCGTCGAGGCCGCCGATATGCTCATGGATCAGGGTGATATTGTTTTTATCGTGAACCGGGAGCATGATCGGCGCTCTTTTGAGGCCCATCCGGGAACCATTAACGCCAAACCGCTGGTGGTGCTGATTGATGGGGGCAGTGCCAGCGCTAGCGAAATCCTGGCGGGTGCCCTCAAGGACAATCATCGGGCCACCCTGATTGGCTCTCAGTCCTTTGGCAAGGGGCTGGTGCAAAAAGTGAATCCGTTAATGAACAACAGCGGCATTAATATCACCATTTCCAAATACCTAACCCCCAATGGCACCGATATCAACAAAAAGGGCATTGAGCCTGATATCAAGGTGCCATATACCGAGGCGGATTATCTGGCCCAGCGGGATCCGCAACTGGATCGGGCCGTTCAATATTTGCGCGAGCACTTGAAGTAGATTGTGGAAAGCAGGGTTTTAATGTCCATTTCCGCTGAGCAAACCCAGTCACTTCTGAATGCCGCGCAGGCAGCGGCGGAGAATGCCTACGCGCCCTACAGCGATTTTCCGGTGGGGGCGGCCTTATTGACTGCCAGCGGAGCCCTTTTTACTGGCGTGAATGTGGAAAACGCCAGCTTCGGGCTCACCTTGTGCGCGGAGCGAACCGCTTTGGTCAAAGCGGTGAGTGAAGGGCATCGGGACTTTCAGGCCATTGCCGTGTGGGCCAGTCGGCGTCCCCACGGTTCGGTGACCCCCTGTGGGGCGTGTCGGCAAGTCCTGGCGGAATTTTTATCGCCGCATACCCCGGTGGTGATGACGGATGAAAGCAACGGGCAGTTGCGGATTTTAACCGTGACGGAGCTGCTGCCAGAGGCGTTTGGGCCCGCTGTTCGTCCTTAGCTGCTGGTTTGCGTCGTGAGTTGCTCCGGGTAAAAGCTCCCCGGATACAGATAGCAGCTCACGGAGTGAGAGTCGCTCAGTTGGGCCTCCTGGGGAAAGCGGGAGGGACACACCGGCAGGCGTTTCTGGCACCGTGGCTCAAAGCTGCAACCTGGTGGCATTGCGGTGATGGAAGGGGGCTGGCCTTCAATGGGCTCCAGTCGACTACGGGTCATGGTGGGTAAAGAATTCAGCAAGCCAAGGGTATAAGGGTGCTTGGGAGCCTTAAACAAATCGTAGGCGCTGGCTTTTTCCACCACCCGACCGGCGTACATGACGGCTACCTCATCGCACATTTCAGCCACCACCCCCAAATCATGGGTGATGAGCAAAATGGCGGTCTGGTGTTCTTTGCGAATCTCTCGAAGCAGTTCCAGGATTTGGGCTTGCACGGTCACATCCAGGGCCGTGGTGGGTTCATCGGCGATCAGCAGGGACGGGGTGCAGCTGAGCGCCATGGCAATCATGACCCGCTGGCGCATACCCCCTGAAAACTGATGGGGGTAATCATTCAACCGGTCTTTGCTGTTGGGGATGCGCACCATATCCAGCAGTTCAGAGGCTTTGCGCGTGGCATCTTTCTGGCTTAGCCCCTGATGGAGGGTCAGGATTTCCGTAATCTGCTCTCCAATGGTGTACACCGGGTTCAGGGAGGTCAGGGGATCTTGCGGGATCAGGGCGATTTGGGCCCCCCGAATCTTTCGCATCTGCTCGTTATTCAGGTTCAGCAAATTTTGTCCGTTGAAGTGTATGCTGCCCTCGGCAATCCGACCGGGCCGGGGGATCAGGCGCAGAATGGCCATGCTGGTCATGCTTTTTCCGCAACCGGATTCCCCAACCACCCCCAGCACTTTGCCCGGTTCTAAATCCAGCGATAAGTGATTCACGGCGTAAGCCGGGCCGTCGTCGGTGGGAAAGGTGACCGACAAATTCTGGATTGAAAGTAAGGGTGTTGAAACCATAGTGCCATTATAGCCCATTTGTTGACCGGCAGGTGATGGAAGGTGCTATTGAGTCAGGGCTTGCCATGCCCACAAGACGGTGCTCTCTGGTATTTTCTCCTTTCAAAAAGGGGTAAGCCCAAGTGTGTTGATCTGATCCGGGTATACTTTTAATTTTTTTGGTATGTTGTTCTGGATTGAACTTGGGTCTGGAGTCGATCGGCGTATGTGTTTCCGCATATTCCACTTGATTTCCCCGTGTTTATATTATTGATGGAATATTAAAGGTATCAAATTGATCCCCTCGTAAGCCTTATCCTGGAGAAAAACCAAGTTTATGCAAGCCCTTACCAACCTATGGCGCGCCGTATTTAGTGACGAGCCCTTTAGTGCCAGCCGAAACTTCTTGATTTGTGCCATATTCTACCTGGTGTTTGGCATGTTATTTGGCCTGATTGCATCGCTGTTGATGTATAGCCCGGATTTGATCCACGGGATTCCCCAACTGGCTTTCGGGCGTTTGCGTCCAGCGCATATTAACACGGTGTTGATTGGCTGGCTGTCCATGGGTTATGTCTCCTGTATGTATTACATCGTGCCGGTTTTGGCGGGACGCAAGAGTCTCTGGTCTGAGCGTCTGGGAAATATTACCCTCTTTCTCTGGAATCTGACGGTGTTTACGGGTGTCTACAGCATCCTGAATGGTTACACCGAAGGCAGAGAATACGCTGAGCTGAACGGGCCGTTTGACTGGTTGGTGCTGGGCGCCCTGCTGCTGGTTGGTCTGAACGTTTACATGACCATTTTCACCGGTACCGAAAAGAAGTGGTACGTGAGTTTGTGGTACTTCATGGGCGCTTTGTTCTGGTTCCCCATCGTGTATGTGATTGGTAACCGGGCTTTTGTGCAGTTTACGGGTTTGAACGACGCCATTGCCGGTTGGTTTTACGGGCACAACATTCTGGGGATGTGGTTTACCGTGGGTGGTGTGGGTATTCTCTATTACCTGTTACCGCGTTTTTCCGGTAATCCGCTGTACAGTCACACCTTGTCCATGATCGGTTTCTGGACGATTGGGATGTTCTACGCCCCAACGGGGACTCACCACATTCTGCAATCCCCTGTTCCGGAATGGTTGAAGGCCATCGCCGTTATCTCTAGTGTGTTTTTGTTGATCCCGGTGTTAACCGTACAGGTCAACTTCTTTATGACCTTGAAGGGCAAGTGGCACCTGATGGCTGATCACATCCCCATGCGGTTTGCCATGGCTGCCGGTTTGGCTTACTTGCTGACCTGTATGCAGGGGCCCTTCCAGGCTACCCGGTCTATCAACTGGTACCTGCACTTTTCTAACTGGGTGGTGGGTCACGCTCACCTGGCCCTGTTGGCCACCTTCTCTTTCATTGTGTTTGCGGCTTCCTACTTCATCATTCCCAAAATCACGGGTCGCAAAATCTACAGTCGCTCCTTGGCTATCTGGCACTTCTGGCTCAGCTTTATCGGCTGGATTGTGATGATGTTGTCTCTGACTATTGCCGGTCTGATTCAGGCCGCTGGCTGGCACTTCACCCTGCCTTACGATCAGTGGGTGATGGAAATGGTGCCTTACTTTATCGTGCGGACAGTGTCCGGCTTCCTGCTGATTGCCGGCCAGGTGCTGTACATGCTGAACATTTACAAAACGGTCTTCTCCAAATCGGCTGAGCCGCTGCCGGAGTCTCCGACCGGAATCGCTTACGTATAGGGCGAACGCAAGGACTATTTAAGGAAAAGACGACTATGCAACCTCGAATTCTTAACTACCTGATTGCCGCTGTCTTTGTGGCCCTGATCTTTCTAACCATCATTTTTGTCACGGCCATTTTGCCAGCCACCACCTTCCAGCCGGAAGCCACGGCCGCTTCGCACATCTACACGGCCAGTGAATGGCGGGGTCGGGAAATTTATAAACGGGAAGGTTGTGTCTACTGCCACACCCAGTTTGTCCGTTACCAGGATCGTGAAATGGGTGAGATGGTTCAGGCGGGTGATTACCTGAATGAAACCCCTCACCTGTTAGGTACCGAGCGGACTGGCCCCGACCTGTCCAACATTGGTGGTAAATACCCGGATGCCTGGCACTGGGCGCACCACGTTCAACCCCGTTCTGTGAAACCCGGTTCTTTAATGCCCTCTTTCAGTTATTTGAAAGACAGCGAAATGAAGGATCTGGTGGCTTATTTGCAGACACTGGGCAAAGAGCGTGAATTGGCAGCCCGTCGTCGTAAAAAACCGACCCATGAATCAACGGCGGGGGGCCATGCTGCCGCTCCGGCTCAGGATCCTTTGACCTGGCTGGAAGCCCCTCAGGAGATGCGGGATGAGTGGAAGCGTATTTCCAAGAACGTAGACACCAACAACTCGGCCATTGCCAACTCCGGTCGCGGTATTTACATGCAAAACTGCGCCCAGTGTCATGGTGTAACCGGTCGAGGGAATGGTCCAGTCAGTTCCTCCATGATTAAAAAACCCGCCAACCTGACCCGGCCTTTTTACAAGGGTTATACCGACGCCCTTTACTACTGGCGCTTGAAAGAAGGGGTAACCGGAACCCGGATGCCCCGTTGGGGACGTAGTTTGAGCGAGCAGCAGCTAGCGTATCTGGTGGCGTTCATCAAAACCTTACCGGTTAATGCCGCTACCCCATCTTCCGAGGTGGAAGTTGTAAACTATTCTCAGTTGGATCAGCCGGATGTCATGTCTAAAAACTACGAGCAGATTTCACGGTTGACGGAGATCAAGGACGAGTATCCTGAGCAACTTGGAGGCGGAAGACATTAATTATGTGCCCATCCTGTCTTTCTGGTGGTATCGGACCTGGTTATATCGCAGCTTTCGCTATTTGCGGTCTGTTTTTCCTGATAGCATTTGCGGCCATGTTTTGGGCTTCTCGAAATGGCAAGCTGGATAATCTGGAAGATTCCAAGTTTCGCATGCTGCAAGATGATTAATCGGAGCGGAGTTTTTCTTTATGTCTGAAGAGAACAATACAAGCGGACAATCAGCCAACCCCAATGAGGCGGCTTTACCCAAGCCTTATGATGAGTTTGAAGTTGGCGAGCACAAGGTTCCCTGGTTTTTATGGTTATTTTTTATCCTGATTGTAGGCTGGGCCTCCATATCATGGATTCAGTTTTTTGGATATTAAGCAAAAAGGCTATATTAAATGGACTTCTCGTTTAAAATGCAGACTTTCAAAAAGCGACCGCCACTATCGGCATTGGCCTTGGTTGCAGCCATCACGTCCACTGTTTTATTGAGTGGATGTGGTAACGCTCCGGATAAGGCGAGCTTGGGCAAAGCTACCATTGCCGCCCAGCCGGTGTTTAATCAACAGATGAGCGCCGAGGATTTCGCGTTTCCTTCTAAACCTCCTTCCTTAATGAAAGGCCGGGAGGTTTTTCAGCAGCATTGTGTGAAGTGCCACGCCACTTCTTTCTGGCAAACCCAAAAGGTGAAAGTGGATCTGGCGTATACCACACCCATTGATATGTATCGTTTCCTGACTCGCGGCGAAGTAAAGCAACTGGTGAACCAGCATGGCGAACCGGTGCCGGAACTACTCACGCCAGAGCGTAAAAAACTCCTTCCCAAGGGTCACCCGGCTTTCAGGAATGTCTTGAATGCCGATGAGCGCTGGTCTGCTATTTTCTATGCGCGTTACCTGGCTGGTGCGGGGGACATGAAATCCCCGGATCCCAAGCAGGACATGGCGGGCATTTTTGGTGGAAACTGTGCCGTCTGCCACGGTTCCAAAGGGCAGGGTGATGGCTTCCTACACACAGGCAAGACGGGAAACCATGAACTGCACGATGCGCCTCAACTCAAGAATTTACAGCCGGCTCCGGCTAACTTCCAGCAATACAGCCGTGTTTACAACCGGACGGACGCTCAATTGCTGAAGTACTTGTGTGAAGGGATTTACCCATCCGCTATGCCCGCCTGGTATGGGGACGTAAACCTGGATAAAGAAACGGGCAAGCCCACTTTTGTCTTTGATGAAAAATTGCTGACCAATCTGGTTCGCTATGTGCGTGCTTGGGCTTACGATAACGATTTGAACCCGGATCTGCCGGAGGCTAAAAATCCCCCGCCCGGTTTGGGTGTTATCCAGTCCTGTGCGCCATTGCCCACCAACCGTCCCTGGACGGAGGCCATGTTGAATCACGCTCCTGACAAAGGGGTTCGCTACCGCATTATGCCTGCCGACCCCATTACGGGTGGAATGACTCATGTCGGCCCCGTGCCTGCTGAGTCCGTGGTTCGGGAAGGATCTGCCTCAAAAAATGAGAAACAAGGAGGGGCTCTCTAAAATGAACCGACGAGATTTTCTAAAAATTATTGTCAGTATCCCCGTTTTAGGCGCATTGGCTCTTTTTGTCTCTCCGTTGTTCCGCTACCTGCGGCCGTCTTCAGGCCCTTTAAAAACCACTTCGTGGGATTTCAAAGGGAAGCCGACGGATTGGCACGGTGTTTCCGGTTTGGTCAAGCAACCCGATATGCCCAAGGCTGAGAGAAGTGTGGAGTTTGACTTGTCTATGTTTCCTACACCGTGGTCTTATCAGCCGTTTACTTTTAGCCAGCAGAGCAAAGAGTATACGTTTAAGCACTTTCAGGCCAGTAAAATCCCCGGGTTTGTGGTTCGCTTGCCGGAAGACAAAGACGGCAAACCTGATTTTATTGTGGTCAGTCGTATTTGTCCCCACATGGGTTGTGTTTTCAACTTCTTGCCGGATCCGGCTGAGGCAGCGGCATATAACTACCCATCTGCCAAGAATCCCATGTTTGCCTGTCCTTGCCACTTGAGTGTTTACGATCCACTGCAATCTCAGGAAGTCAGCGGTCAATTGTTGGCTGGGAAAGTGGTGAGTGGGCCAGCTCCTCGTCCACCGCGTCATTTCCAGTATGACATGCAAGGTTCAAAGCTTGTTATTACCGCATTAGAAGCGGGAGGTATTGCGTAAATGGTAGCCACGAATACGTTTGATCCCAGGCAGCTTCCAGCCCAGGCTTTTAATTGGGTGATGGAGCGTGTGCAAAAGATTGATTTGTTCGACGAAACCAAGGTGGATCTCCAGTCGGAGTCTCCCTGGTATCAGCTGGGCGGTCTTTACTACCTGTGCTGGGTCCTGGTACTTATTTCCGGTGTCATTCTCGTATCCTTGTATTTGCCAACCACCGCTCAGGCCTACAACTCCGTGGATTTGCTTTCTCACAACGCATTGGGCTCCATCCTGCGGGGTATGCACAAGTACAGTGGAGACGCCATGATCATCGCGGCCACTTTGCGGGTCTATCGTATGTGGTTTACCGCCGAATACAAGAACAAGGGTGAATTGACTTTTATTTTAGGTATTTTGTTGCTGGTAATCGCTATGTATTCCGGTTTGAGCGGTTACCTGCTCATCTGGAACCAGCGTGCCTTCTGGGCAACCAAGGTTTTTGCCACCTTCCCAACTTACCTGGACATTACACCTGCTAATTGGGCCTGGCCTTGGGACTTTGCGAATTACAAAAATTCCTGGCTCATCCCTAACATGATTGGTGCGGTTACCCAGCTGGTGGGAAATATCACCCACCAAGGATTCAGTACCTCGCAGATTCTGATGGGCGGTAGTTCCATTGGTCAGGCGACCATGACCCGGTTCTACTCCCTGCACTTCGCTCTATCCCTGATTTTGCTGGTCATTTCAGAAATCTACTTCTACAAAAATCGCTTGAAGCGCATCAACCTGAAGAAGCCGTTGGTCTTTTTGGTGATTGCCATGTTGGTGTTCACGGCCATTATCTTCCCGGCGGAATCGGGAACACGGGCCAACCCAGAAGTGACCCCCCTGCCTATTTTGTCCGACTGGTACTTTTTGGCCTTGTATCAGCTGCTGAAGTACATGGATCCTTATTGGGCCACTATCTGGACACTGGGTATTCCCTTTGTGACCATTGGGTTGACCTTTCTGGATTTCGGCCCTGAGAGAAACTGGCTGAAGCGTCCCTTGTTTACGACCATCGGCATTATGGCAGCGATTGAGTTTGTGGTTTTCTCCATGCTCATCATCGCCAACATGGCCAACATTGAAACAGACCCACCCTATTGGTTCGCTCACCTTATTGGCATGATCACCATTGGCCAGTTCTGGCACTGGGCCATGTACAAGCAGCGCTTACCCATGACGGTTTGGGTGCTGTTTAACTTGGTCACCAGCACTTTCTATCTTATTTTCTGGCATCTGGTGGTTGAAAACACCAAGTTGGCGGGCGCCTTTGGCGGCCATAGCCTGGAAGCCTGGTTTGCCATGATGTTCCAGGGCGCGTCCGTATCGATCAACTTCTCCAATTTATACTGGAGCATGTTGTGGTTTGGCTTTGCCGTGGTTCAAATGCTGATTGCCGGTTTCCTTTTCTGGATCGACCGGGCTCAGCGCGAAGCCCGTCTGGGCACTTTGCAACCCGAAGGAGCCCGTGCCTAAGATGTCTCGGTTGTCACAGGAGCATGATTTTGGGCAGAAGCCTTTGAGCAGGATGGCCTGGTGGTTCTTCTTTCTTTTGGCCACTTTCATCGCATCTCTGGGTTTTCAGACCTTCAAAATCTTTACTTTGGAGCCCACCTGGCTAAACGCTGGTTTGTGGCTGCTGGTAATGGTGCTTCTGTTTCAGTCAATCGGCATCCTGGCTTACGACAGCTACGTTCAGGAAAAGCACAAGGGTAACGTGCAAAAACCGGTAAAGTTATTTGATTGGATGATTCGGAAAGGTTTCTTGCTGAGAATCAGTTCTGAGAAAAAAGGAAATAATCAATGAATTCATCAAAAAACAATTGGAGAGATTTGTTCGCTCTGCTGATTGCCGTTGCCTCGCTGTTTGGGTTATGGGTCATGTTTAACGCCGAAGGCAGCGTCTGGCTGGTCACTATGGTTGGCGGGCAACCCCAGGAGATCTTTAATCCACTGGCTATTTCCAAGCAGTTTGAAGCCGTGATCAAACCCGGTTTGCAGCAGTACAGTCTGGCCATCGGGGTCGTGTTATTCGCCGTTAGTATTTCTTATATTTTGCTAGGTGCGCAGGAAGAGATCTCTACTGCGTTGGATGAGCCTAAAAACAAGCAATAGACGTGCTAAAAAGGAGTTAAGCCCGTGTACACCGAACCATTACAGAATGCCACACTTTGGCTTGAGAGAGGTTTAAACAAACTTTTTTCTCAAAAGTACAATCCTTTTTACTATCACGGGGCTTTGCCCAACTTTTTTATCTGGGCCCTGTTTATTTCCGGTTTGCTCTTGTTTGCCTACTATCAGCCGACGCTGGCGACTGCTTATGCTTCCGTCCGCTATATTACTTACGAGTTGCCGTTTGGTAACCTGTTCCGATCGATTCACCGTTACGCCAGTGATGGCATGATGATTTTTGTGATTTTGCACATGTTCCGGGTCTGGTTCACCGATCGTTACCGGGAATACCGCATCGTCCCCTGGGTAACCGGTGTGGTTTTGCTGGTTATTACATTTATTGTGGGCTTGAGCGGATATCTTCTGATCTGGGATCAGGAGGCTGTGACGCTGGCCAATATGACCTTCAACCTGGTGGGTAAAACCCCGTTTGTGGGTGGCGCTCTGGCTGAAGCCTTGATGGCTGGCAAGATGATTACCGATTACACCCTGACCCGGATGATGTTTCTGCACTTGGGCATTCCGCTGTTTATGATGTTCATGTTGTGGCTGCACTATCTGCGCATTACCCGTCCGGTTTCTGAACCCCCCCTGGCGTTGGTGGTTATGTTGTCCGGTGTGTTGTTCCTGTTTTCCGCCGCTTTCCCGGTGGAGCTGGGTGTTCTGACCAACATGTCGGATCCCGCTGCGGCTCCCCTGCTCACAGCGGTGAGTCCGAATGTCTACTTTGACTTGCTGTACGCCTGGCCCCAGTATCTGGCGGCGCACAATGTGGCCCCCTTATTGGTTGTGTTGCTGGTGATTGCTGTGCCGGTGGGCTTGTTGATTCTGCCTTACCTGCAAAAGAAAGCGTTGCGCGATCAGTTTGCGGTGGTTACCCGTGAAAATTGTACGGGTTGCTCACTTTGCTACAACGATTGCCCCTATGAGGCTATTGAGATGGTTGATCGTGGCAATGATGGCACCCGCTTCAAGCGGTTGGCTGTTGTGGATCCGGGACGTTGCGCGAACTGTGGTTTGTGCGTAGGCGCCTGCGCCTTCAAGGCCATTGAAATCCCCCGCCGGGATACAAACAATGTACTGGCTGAGATTGAAGCCGCTCTGACAGTTTCTTAATAAGGAAATCGCTAATGACTACTGAGAATCCCAAATTGATTGGCCTGGTCTGCGAGCGGAGCGTGGACTTTAAAGGTCACCTGGATGATGAAGGCAACATGCTGGATCATCCATCTGTCAAAATCATTCGCGTCCCTTGCAGTGGCCAGATTCAACCGGTTATGCTGGAAACGGCGCTCAAAAACGGTGCCAGTGGTACTTTTGCTCTGGGTTGTCGTATGGGTGATTGTCACTATCGTGAAGGAAACAAGTTTTGCCGGGATCGCCTGATTGGCAAACGGATGCCCAAGTTAAAGCCCAGCGTGGATAAGCGTCGTGTTCAAGGCTACTGGCTATCGGCAGTTGAATACGATAAGCTGAGCGAGCTGGTGGGGCAGTTTGTGGAGGACTGCAAGTCCTTACCCGCCCCCGAAGTAAAGTCCACTGCCAAGGCCGCCAAGTAGCCAGAGGAAGAGATTGAAATGGAAGATCGCAAGGATATTTCTCTATTTATCAAATATGTTTGGTTTTATCTCTTCTACTTTGCCTTAATACTATTGATCGCTAGCTTTGGTATTATTGCAGAGAGTTAGTAGGAGAGATTGATCATGTCTAATCACCCGGAGCATTCCGAAGAGCATCATTTTGACGTCAGTACCGCTGGCGGTCGTTTTACGTGGTTTTTCAAGGAGTTTTGGCCTATCATTTTGCCTGCTTCTTGCTTTCTGTTAATGAATGCCATTCCACTGACTCTGTCCGGTATGATGCACAACTACTTCAGCGCCTCGGACGTGGTTTGGGGCGGTTATGGCTTGTTGTTGATTGTTGAATTCCTGGTGGCGGTGGCCATAGTGTGTCTGGTGCCTCACTTGCTGGGTGCTTACATGCTGCTGCTTTCTATTTACGGCCTGGTGACCGCTGAAAACGGCAATGCCTGGACGGCTGGATTTATCAGTGATGGCCACAATACCTGGATGATCAACACCATTTCTATCCTGTTCCTGACCTATGTAGCCATTGGAAATCTGGTGTTTCTGAACGCCTTGCGTAACCAAAGAAAAAGTCGCTTGTAACTCAAAACATCTTTGTGCTACAAATGTACCTTAAATAGTGTGTCCACGTGTATAACTAGGAGATTCCCCCATTTATGGTTAAGATTCGTTTGAAGCGTCAGGGTCGCAAACACCGTCCCTTCTACCGGATTGTGGTTACCGATATTCGTAATCGCCGGGATGGCGCGCCGTTGTCTGAGTTGGGGTATTACAATCCAATCTCCAAAGAGTTGAAACTGGACAAGCAAGCTGCCATGGACTGGATCCGCAAAGGCGCTCAACCCAGCGACACTGCTAAAAAGCTGATCGAGAAGGCCGATGACAATGGCAACCTGATTAAGCTGGAAGTGGTCAAACGCGACAAGCTCTCCAAGAAAGCTGCCGAGAAGGCCAAAGCAGCCGCTGCCGAATAAGCAGGTGCATTGCCAGGTAGTTTTTAAATAATCTAAAAAGAGGTCATTTTGACCTCTTTTTTTGTGTTTTCGTTTATTCGGGTTTGTGGGTTTACAGTTTGCTACTGGCGCTTTTTTTTGAAGTCTGTTCCAAGGCAGAAATGGCGGCAGGGCCAACGAGTCCGCTGAGAGCGACCCGGCTGCTGTTGTAATTTTGTTCAGCTGTTTGCACTTCCTGTCTGGCCGATTCAACCAGGGATTGCATGAGTGGCTTGAGCGCCTCTGCGGTATTGTTACTGTTTTCGGCCTGATTGCCGTGCTTTTCAATCATTTGTTCAGCTTCTTTGGCCAACGCCAAGCGTTCTTTTGCGTGCTTGTAGTTGTAATACAAGGTGATGAGCTGACTTTGCAGTTCCTCGACTTCTTTGGCCAGAATGACCATGTCGGCGTCTGTTACTCTGGACAGGGCCGAGTCGGACGGGTTCCCGGCCATCATGTCCTGAATCATGCCTGAACCAATCAGCCCTGCGGGTGTACCGGTCCACATGCTGCCTGCTACGCCGCCCAGATGTACCAGGCTTCCGATCATGCGTTTGGAGAAGTTATCGGCTTCCACGGGTTTGCCAGTGGCATCCCGGCGAGAAAGTTTTTCAATGGCGTAGCGAATGGTTCCGCTGCGCTCCACGGCTGCTTCCCACAGCATGCCAATATCGGTCAGGGCCAATTCTTCATCGTCCCGCACTTCATTGTAAATACCTTGATCTTCCCGCTGAATCGAGTCCGCCGTCTGATTCATCTGCTTGCGGATTTCCTGGTCCAGTTTCAGTGCCGCTTCTGTAATGCTTTTACGGGTTTCCTCATCAATAACCGGTTTGGGTTCCTTTCGATGGGAGGCGGACTTGGGCTTATTGGCAGGAGCGCTGCTGGTGGACGATGCTGTGGTTTTCTTGACTTCAGGCTGTGCGGGTTTAGCAGCCTGCGCAATGCCGCCCTGTGCTATGAGCAACAGGAGCAGGCTGTGAATGAGCCAATGTTTATGCGTTGAGGCTGGATGCCCGTTCATTGCAGTCCAATGCCTCCTGTCTGGGCGGGGGGATCCTGAACCAGCGAAATGGCCTTGGGCAGTTCTAGTGAATGATGCGCGTCACTTTCATTGAGTTGTGGCCCAATCTCCATAGGCTGAAGCGGCTCGTTGTTTTGTGGTTTTTTACGGGCGTTTTGCTTGGGCATACGGATTTTGGCTGGCGGTAGTTCGGGGCCAATAAGTTCACTGGTTTTGGCCGTGCTGCTTTGCAGCACGCTTTCCATGGGGGATGGGCCAATGAATTCCTCACGCTTCAGTTCCTGAGTGTTCAGGTTGCCCGGTTCAATGTTCGGGGTGGTCAGGGCTGTGGTTGCGTATTCCGGCACGTGTACGGCCAACTCCAGTCGCTGGACGGCTTCCGGGCCAGCCAGACGCTCCAGTTGTAGCCGGTTTAGCTTGGCTTTTTGCCGCAATGCGGTTTCGCTCAGCAGAGACTGATAATAGGCGGAGCCTGCCGCCATAATGGCCAAATCATTCTTGGAGGCCAGTGCTTTGGAGTATAAGTGGTTGTTTTTGGTGGTAATGGCGTGGCTTTGGGCCAGGTTTTGCAAGGTGTTCTTGTAATCCTGGTAATTGTGGATGAGCCGGAGCTTGAGTTGATCGATCAACCCGGCCAGCTGAATTTGCTCCGTGGCGGATAAGCTGTTGGGGTTGATTTGGGTTTTGCCATTCACCAGATTCTGTAGCGCGTTGCCGACAGCCATGCTGCCCATGTTTTGGTACATGCCGCTTCCCGGAAGCATGGCAGGCACCATGGTGGCTCCTGAAATGAGCATGTTCAGGGTTTTGGTCATAAAACGGCTGGATTGCTTGGTTTGTAAATCAGCCGGGGTGGCTAGTTTTTCCAGGGAGAACCGAATGACCGGGTTTTTTTCCACGGTGGCTTCCCACAAGGATTCCAAATCGGCTTCGTCTATTTTTCTCTGGATTTCTATCAGGCTCTCCACCTGAGTGGTTTTAATCTGGGCGCTGAGGTCTGTATCCAGTTTTTCCACCTTGGGGGTGGCGTGCAATACCGGGGTTTGCACGGCGGATAATGCCACCGGCTCCAGGAGGTCATTGGTCTCGGTGACGGCCTGTTCCACCAAACGCGCATTAATGGTTGCGATGGGGGGCAAAAAATCACGTGAAGCGGCCATATTCTTGCCAGCTGCCAGCACAGGGCTTGCTGAAAGTGTGCCTGCAGCAATAGTGGCTGCCAGCCCCATGGCCAGATGTTGCCTAAAAGCCCAGGATGCTGACGGCTTACGATACTTCATGGTGTGATTTGCCTTGTTGTTGCTGGCGGGCGCCAATGAGAACCCTGTAAGACATTATCCCAATAAAACCGGGGTATGGCGACCAATTTCTGAAGGGTTGATGAAAGTTTGTAAAAGTTAACACGCCTCAATCAGATATCATCAATTTCGCAAAAAGTGATAACCCTGAGCAATGACGTTGTGAAGGTTATGCGGTTCCCTGGGTTACCACTGCAATACTTCGCCCGGTGCCTGAATGGTTTCCATCCGTTGGAGGTCGCAGGCGTAGTAATTTCCCGGCTGGATCAAGGCATCGGGATGATAGCCCTTGTTGGCAAAGTGGCCTTCTCCGGTCTCGGCGACCAGCTCCAGTTTTGTCAATTGTCCAAGGCCTTTGTGGGCGTAGCGGTCAAACACCATCAGGCGAAGTGGCCCGCCATGTGTGGCCGGCAGTGCTTTCCCCCGAACCCGCAGGCAGAACAGGGCGCGTTGTGCGTATAAATCTTTGAGGGCGATGTATTCTACCTGGCCGCACACGTTGGTTTGCTTCAGGTATTGCGCTTCTGGCAGGGGGGCAAGCCTGTGCAGCAGCTCCTGCACCACAAATCCTTCCCAGATATCCCGGTAGGTGTAGCCATCGGCAAACACCAGCCGTCGGTTTTGCTGGATGCGGGTAAACTGGGCGAAGTCTTTTACGTGGTTTTTCAAGGAG